>CALCIB010000344.1 GCA_937907525.1 uncultured Planctomycetales bacterium | reverse complement strand
CCCCCCCTCATCCGGCCCTTCGGGCCACCTTCCCCCGCGAGGGGGGAAGGACGTTCCGCCGGCCGCGACGCCCGTATGGGACAGACTCCAGGGAGGCGGTCCCATCGGGACGAACGACGACCGTCACGGCTCTCCCCATGATGGGGAGGGCCCTTACGCCTCGTCGTCCTCCGCGACCGGCTCGGCGGTCCAGGCCAGGACGACCTGCTCGACGGTGAGGTCGCCCTTGCGCGGGGCGAGTTCCAGCTTGTCGAGCTGGAGCGAGTCCGCGCCGCCGGTGGTCTTGATTCGATCCAGCTCGGTCTGGAACTCGTTCTCCAGGTCCACGTATTCCTCGTTGAGCGCGTCGAGCCGGTCCTGGGCGGGGCTGGTCTGGAAGCGGTCGCGCGCCGCCTTGGTCGCGGCCCTGGCGGCGGTCCCGACCCTGGCGACGTTGGTCTTGGTCATGGTCTTGCGGCCGGTGAAGGCCCCCAGGATGGACGTGCCCAGGGAGACGGCCGCGTCCCAACTCGACTTCGACGCCTTCTCCCGCTCCCTCCCGAGCGCCTCGTGGGCCGCGGCCAGCTTCTTCTCCAGGGCGACGCGCCTGGGGCCGAACCGGGCGCGAAGCTTCTCGATCGCCGCGTCGCGGTTCTCGCGCGCGCCCTGGGAAAGCCGGACGCGGAAGTCGCGGGCGGTCTCCTCGGGGCGGCCGTAAGCCTTCAACTCGGGGCAGGTCCAGACGGTCAGCCGGCGCTCGCGGTAGAGGTAATTCTTGAGATCCTTGGCCCACTCGGCGTAGTTCTTGGCGCGGGTCATGGCGGCGGGGAGGTCGGCGAACGTCGCGCCGGGGGCGAGGGGAGGAGCCTTGTCGAGCGCCGGCACGCGCCCGGTGAGGTGCTTCCCGTCCTCCCAGACGTCGGCCGGGACGTCGTCGGCGACCGGGCGTTGCACGGTCAGGGTCTCCCAGTAGTCGACGCCTGATTTCCTGTCGACGTAATGCAGGCGGGCGATCCCCAGGAGCGTGGGCCGATACGTCGGGGCCTTCCCCGTCGCGGGGCCGACCACGAAGAACTCGGGGACGTCGGGGGGAAGCACCGGCCGGCTCCCCGAGACGGGCGCGGCGGGGGCGGGCTCGACGGGCACCGCCTCCTGGACCGGCGCGGGCTTCGCGGGGGCGGGGTCCGCCTCGGCCTTTCTCGGCGCCATCAACGTTTGGATCTCGTCGCGGTTGAGCGGGCCGCGGAGGTATGAGAGGGTCCAGCGGGTCTCGAAGACGACCGGGTGGGCCTCGTGGACGTTGTTGAGCAGGAAGACCCGCTTGCCCAAGGAGGAAAGGGTCTTGTCCATCGCCGCGCGGTCGAAGCCGGCGCCGGCCGCGGCCGAGGCGCCCTCCAGGCCGTCCAGCACGCGGTCCTTGTCGCGCCTGGTCTGAAGCCGGCCCAGGAACCACGTCCCGCAGTTGGACAGCCCCTTGTAGTCCAGATCGACGGGGTTCTGCGTCGCCAGCACCACCCCGACCCCGAACGCCCGCGCCTGCTTCAAAAGCGTGAGCATCGGCTTCTTCGAGGGCGGGTTGGCCGAGGGGGGGAAGTAGCCGTAGATCTCATCCATGTAAAGGATGGCGCGGAGGCTGGACGTCCCCGGCTGGGACCGGACCCACGAGAGGACCTCGTTCAAGAGGATCGTGACGAAGAACATCCGCTCGGCGTCGCTCAGGTGGGCGATGGAGAGGACCGAGATCCGCGGCTTGCCCGAGGGCGCGTAGAGCAGCCCGCCGACGTCCAGCGGCTCTCCTTGCATCCAGCCGGCGAACCCCGGCGAGGCGATCAGGTTGTTCAGCCGCATCGCCAGGGCGAAGCGGTCCCTGGCCGGGTAAAAGGTCTCCAGGTCGATGACGCCCACCTTGTCGAACGGCGGCGCCTGGATGGCGCGGATGAGATCCGCGAGCGCCACGTCGCGCCCCCGTCGCCAGGCGTCGTCCAGGACCGTCGAGAGCAGGATGTGCTCGCGCCCCCCCATCGGGTCGGAGTCGACGCCCAGAAGCGCCAGCAGCCCGGAGACGGCCGAGGCGATCCGATCGCGGTAGGTCTCGGTCTGCTCGATCACGGCGGCCGAGGGGGCGGTGAACGAGCGGAGGACGGTCAAGGGGAGCCCGGCGGAGCTGCCGGGGGTGTAGACGGCCATGTCGGCCGCGTCCATCAGGCGCTGGATTCGCGCGCCGTCCTGGCCCCATTCGGCCAGACCCTCCCTCCAGGTCCGGGCGGTCTTCTCGGCGAACGCCTCGCGGTCGATCCCCCGGCGTTGGGCCTCGTCGGCGTCGACCCAGGGGAGGAAGTCCTCGCCGCGGAGTTTGGGGAAAGTCAGCAGGATGTTGCCGATGTCCCCCTTGGGGTCGACGGCGATGACGGGGACGTCGTCGATCGCGGCTTCCTCCAGGAGGCCGATGCACAACCCGGTCTTGCCGCTGCCGGTCATGCCGACGCAGACGGCGTGGGTCGTCAACTGCTTGGAGTCGTACAGCAACAGGTCGGGCGTCCCCGTCCGCTCCTGGACGTCGTACCCCTTGCCGAGATAGAACACCCCGAGCTTCTCGAAATCCTCGTTCTTCATCGGACGGAACCCGCCTCGGCGCATGTGGCTCGATCGATCGACAAGGGGCCCGCGGGCCGTCTTGCGACGAGCCGGGGACGCTCTCATATTACAGCACCCGGCGAGGCCCCTCACCAATCCCCCCGAATCGGCTCGCGGCCTGACGGCGGCTTGGCGACCGGCCTCGCAAAGGATCTTGGGGCTGGCGTCCGCGACGCGCCCCGCGGTAACCTGCTCTTGGAGGTCGACGTCGGCAGTTTCCATCTTGGGGCTCCTGGTCCGGGGACTCGGCGTGACTCGTCGCTCTGAGTCTCCAAGGCCGGGAGACCCCGCAAACGTCGCGTCGACCTCCATCGACTCCTCTCGCGGCGTCGTTTTCGAGGCGTTTGACGGGGACGACGCCATGGTCCGCCGGCTTTCGACGCTCGCCGTCCTGGCGATGTTCCTGGTCCCGACGGCCCTCGTCGCGGCCGAGGCCCCGGCGCGACGGCCCAACGTCCTGTTCCTCTTCAGCGACGACCAGCGGGCCGACACCGTGGCGACGCCGGGCTCGCCGGCGAACTCGCCGAACGTCGACGCCCTGGCGGCTCGCGGGACGGTCCTGACCCGCGTCTACTGCAACGGCGGCCTCGAAGGGGCGATCTGCCTGCCGTCGCGGGCGATGCTCATGAGCGGCCGGGGCCTGTTCCGCATCGACCGCCAGTTGAAAGGGCAAGGGACGTGGCCGGAGGCGTTCGGCGAGGCCGGCTACGCCACCTTCGCCACCGGCAAATGGCACAACGGCCCCGAGTCGCTCGCCCGTTCCTTCCAGCGCGCCGAGGCGATCTTCATGGGAGGCATGGGCGACCCCTACAAGCTGCCGCTTCAGGATCTCGGACCCGACGGCAAGCTCGGCCCCAGGCGCTTAAGCGGCGAGCATTCGGTGAAACTCTTCGCCGACGCGGCCGTCCGGTTCCTCAAGGACCACCAGGGCGACGCCCCGTTCCTCTGCTACGTCGCGTTCAACTCCCCCCACGACCCCCGCGTCACGCCCCCCGAGTATCGCGCCAAATACCACGACGCGGACCTCCCCTTGCCGGCGAACTTCCTCCCCGACCACCCGTT
Source organism: uncultured Planctomycetales bacterium (assembly GCA_937907525.1). Classification (GTDB taxonomy): domain Bacteria; phylum Planctomycetota; class Planctomycetia; order Isosphaerales; family Isosphaeraceae; genus Paludisphaera. Next base: position 16,886 of record CALCIB010000344.1, on the reverse strand, counting down.
CGACAACGGCGAACTGAAGATCCGCGACGAGGAGTTGGCCCCCCACCCGCGAACCCCAGGGGTCGTCCGCAAGCACCTGGGGGACTATTACGCCTCGATCGAGTACCTCGACGCGCAGGTCGGCCGGATCCTGGAGGCGCTTCGCGACGCCGGCCACGAGGGGGACACGATCGTCGTCTTCGCCAGCGACCACGGCCTGGCGATCGGCTCCCACGGCCTGATGGGCAAGCAGAACCTCTACGAGCACTCGATGCGCGCCCCGGCGGTCCTGGCCGGTCCCGGCGTTCCGGTCGGTCGTCGGATCGACGCCATCGCCTATCTTCACGACCTGTTCCCGACCCTCGGCGAACTGGCGGGCGTCGCCGGGCCGGAAGGAAGCGAGGGCCTCAGCCTGGTCCCGGTCCTCAAGGGCGAGACTCGCACTCGACGAACCGACGTCCTGACCGCCTATCGCGACGTCCAGCGCGCCATCCGCGACGAGCGGTGGAAGCTCATCGTCTATCCCCGCGTCAACCGCGTCCAGCTTTTCGACCTTCGCGACGACCCGGACGAACTCCACGACCTCTCGGCGGACCCCGAACACGCCGACGAGGTCGTCCGCCTGGCGATCTTGCTCCGTCGCCGCCAGGCCGAGGCCGGGGACGTCCAGCCGCTGGAATCCGACCGTCCGGCCGCCCCGCGTTGATCCGCCTCCGAGCCCGTTTTCGTCGCTTGGCCGCCGGCCGCGGCGCTTCTACAATGAAGGCGTCCGAATTATCGCGCGATCAGAGGGCCGGCCGGGATGAGCGACGGGGAACCAACGGATACGGCGACGATCCAGAAACGCCCCTTGTTCGGGGCGACGGCCGACGAGGCGCGCGCGTGGCTGGCGGCCGTCGGGCACAAGCCGTACCGCCTCAAGCAGATCCACCAGTGGGCGTTCCACCGTCGGCCGAAGTCGTTCGCCGACATGACCGACTTGCCGCTCGATCTTCGGAACAAGCTGGACGCCGAGTGGGACCTGTTCGCCACCCGGGTCGCCTATCGCGGCGTCGCCGACGACGGCACCGACAAGCTGCTTTTGCGCTGTCGCGACGGCCGCAACGTCGAATGCGTCCTGATGGCCGACGGCCCCCGGCGCACCGTCTGCGTCAGCACGCAGGTCGGCTGCGCCATGGGCTGCGTCTTCTGCGCCAGCGGCCTCAAGGGGGTCGAGCGAAGCCTGACCGCCGCGGAGACCTTCGACCAGGTCTTGCAGGCGCAACAACTCCTGCCGCCGGGGGAGTCGGTCACGCATATCGTGGTGATGGGGATGGGGGAGAGCCTGGCGAACCTGGACAACCTGCTGGTCGCCCTGGATCGGGTCTGCTCCCCCGACGACGGCCTGGGGATGAGCCAGCGCCGGGTGACGATCTCCACGGTCGGGCTCCCCGCCAAGATTCGCAAGCTGGCCGAACAAGACCGCCAGTACCGCCTGGCCGTCTCGCTGCACGCGCCGACGGAGGAGTTGCGCGACCAGTTGGTGCCGGTCAACGAGAAGATCGGCCTGACCGCCGTGATGGAGGCCGCCGACGACTACTTCCGCGCCACCGGCCGGCGCGTGACCTATGAATACGTCATGCTGGGAGGCGTCAACGACCGACCCCGGCACGCGACCGCCCTGGGGAGGCTCTTGAAGGGGCGCAAGGCGCACGTCAACCTGATCCCGTACAACCCCGTCGCCGGCCTGCCGTTCGTCCGCCCCGAGCCGGAGGACGTCCGGCGGTTTCAGGCGACGGTGCAGGATTTCGGCGTGGCGGTGACCGTGCGCCGGACCAAGGGTCGAGCGATCGACGCGGCCTGCGGCCAGCTTCGCCGCCGCTACGAGTCGGCCGCCGAGGGCGCCGCGGCCGTCGTCGCCATCGACTCGTGACCGCGCCCGTCTTTCGACGTCGAAAGGAACGACCGTGAGCCGAGGCGAACTCGACGCGCTGCAGCGCCGGCTGGAGGCTCGCGACCCGGACGTGCGGCTGATGCTTCAGATCCGCGACGACGTGCCGGGCGCGTTCGAGGCGATGGTCGCGCGGTATCAGGACCGACTCGTCGGCGTGTTGTTCCACGTCGTCGGCGATCTTGGAGAGGCGGAGGACCTTTCCCAGGAGGTGTTCCTGCGGGTCCACAAGGCGCGCAAGGGGTATCGGCCCCGGTCCAAGTTCTCGACCTGGCTGTTCACGATCGCCAACAACCTGGCCGTCAACCACGCCCGCGACAAGGGCCGCAAGCCGGCCGCGGCGCTCGGCGGGGAGGACTCGCGAGCCGTCTCGCCGATCCTGTCGGTTCCCGGCCGCGAGAAGACGGCGTCGGCCCAGATGCGCCAGGTGGAGTTGTCGGAGGTCGTCCGCGAGGCCGTCGCCGCGCTGGCCGAGGACCAGAGGATGGCCGTGCTTCTAAGCAAGTTCGAGGAGATGAGCTACGAGGAGATCGGCCAGGTGATGAACCGCTCGCCGGCGGCGGTGAAGTCGCTGCTGGCCCGCGCCCGCAACGAGTTGCGCGAGCGGTTGGAGCCGTATCTGGAAGTCGACGAGCCCGGACCCGGGCCGCGGGCGACGGAGGGTTGAGGATGGCCTCGGTCCTTCGGATCGTCGGCGAGGCGGTCTGCGACCTGGTCTTCCCCTGGCGTTGCGTCCTCTGTCAGGCCGCCGGCCCGGCCGTCCGGGGGCCCTTCTGCGCCTCCTGCCGCGGCGAACTTCTGGCGGAGGCCGCCGCGTACCGGGGCGCGTCGTGCCCGCGATGCGCCCTGCCCGTGGGACCTTACGCCGATCTCAACGGCGGCTGCTCCGAGTGCCGCGGCAAGTCGCTGGGCTTCGACGCGGCCGTCGCCCTGGGACCGCACCGCAAGGACGACCCCCCCTGGCGCGAGTTCGTGCTGGCGATGAAAGACGAGCGCGGCGCGTTTCTGGCGCCGGCGCTGGCCACGCTCCAGGCGGAGGCCCGCCGCGAGGACTTCCAGGCCGTCCCGGCCGACGCCCTGGTGACGCCCGTCCCGCAGCACTGGTTCCGACGACTGCGCCGACGTTACAATCAAACCGACGCCCTGGCCCGCGCCCTGGCCGTCGCCTTGCGGCTGGAGCGCCGCGACGCCTTGCGACGGGTCAAGTACACCCCCCACCTGGTCGGCCGGACCCGACAAGACCGCGACGCCGTGATGCGGGGCGCGTTCGCCGCGCGTCGCGGGGCCGCGCTGAAGGGTCGGACGGTCCTTCTAATCGACGACGTGCTGACCACCGGCGCCACCCTGGGCTCGGCCGCCCGCGCCCTGAAGCGGGCCGGGGCGAGTCGGGTCGTGGCCGTCGTCGTCTCCCGCGAAGAGTAGCCGAGGTCCCAGCCCCGTCATGTCGCACCCCGCCTTCCCGCGTTCGATCCGGATCGGAACCCGCGGTAGCCATCTGGCCCGCTGGCAGGCCGAGTGGGTCGCCTCCGCCCTCCGCGAGCGCTCTCCCGGACTGGACGTCGTCCTCGTGGAGATCAAGACCCGCGGCGACCGCGACCGCAACTCGCCGCTGGCGGCGATCGGCGGGACCGGGCTGTTCACCAAGGAGATCCAACGGGCGCTCGCCGACGGCGCGGTCGACGTCGCCGTCCACAGCCTCAAGGACCTGCCGACACAAGGGCCGGAGGGGCTCGTACTAGGAGCGACGCCGGAGCGGGAGGACGTCGCCGACGCCCTGATCGCGCCGGAACATCGCCGCTTGGAGTCGTTGCCGGCCGGGGCGAAGGTCGGAACCGGCTCGCTGCGGCGGCGGGCGCAACTGCTGCGCGCCCGGCCCGATTTGGAGGTCTCGACCGTGCGCGGCAACGTGGAGACCCGGTTGAACCTGGCCCTGGACGGCAAGCTCGACGCCGTGGTCCTGGCCTGGGCCGGACTGCATCGCCTGGGGCTGAGCGGCCACGTCACGGAACGCCTCGAACCGCCGACGTTCCTGCCGGCGGTCGGCCAGGGCGCGCTCGGGATCGAGTGCCGGGCCGACGACGAGCCGACGCGCGCCCTTTTGGCCCTGCTGGACGATCCCGCCACCCGCGCCGCGGTCGTCGCCGAGCGTCGCGTCCTGGCGGAGCTTGAGGGGGGCTGCATGGTCCCGCTGGCCGCCTGGGGACGGATCGGCGGGGACGGCCGGCTTCTGCTGGACGCCTCCGTCCTCCAGTCCGACGGTCGCGAGGTCGTTTCGGCCGCTTCGGTCGGAGATCCCGCCGACCCCGACGGTCTCGGCCGCCGCGTCGCCGAGGCCCTCCGCGACGGCGGGGCCGTGGCGATCCTCGACGCCTTCCGGGCCGGCCGTTCTTAAAATCGACGTCATCGTCCTTGAAATCAACATCGCCGACGTGGACAATGAGTGAAATCCAAGGTGGTCGGCGACGACCGCCATCGATGCTTGGTCCTTTTTACGAGACGCCAATCATCATGAGACGTACGATCGCGCTGGTCGGTTTCGCGTTGTTCGCCTTACTCGTTACCCGTCCCGTCGCGGCCCAGCAGTATGGCGGCATGGCTGGCAACCTGGCGGACACTTATGCGAAGGAAGGCAAGGAGCAACTCTCAAGGGCCAAGCGATATTCCGCCGCGCGGAGCTCCAAGAGCTACATGTCCGGCCCGGCCTCGACCCTCCACTTCAATCCGGCGGTGGACGCGAGCGGTCGAATCGACATGTCGGGCCACGCTCCCCCGTCGTTCTACAAGCTCCGCGACCCCAAGAGCCGCTTGTCCCACGCCCCGACCGGAAGCCGCGCGTCAGCCGCGCATGGTCGCCCGGCCCCCTGGGCGAAGTACGCCCCCGCGCCGAGGCCGGCCCTGAAGGACTTCACCGCGACCTCCTCGCGACGCTCCTCACTCCCGCCGATCCCGCCGCCTCCGCTCTGAGTCGGTCGCGTCGACTTTCCACGCCCGACCGCTGAAGCCCAGGACCACGCCCGCCAGCACCGCCAGGAACGCCGCGATCAAGACGACCGCCTCGCCCGTCGCCACCCGAGGCGGGCGCGCGCGGTTGGCGCGAACCGTCAGCAGGTGGATGGCGACGAACAACCCCGTCGTCGCCGCCCCGATCGCCAGGCCGAGGGCGAAGAGTCGGTCATAAGCCTCGCCCCGGCGCTCGAGCGCGAGCCAGTAGTCCCGGTTCGGGACGTTGATCATCGAGTCCGGCAGTTTGCGGGCCAGGTAGAGCGGCCCCGCGCACATGGCCGAGACCATCGCGGAGGCCGTGATCAGATAGGCCGCGTAGTCGGATCGCGGCCGCCAGTCGTCGGCCTGGCCGTTGGCCCCGAAGTGGGTGGCCACGGGGTCCGGCAACATCGAGTACGTCGCCGCCACGGTCGCGACCAGGACGACTTCGGTCAGGACCCAGACCCCGAACGCCGCTTTGATCATGGTGGAAACGTCGCTCAGGCGGCGGCCTCGTCGGAGCCGCCGGGGGCGGCGTCTCCGGAGTCGCCGCCGCTTTTGAGCGCCTCCCATTCGTCCCAGGTGAAGAGGACCTCGCGGGCCGAGCCGCTCTTGAACTCGCCGACGATGCCGTCCTCGGCCATGAAGTCGATCAGTCGCGACGCCCGGCCGTAGCCGATCCCCAGCGCCCGCTGCAACAGCGAGCACGAGCCGCGGCCCTCGCGGACGACGATCTCAATAGCCGGTTCGTACAACTCGTCGCGTTCTTTCAAGGCCGCCCCGCGCTCCTTGCCGCCGGGGCCGGCGCCGGCCTTAAGCTGCATGATCTCCCGACTGTACTCCGCCGGGTACTGCGAGAGGTAGTCGGTCAGCCGGTTCAACTCGGCGTCGGAGACGTAGGTCCCCTGGGCGCGGACGAGTCGGGAGGTGCCGGGGACCAAAAAGAGCATGTCGCCGTTGCCCAGGAGCTTGTCGGCGCCCATCTCGTCGAGGACCACGCGGGAATCGTTGCGGCTGGTCACCTGGAAGGCGATCCGCGCGGGCATGTTCCCCTTGATGAGGCCGGTGATGACGTCGACGGTCGGCCGCTGGGTCGCCAGGATCAGGTGCATGCCGACGGCCCGCGACTTCTGCGCCAGGCGGACGATGTGCTGCTCGACCTCCTTGCCGGCGGTCATCATCAGGTCGGCCATCTCGTCGGCCACGATGACGATGTACGGCATGTAGGTCGGGATCCCCTTCGCCTCCTCGTCGGTCTCCGGGGCCAGCCGGCGCATGATCTCGTCGGCCCCCAGTTGGTTGTACAGCGAGATGTGCCGCACGCCGGCCCTGGCCATGTAGCCGTAGCGCTCGTCCATCTTGTCGCACGCCCACGACAGGATCGATTCGGCCTTGTTCATGTCGGTGACGACGGGCGTCATCAGATGGGGGATCTTCTTGAACTGTGAGAGTTCCACCATCTTGGGGTCGATCATGATCATCTTGACCTCGGCGGGGGAGCGGGTCATGAGGATCGAGGTGATCATGGCGTTGAGGCAGACCGACTTGCCGGTCCCGGTCCGGCCGGCGATCAGGAGGTGGGGCATGTCGGCCATGTCGAAGACCATCGGCGCCCCCTTGACGTCCTTGCCCAAAAACAGGGGGATGCGGCACTTCGCCCGCGACGTCTCGGTGTCGGCGATGACCTCGCTGATGTGGACGGTGGTCCGGCGCTCGTTGGGGACCTCGATGCCCACGGTGCTCTTGCCGGGGATCGGCGCGACGATCCGCACCGTCGGCACCGCCAGCGCGATCGCCAGGTCGTCGGAGAGCCCGGCGATCCGAGAGACCCGCAGCCCGGCCTCAAGCTCGATCTCGAACTGGGTGATGACCGGCCCGGTGTCGATCTGGACCACGCGGACCTGATAGCCGAAGTCCAGGAGCGTCCGCTCCAGCAGCATCGCGCGGGCGTGGATCTGGGTCTCGTTCTCCCGCACGGGGTTGGCGGAGGGGGGCTCCAAAAGCTCGAACGGCGGAAGCTGGAACGGCGACGCCGGGTCGATCATCGGCACCGGCTGGGACGACCGCGCCACGGCCGGCGGTTGCGACCCGCGCGCGGCGGTCGTCGGTTGCGGCCCGCGCTGCACCAGCGGTCCCGGCCGCGGCCCGACCTCGGTCACGCGCGCCAGGGCGGCGCGAGGCGCGGTCCCGTCGGTCAGCGCAGGGGCCTCGTGCCGCCACTGGGCCAGTTCCCCCGCGGCGGGCGGCGGGGCGGAGGCCCGGTCGCGCTGGAACGATCCGGGCAGCATGGCCGAAAGCTCGCGCAAGGGAAGCGCGACCAACGCCTCCTGGCACAAGGCGGCGCCGAGGACCGCGGCCGCGGCCAGGATCAAAAGCATCCCGGCGAGCCCGAAGTACCCCTCCAGCGCGCAGGCGGTCAGCGCGCCGGCGTAGCCGCCGGGGCCCACCGGCGGGCTGGGGCGGATTCCAGGGCCGAACTTGTCGATCAGGGCGGCGGCGACGGTGAGGACCAGCAGGAAGCCGACCGCCGGGCCGAGCCGATCGGCGGGACGTCGGCCGCGGACGACCAGGAGGTTGAGGGCCGCGAGCGCCGCCAGGACCAGCCACGACGCCCAGCCGAACGTCTGTTGCCCGAACTCGGCCAGGCGGGCGCCGACCGGGCCGCAAGGGTTGGAGACGACGGCGATTCCGGAGTCCTCCGCCGCCGAACCGACGCGGAGCGCGTCGCCGGGGTCGTAGCCCGAGAAGCTGAGGCCCAGGAAGAGGTTGACGACCAGGAAGGCGAGACCGGGGGCCGATCGGAACAGTCGCTGTCGCAAGAGCATGGATCCCCCCGAACGCCCTCGTCCCCACGGCCGCCGCGGCGCGGCCGACGGGCGCGAGGCCGCGCCTGGTCGATTACGGAGTCGGCTTCCCCCGTCATCGACCGTCGGGCCGCTCGGGCTTCGGCGGTTCCATCCCCGGGCCGACCCCTTGGGGCGCGGGGGGCGCTTAATCCGACGGCTGGGTAAGATCGACCGTCTCGCCCTCGACGTACTCCTCGGACGTCTCGTTGATTTGGAGCTTGTCGGTCATGTCCAGGTAGATCTTGTCCTGCATGATCTCCTGGATCACCATCGACATCTTATCGAGGCCGCGGCCGTCGATCAGCGGGCGGGCGCCCTGGTTCAGCGCGATCATCCGCTTCTGGATCAGGGTGGAGAGCTTGAACCGGCCGCCGACCTTGTTGACGATCTCTTCTTCCTTCAACTCTTCAATCACGGTCGCTGCCCCCTGTACACTGGTGTTCGGCGAGCGTCGCGATCAGGGCCGCGACGCAGGCCTCCAAATCGTCGTTCACGAGCTGGACGTCGTAGCCTTTGGAGGCTTCGATCTCGCGGCGGGCGTTGGCCAGCCGGCGGGCGATGGCGGCGTCGTCGTCGGTCCCGCGCTCGCGGAGACGTCGTTCGAGCGCCTCCAGCGAGGGCGCCTGGACGAACACGAGCAAGGCGTTGGGGACCTTGCGGCGGACTTGCAGGCCCCCCTGGACGTCGATGACCAGGATCACGCAGAGCCCCGCGGCCAGGGCCTCGCGAACCGGGCCGGCGGGCGTGCCGTAGCGCGCGCCGTGGACCTCGGCCGATTCCAGCAGGTCGCCCCGCAGGGCTTCGAAGACCTCGGCGGTGACGAAGTCGTAGTCGACGCCGGGCGTCTCCCCCTCGCGGGGCGCGCGGGTGGTCGCGGAGATCGACCGTCGGACCTTGCCGCCGGCGCGGTCGATCAGGCGATGGACCAGGGTGCTCTTGCCGACGCCCGAGGCCCCGGAGAGGACCACGAGCCGCCCCGGCAGGGTCGACCAGTCGGTCTCGGCGTCCACGACGGCCTCCCTCGAGTTCGCGCTCATTCGACGTTCTGGACCAGCTCGCGGATCCGCTCCAGGGCCCCCTTGACGTCCACGACGCGGCGGCTGATCTCGACGTCGAGCGACTTCGAGCCGATGGTGTTGGTCTCGCGGCCCATCTCCTGGACCACGAATTCGAGCTTCCGCCCGCTGCTCTCCGAGGCGCCCAGGATCTCCTCGTACTGGTCCAGGTGGGCCCGGAGCCGGACGAGCTCCTCGGAGACGTCGCCGCGATCGGCGAGGATCGCGATCTCTCGGATCACGTCCTTGGGCTCGACGGTCACGCCGTGTTCGCGAACCAGCGTCTGGACGCGCTCGACGAGTCGCTTCTGGTGTTCCTGGACCAGATGGGGAACGCGGTCGGCGATCAGGCCGACCGTCTCTCGGATCGCGCGGCCGAGCCCCGCCAACTCCGCGGCCATGGCCGCGCCTTCGCGGGCGCGGTCGGCCTCGAACGTCTCCAAAGCCTCGGCGGCGACCCTGGCGACGATCGGCCAGTCGCGCTCAAGGTCGGGCGCGGCGGTGGACAGTTCCTCGACCACGCCGGGGAGGGTCATAAGCGCGGCGAAGTCGACGACGCCGCCGAGTTCCGCGATTCGGGCGCGGTAGCCGTCGAGGGCCGTCTTGTTGAGGCGGTAGTCCTCGGGCTTGCGCGGGCGCTCGACGCGGACGGAGACCTGGACGGTGCCGCGGCGGACGCGGTCGCGGACCAGGCGCTCCAGTTCCGGTTCCAGGCGGCCGTAGGGGTCGTTGATTCGGGTCGTGATCTTGAGGTTGCGGTTGTTGACCGCGCGGATCTCGGCCGAGATCGTCAGGCCGGCGTCGGGATCCTGGGTCCGGGCGTCGCCGAACCCGGTCATGCTCAGCAGCAAGGGGGGGCCTCTTGGGTCGTCGTGGAATGATCGAAGCGAGACGGATTCGATCCGCCTCGCCTCGGGGTTCTCGTGAGACCGTCGGAGGGTCACTTGGGCGACGGCGGCGGCTCGTTGCCGGGGGTCAGCGGGAAGTTGCCCGCGGGCGCGGCCGGGGCGGGCGCGGGGGTGCCCGCCGGGGTCGCGGAGGGAGCCGGGGCGCCTTCGATCGGGGCGGCGGCGTCGGAGGCGGGCGTCGTCGCGGTCGATGACGACGACGGCTCGTTCGTCAGGTCTCGGGTCAGCGAGGTCGGCGCGTCGTCGAACAGCGACGAGGCCGATTGGCGGCTGGTCAGGACGACCAGCAGCATCGTCATGAGCATCCAGATCGCGGCCGAGCCGATGGTGATCTTGGTGAAGGTGTCTCCGGCCTTGGTGCCGAAGGCGCTGGAGCCGCCGGTGCCGCCGAAGGCCCCGGCCAGCCCGCCCCCTCGGCCGCGCTGGATCAGGACCAGGCAGATCAGGAACAGGGAGAACAGCACGATCAGCGTGTTCAAGACGGCGGTCAATATGCCCACGTTGGGAATCCTTTGCTCGCGATCGAGGTTCACGGGCCCGGCTTGCTTGCGTGTTTACTTGCCGCGGGCGGCGACGTCCCGGCCCGCCTGGACGATGCCCAGGAAGTCGTCGGCCTTCAGCGCCGCGCCGCCGACCAGGGCGCCGTCGATGTCCGGACAGGCCAGCAGTTCGGCGGCGTTGGCCGGCTTGACGCTCCCGCCGTATTGGACGACGACGCGGCCGGCCGTCGCCTCGCCGAAGGTCTCGGCGAGCCACTTTCGGATGAAGGCGTGGACGGCCTGGGCCTGCTCGGGGGTGGCGGTCAGCCCGGTGCCGATGGCCCAGACCGGCTCGTAGGCCAGGACCACGCCGGCGGCCTCCTCGGCGGTCAGGCCGGCGAGCGAGCCGGAAAGCTGGGCCAAAAGGACGTCCTCGGTCTTCTCGGCGAGCCGTTCCTCCTTGGTCTCGCCGACGCAGACGATCGGGATCAGCTTGGCGGCCAGCGCCGCCTTGAGCTTGGCGTTGACCCGCGCGTCGGTTTCCCCCATGCCGTGGCGGCGCTCGCTGTGGCCGATGATGACGTGGGTGCAACCGACGTCCACCAGCATCGCCGCGGAGATCTCGCCGGTGAAGGCGCCGCTGGGCTCCCAGTGCAGGTCCTGGGCGGCCAGGCCGATCGGCGAGCCCGCCAGCACCTGGTCGACCTTGGTCAGGAAGACGAACGGCGGCGCGACCGCGACGTGAACGTCGGTCGCCGTCCCCAGCCCGTTCTTGACCCCCTCGGCCAGGGCCGCGGCGGCCTCGGTCGAGGTCGGGTTGAGCTTCCAGTTGCCGGCGATCAATAGCGCGCGCATCAGGCCGTCACTCCTTCGCAAACGTCGATGGTCCGGCCCAGCAACTCGGCGAGCCGACGCAACTCGGCCATCAAGCGGGCGTACTGGTCCGGCAGAAGCGCCTGGGGGCCGTCGGAGAGGGCCTTCTCCGGGCAGGTGTGGACCTCGACGTGGACCCCGTCGGCGCCGCAGGCCACCGCCGCCCTGGCCATCGCCGGGATCAACTCCGGCCTGCCGGTGGCGTGGCTGGGGTCGACGATGATCGGCAAATGGCTCGTATGCTTGGAGTTGGGGACCATCGACAGGTCCAGCGTGTTGCGGGTCGAGTCCTCGAACGTCCGGATCCCGCGCTCGCAGAGGATGACCTCGCGGTTCCCCTCGGCCAGGACGTACTCGGCGGACATCAGCAGGTCCTTCACCGTCGCGCTCATCCCGCGCTTGATCAGGACCGGCTTTTTGACCTTGCCGACCTCTTTCAGAAGGTCGAAGTTCTGCATGTTCCGCGCGCCGATCTGGAAGACGTCGGCATACCTGGCGACCAGTTCGACCTGGCGGGGGTCCATGACCTCGGTGACGACGGGCATGTTCAGCGCGTCGCCGACGCGGCGGAGGATCCGCAGGCCCTCCTCGCCGAGCCCCTGGAAGCTGTAGGGGCTGGTGCGGGGCTTGAACGCGCCGCCGCGGAGGATGTTGGCGCCGGCGTCGCGGACCTTGACGGCCGTCTCGTAGAGCAGTTCCTCCCCCTCGATCGCGCAGGGGCCGGCGATCATCGCCAGGTGGCCGCCGCCGATCTTCACCCCCTTGACCTCGAAGACCGAGTCCTCGGGGTGGAACTCGCGGCAGGCGAGCTTGAACGGCTTGAGGATCGGCACGACCTGCTCGACCCCCGGCAGCGCCCGCAGGGGCTCGACCTGGAGCTTCGACTCGTCGCCGATGACGCCGATGACGGTGCGGGCCACCCCCTGGCTCAGGTGCGGCGTCAGCCCCAACTCCTCGATCCGCTTCAGGACGTGGTCCACCGCCTCGGGCGTGGAATGGGGCTTCAGGACGATGATCATGGGACGCGGGTCTCGTTCGAGTAGGCTTCCAAATTCACGGGGAGTCTCCGACCGGGCGTCCGTCGTTTCCCAAAAAGACGCGCGCACGCGAACATCGACCCTCGGCAACAAGCGGGCCACACATCCTACCGCGCCGCCCCGTCGGCGCGAAGCGATCCGCCGCGGAATCGCGAAAGCGGCGACGCCTCCCGATCCGGAGCGGCGTCAGCCCATGTCCTCTTATGGAACAGCCCCGGCCGCCAGTTCCCGGTCGCGTTCGTCGTCCTCGGCTCGGCGGGCTTCGTCTTCGGCGAGACTCTCCGTCGCCGACCGTCCAGGGAAGCCGCGGGCGCGCTGCCCGGCGGCGATGGCTCGAACCACGTCGGCCAGGCCGCGCCGCGGCGTCCGGCGGCCGCGGCGACTCGGATCGTCACTCGCACGGGGCCGGGCGTGACCCGAGGCCAGTGGGCCAGGCTGAGATGGCCGCTCGGGTCCAGCGTGGCGTCGATCGTCTCTTCGCGGACACTCATGGCGTCCCTCCCTTGGCGGATAGGGAAAACCCGAGCCGCGCAAAGTCGATTCTTGACCGCGTCGACGTCGGGGCGATCGAGAACGGCGCGATGACGCGCTCCCTCGTCGAGGGATTGCTGGGGGAGTGGCGGAAGGCGATCGGCCTCTAGAATGAAAACCCCCCGGTTGGTCCGGGGGGAAGGTCGGCGGCGCGCGGTTCGATTCGAGGTCACTTCCCCTTGGACTTGGCGGGGCCGGCCTCCAGCAAGTCGGCCTCGTCGTCGGCGTCGGCTTCCTCCGCCTCCGCGACGATCGCTTCGATCTCGCCCTCGCCCTCGCCTTCGGCCTCGTCGTCGGGGGCGTCGGCGCCGGGGGCCTTGCCGGTGCGGGTGGTGGGGACGGCGAGATAGGATTGGTGTTCCCACTGGCCGGCCCAGAACTGGCCCGTCCAGCGCTGTAGGGAGATGGCGCGCACGGTGGGGCGGTCCTCGTCCCGGATCACCTCGCCCCAGGCGCCGGCGTAGGCGGCCCGCACCTGCGAGGAGCTTTCGCCCACGCAGAGGAGCCGTTCGCCGGTGGGGGCGAGGCACGCGATGGCACGCCAGTCCTGAGCGCCGTTCGTTCCACTACTCATCTTTGGCTTCTTTCCCCGCCCGACGCGGCGGTTGATCCTCGCGTCCCGCGCCTTGGTTGGGTCGGTTCGATGTCGCGTCGGGACTTGTTGCGGGCGACCCGGTGAATCCTTGGTCGGATGATTTTCTTATCTTATAAGGGTGCTGGTCCGCGGGGCCGGTCGCTCCGCGGGCGCCGTCGCGCCCGCGCGGCGACGCGACAGGCGGAATCGTCCCGCGACGGATGGTTTCCACGAGGCGGGAATCCGGCTTTCGGCGGCGCCTCGACCTCCCGGAACCTCCGGTCGGCGGCGACCGCCGCATCATGGAAATTGTAGCGTGGGGCCGCGCCGTCGGCGAATGAAATCCGGAAAATCCAGGCGTCGCCGGCCCCTCCGAAACGGTGGTTCGTCGCGAGGCGTAAGGTCTTAAGATTCGGCGGCGCCGATTTTCAGGAGGACCTTGCCGCCCCGGCCGACCGCCACGGCCTCGCGGGCGGCCTCGCCGACGCGATCCAGCGGGTACGACGTCCCGATGTCGGAGGAAAGCACCCCCTCGCGGACCAGCGCGGCGACCTCCCGAAACAGCGAGAGGGCCCTGGGGATGGAGCGCTCGGCCATCCAGTGGCCCAGCCAGAAGCCCTCGACCCTCGTCCGCGACGAGATCAGCGACCGGGGGGATACGGCGATCGGCTGGTCGGTCAGCGAGCCGTAGACGACCAGCCTTCCCCCCTTGCCCAGCGACTGGAAGACGGCCGCGCCGGCCTCGCCGCCGATCGGATCCAGCGCGAATCGCGGGCCGTCGTCGCCGGTGATCCGCCGAACCTGTTCGGGGACCGGACCTTCCGACGAGCTGATGACCGCGTCGGCGCCCAGGTCGATTAGCTCTTGCTTGGCCTCGCTTCGCCGGACGACGCAGAGGGTCTTGAAGCCGTCGCGGCGGCCGAGGCGGACGATCATCTTGCCGAGGCTCGATCCGGCGGCGGAGAGCAAGAGCCATTCCCCCTTCGGCACGGCCAGGACGTGGCGGACCATGGCGACGACCGTCATCGGGTTGACGAAGAAGACGGCGGCCTGTTCGTCGGGGATGTCGGCGGGGACGGGCCGGGCCTGTTTCCAGGGGATGACGGCGTACTCGGCCCAGTTTCCCCCCTTGTTGTTGATGGCGACGACCCGCTTGCCGACGCCCACGAGGAGCCGGCCCATCAGCCCCGGCCCGACCTTGTCGACCACGCCGACCCCCTCGAAGCCGGGGACGGCCGGCGGGGTCGGCCGGAGACCGTAACGGCCCTCGACGAACATCACGTCCGACGGGTTGATCGGGCTGGCGATCATCCGAACCCGGACCTCGCCGGGGCCCGGCTCGGGCGTCGGGACCTCGCGGACCTCCAGCACCTCGGCGGGATCTCCGAACTTCGAGAAGACGGCGGCTTTCATGGCGGTTCGCTTCCGGTTCCGACGGGTAAGGGGCCCTTGGGGGACGGGCGGGACCGGGTTATCTTAAAGGCGAAGCGACGCGAAACCCAAGGGGAGGCGCCCGCCATGCCCGACATAGACCCGATCGTCACTCCCGAATGGCTCGAAGCCCATCTGAACGACCCGGACGTCCGTGTCGTCGACGTCCGCGGCCGGGTCGTCACCCGCCGGGTCGCCCCCGGCGTCGAGGAGGCCGACTACCAGGGCGCGCCGGCGGAGTACGCCGAGTCACACATCCCAGGCGCGGTCTACGTCGATTGGACCCGCGACATCGTCGATCTGGACGACCCGGTGAAGGCCCAGATCGCCCGGCCCGAGGCGTTCGCCGAGGCGATGGCCGTCCGAGGAATCGGCGACGAGACCCATGTCGTCGCGGTCGACCATTCCGGCGGCCAGTACGCCACCCGGCTTTGGTGGGCGCTCGCCTATCACGGTCACGACCGCGTGAGCATCCTTCAAGGCGGCTGGGACCGCTGGGTCAAGGAGGGTCGGCCGACGACCGCCGAGCTTCCCTCGTCATCGCGCGCGAGCTTCACGCCGCGCGTCCGCCCCGCGCTTCGCGTGACCGCGGAACAGATTCGCGACCGGCTGGGCGAGCCGGGATTACAACTGGTCGACGCCCGAGGCGCGGGGCAGTACACGGCGGAGTACCGCCGCGGGCCTCGCGGCGGCCACGTCCCGGGCGCCGTCAACGTCCCCCGCGAGCGGTTCTTCGCGGCGGGGGGCGGGTTCCCCCCGCTCGACGAGGTGAAGGACGTCGTCGAGGCCGCGAGGCTGGACCCGAGCCGGCCGGTGGTCGCCTACTGCAACGGCGGGGTGGCCGCGACGGTCGTCCTGTTCAACCTCGCCCGGCTCGGCTTCACCGACCTCGCCAACTACGACGGGTCGTGGAACGAGTGGAGCGCGCGCGCCGATCTGCCGATCGAGGCGTGAGGGCCGTCCGCCGGGTCAGGCGGTGACCTTGAACTTCGGCGCCTTGACCTTCGGCGGCTTCACGGCGACGGTCGCCGCGGCGGCCTCCAGGCTCTCGGCGTCGGGGTCCTCCTGGGGCTGCAGGGGATCGGCCTGCTTGATGGCGCACTGGGGATGGATGCCGGCCCTGGAGTAGACGGATTGGCGGCAGACCGGACAGCGGCGGCGACGGTCGTCGGGGAGGGGGGCGTGGGAGTTCCTGGGGTTGATCATGGCGCGACCCGCCTTCCTTGGCATGACTAGGGGGAAGATCGAACGGTGGCGGCCTCGTCTCCGCCTTCGGGCGGGGATGCTACCAGGGAGTCGGCGATTCGTGAACCCCGTTTTCCTTCCCTCCCTGGCGCCACCGCCCGGGCGCGCGAAGTCGATTTTCGCCCTCGAAGGGATCGAGAACCGTTCCTTGCGAGCCCGCGCTCCCGATCCCTCGGGCGCCCGGCCGGGATTGGCTTCGATCGTGGGCGCCGAGCTTCCTGGGATTCTGACTTAATCGATTACCGTGAAGGGAATTACGATACTCGATTAGTGGGTTCGCTCGTCGGTTTTCGAAGTTTCGATTCGTTCCCGCGGCTTCGTCGAACGGTCGCGAGGTCAAGGCCGGGCGCCGACGCCCGCGAACGCGCGACCATCGATATCGTTCCGTGGAACGGCCTGGGGCCGGGGGGTTTGGTACGGCCGAATTGACAAAGAGCGCGGAGAGGGGACGTCGGTATGATCCGCGGGAGCGATCCTCTGATTTCAGGAATTTCCCGATCGGGGGCCGTTTCTCGATTTTGGCGGTTCGACGTCGCGCGTGGCGGCCGTCGCGGGGATGCCCTCGAGGGTGCCTCATCCGGGACGACGTCAGGCGCGCTCTGACGATTCGACACTTATGGGAGCCGGCATGCGACCCTCGCGCAAGCCGCCGCCGAACGGCCTGCTCCCCTTGAGCAAGATTATTCGTGAGTGACGTAAGTCCAAGAACGATCCCGGATGCCTCGTCCGATCACCCAACCGTCCAATGACTTAGGGCGGCCTTGGGCTGATTTGCGACAACACCCGGCACCATAACGATTTACGAGTCCCACGAATAATCTTGCCTTGAGGGAGAAGGCGATGATCGGCACAAACCCTGAAAAGGACTGACCGTCACGGATTTTGGGGGTGGTGGACATGACGGCCTTCCCCCCTCGCGGGGGAAGGTGGCCCGAAGGGCCGGATGAGGGGGGGCGAGCCAAAACGCCATCGACGTCCAGGGCCTCCTGGACGGGCTTCCGCGAATTCCAACGGTC
>CALCIB010000343.1 GCA_937907525.1 uncultured Planctomycetales bacterium | reverse complement strand
GGGGGAAGATGAATTCATCGACCGGCCGTCGCGAATTATATCGGCTGACTGAGACGTCGTCCCCCTCATCTGACCGCTGCGCGGTCTGTCTTCCCCCGCGAGGGGGGAAGACTCGTTCAGACCCCTAGAATCCGTGACGGTCAGTAAAGATCAAGTGGCGGGCGCGGACGAGGCGGCGCGCCTGCCCCGTCCCGGAATTTGGGGCGGCCGTCCGTGGTGAACGTCCTTCCCCCCTCGCGGGGGAAGACAGACCGCGAAGCGGTCAGATGAGCGACTGTGTTTCCGCCCGGGGTGATTCGCGATCGATTTTCCAAGGAAAACCCCGGGCTTCAACACCGTCACTCTGGTCCTTCGGACATACAAGGGGGGGCGATCCGGAAGCCGTCGGAACGTCGAAGGCCGGCTCAAGGCGGCTCGGGATCGCGACGGCTTTCGCGCCCGCCCCCCCTCATCCGGCCCTTCGGGCCACCTTCCCCCGCGAGGGGGGAAGGCCGTGATTTCGGCCGCGACGCGCTTATGGGACAGACTCTAACAAGAGGATATCGCGATCCGAAGCCCGCGGCGATACCGCCGCCGCCGGCGTCGCCCTCTCAACCCCCGGAGAAGGAGCCCGCCATGGCCTTAGTCGACGTCAAGGCCGTCCATCACATCGGCGTCGCCGTCAGGTCGATCGAGGCGCACGGGCAATATTACACGGACGTCCTCGGCGCCGAGTTCGAGGGGGAGGAGGTCGTCGCCGACCAGAAGACGAAGGTGGCGTTTTTCCGCGTCGGCGCGATCCGGTTCGAATTGCTGGAGCCCACCGACGCCTCCAGCCCCATCGCCGCGTTCCTGGAGAAGCGGGGCGAGGGCTTGCATCACGTCGCGTTGGAGGTAAACGACCTCGACGCCCGCGTCGCCGCCTTGAAGGACCGGGGGTTCCGGATGATCGACGACCGTCCCCGGCGGGGCGCGCGCGGGTTGCGGATCGCCTTCGCCCATCCCAAGAGTACGTTCGGCGTGCTCACGGAGTTTTGCGAGCCGCCCGCCGAGGAGCGCTGAAGCCGCTTCCGGTTCCCGCCGCTCCCGCTTGCACGCCGCGAGGGTCATCGAGTACCCTTCGGGCCGATCCGGGAAGACGGCCGACGACGAATCGAAGGCGGGATCCTCCCCTGAAGTCGCCCGATCGCGTAGAATGCGGCGATCGCGAGCCCGGCGGGACGAGCCCCGCGCTCGCGCGGACAACGTATGCGTTCGGGCCGGCCGCGCGCCACCACCGCGCCCCCGGCCCGTTCCCGGTTCGACCGAAAACCGAAACGGGCCCGCTCGCGCGCCGACGTCGCGGCGACGGTCCCCTCCCCGTTCCACAGGAATACCCCATGAGCGCGGTAGCTCCGAGTTCCGCCGCGGCGCGGAAGCCGGCCGTCCCCCGCAACCGAATCCAGAGGTTCATGACCTCCTCGGTCGGGCTGAAGGTGGTCATGGCCTTGACCGGGCTGGCCCTGTCGCTGTTCGTGCTGGGCCACATGCTCGGCAACCTTCAGGCGTTCCAGGGCGCCGAGGCCCTCAACGACTACGCCAAGCTGCTCCGCAAGGAGCCGGCGCTCTTGTGGACCGTCCGCGTCGGCCTCCTGGCGATGATCGTCCTGCACGTCTACGCCTTCCTCGCGCTGCGGCAGCGCAACGCGGCGGCCCGGCCGGTCGCCTACGGCCACAAGCGGGCGTGGCGTGAGTCCACCGTCGCCTCGCGGACGATGAAGATCACGGGGCCCTTGCTCTTGCTGTTCATCATCTACCACTTGTTGCACATGACGGCGGGGGCGGTCCATCCCGATTTCATCGAGGGGGACGTCCACCACAACGTCGTCACCGGCCTGCGCGGGGTCGTCGGGGTCGTCTACGTCGTGGCGATGCTCTTCCTGGCGTTCCACCTCTGGCACGGGGTCTGGAGCATGATGGGGACGCTGGGCTTTCGCGAGGGCCGCTACGGCTCGGTCGGGCGCCACGCGGCGACCGCCTTCGCCACCGTGGTGGCCGTCGGCTTCGCCCTGGTCCCGCTGATGGTCATGCTCGGGGTCATCGGCCCGGAGGGCTCCGCTCCTCCCGCCGAGCCCGCCGCCGTCGCCCCGTCCCAGGCCGAGTGAACAGGAGCCTCCCGTGGAACTGAACTCGAAAGTCCCGTCCGGGCCCCTGGCCGAGAAGTGGACCCGCCACAAGTTCGACATGAAGCTGGTCAACCCGGCGAACAAGCGGAAGTACAAGGTGATCGTCGTCGGCAGCGGGCTGGCCGGGGCGTCGGCCGCGGCGTCGCTGGCCGAGCTGGGTTACCAGGTCTCCTGCTTCTGCTTCCAGGACAGCCCCCGACGCGCCCACTCGATCGCCGCCCAGGGGGGCATCAACGCCGCCAAGAACTACCCCAACGACGGCGACAGCGTCCAGCGCCTTTTCTACGACACGATCAAGGGGGGCGACTACCGCTCCCGCGAGGCCAACGTCTACCGCCTGGCCGAGGTGTCGGTGAACATCATCGACCAGTGCGTCGCCCAGGGCGTCCCGTTCGCCCGCGAGTACGGCGGCCTGCTGGCCAACCGCTCCTTCGGCGGCGCGCAGGTCTCCCGCACCTTCTACGCTCGCGGCCAAACCGGACAGCAACTCCTCTTGGGCGCGTACCAGGCGCTTGAGCGGCAGATCGGCCTGGGCAAGGTGCGAATGCACGTCCGGCACGAGATGCAGCAACTGGTCGTCATCGACGGCAAGGCGCGCGGGATCGTGGTCCGCGACCTGGAGACCGGCGCGGTGGAGTCGCACGCGGCCGACGCGGTGGTCCTGGCCACCGGCGGCTACGGCACCGTCTTCCACCTGGCGACCTGCGCCAAGGGGACCAACGGCACCGCCATCTGGCGGGCGTACAAGAAGGGCGCGGCGTTCGCCAACCCCTGCTACACCCAGATCCACCCGACCTGCATCCCCGTCACCGGCGACCACCAGAGCAAGCTGACCCTGATGTCGGAGTCGCTCCGCAACGACGGCCGCGTCTGGGTGCCCAAGCGGCGGGGGGACGACCGCCCGCCCAACCAGATCCCCAGGGACGAGCGCGACTACTACCTGGAGCGGAAGTACCCGGCCTTCGGCAATCTCGCGGCCCGCGACGTCACCAGCCGAGCCGCCAAGGAGGTCTGCGACGAGGGCCGCGGCGTCGGGGCGAGCGGCCGCGGCGTTTACCTCGACTTCGCCGACGCCATCGGCAGGCTGGGCGAGAACGCGATCCGCGAGCGCTACGGCAACCTGTTCGACATGTACGAACGGATCACCGACGAGAACCCCTACAAGACGCCGATGCGGATCTATCCCGCCTCGCACTACACGATGGGCGGGCTCTGGGTCGACTACAACCTGATGAGCACCGTCGAGGGCCTCTTCGTCCTGGGCGAGGCCAACTTCTCCGACCACGGCGCCAACCGCCTGGGCGCCAGCGCCCTGATGCAGGGCCTGGCCGACGGCTACTTCGTCGCCCCCTACACCATCGGCGACTACTTCGGCGCGGTCCGGACCTTCGAGAAGGCCGAGACCGACCGCCCCGAGTTCAAGGCCGCCGAGGCCGAGGTCGCCGAGCGGACCAAGCGACTCCTGGGAATCCAGGGGGACCGAACCCCCGACGACTTCCACCGCGAGTTGGGCCACGTCATGTGGGATCTTTGCGGCATGAGCCGCAACGAGGAGGGGCTCAAGAAGGCCCTCGCCCAACTCCCCGAACTGCGTCGCGAGTTCTGGAGGGGGGTCCGCGTGCCGGGGACCGGCGCGGAACTCAATCAGTCGCTGGAGAAGGCCGGCCGCGTCGCCGACCTGATCGAACTGGGCGAACTGCTCTGCCTCGACGCCCTGGAGCGCCGGGAGTCCTGCGGCGCCCACTTCCGCGAGGAGTTCCAGACCCCCGACCACGAGGCGAGGCGCGACGACGAGCGTTTCTGCCACGTCGCCGCCTGGGAGTACAAGGGGGAGGACTCGCCCCCCGTCCGTCACGTCGAGCCGCTGAACTTCGAGAACGCCCACCTTCAGACCCGCAGTTACAAGTGAGCGGGCCCCACCCCGGACGTTCTCCGTTCCCCCAATCCCCGCCGAGAGGTCACGCGATGGCCGGACACGCCGAAGAGAAGCTCCTGAATTTGACGCTCCGCGTCTGGAGGCAGAAGGACCGCGCCGACAAGGGCCGGTTCGAGACCTACAAGGAAGAGGCCCGCGGCATCAGCACCGACATGTCGTTCCTGGAGATGCTCGACGTCGTCAACGAGCGGCTGATCAAGTCGGGCCGCGAGCCGATCGCCTTCGACAACGACTGTCGCGAGGGGATCTGCGGTCAGTGCGGCGTGGTGATCGACGGCGCCCCTCACGGTCCCCGCCGCGCCACGACCACCTGCCAACTTCACATGCGGAGCTTCACCGACGGCGCCGAGTTGACCGTCGAGCCCTGGCGCGCCGCGGCGTTCCCGGTGGTCAAGGACCTGATCGTCGACCGCGGCGCCTTCGACCGCGTCGTCGCGGCGGGGGGCTTCGTCTCGGTCAACACCGGCAACGCGCCGGAGGCCAACGGCCTGCCCGTGCCGAAGCAGGACTCCGACCTGGCGATGGACGCCGCGGCCTGCATCGGCTGCGGCGCCTGCGTCGCCGCCTGCCCCAACGCCTCGGCGATGCTCTTCGTCTCCGCCAAGGCCCAGCACCTCAACCTGCTCCCCCAGGGCCAGCCCGAACGCGACAGCCGCTCCCTGGCGATGCTCGACCAGGCCCAGGCCGAGGGCTTCGGCTCCTGCACCCTCCACGCCGAATGCGAGGCCGCCTGCCCCAAGGAGATCAGCATCAAGTTCATCGCCCGAACCAACCGCGACTACGCTCGCGCCGCGGCCAGGAAGCCCCGCTGACGTCGGCCTCGCGGGCCGTCCCCTCTCCCGCCGAGCATGAATGGGGCCACAACTTTTCAATATGGAATTTGGGAAGGATGGGGGAGTGTCCGATGTCCCCTCTCCCGGCGGGCTGACGACCCGACACTTTTTCGGAGGCCGCGGCGA
>CALCIB010000342.1 GCA_937907525.1 uncultured Planctomycetales bacterium | reverse complement strand
CGGTCGTCCCAGTTCTTGCCGCCGAGGTCGTGGTCGCCGGCGGTGGCGAGGACGGCGACGTCGCCGGGCGAGATTCGGGCGAGGGTGACGTCGAAGGTGCCGCCCCCCAGGTCGTAGACCAGCACGGTCTCCTCGACGTCGGCCGCGCGGCCGAGGCCGTAGGCGAGGACCGCGGCGGTGGGCTCGTTGATGATCCGCATGACGCGGAGTCCGGCGGCCTCCCCCGCCGCGATGGTCGCCTTGCGCTGGGCGTCGCCGAAGTAGGCCGGCACGGTGACGACGGCGCGGTCGACCTCCTCGCCGATGGCCGCCTCGGCGTCCTCCTTGATCCGCGCCAGGACGATGGCGGACAGATCGGCGGCCGAGTACGTCTTGCCCTTGAACTCAAGTTGATAAAGCGGGCTGCCCATGTGGGGCTTGAAGAAGCTGGCGATCTCCGAGTCGCCCAGCCGCGCCCACTCCTTCGCCTCCTGCCCCACCGCCGGCGGATCGGTCCCGAAGTAGATCACCGACGGCGTGACGCCCGAACCCTCGCGGTTGGGGACGACCTCCGGCCGGCCGTAGGCGTCGCGCCTCGCCGCCACGGAGTTGGTCGTCCCCAGGTCGATCCCCACGAACGCGGCCATCGGCTCAGCCCTCCCTGGGGGTGGGAATCGTCTTCAGGAGCCAGTCGCGGAACTCGATCGTCCAGAGGGTGTCGTTGCCCATGTCGTAGCGCATGAGGAACCGCGCCATGTCCGATATGGGGGCCGACGGCAGAACGACGCTGGCGGAGACGGGACGGTAGGCGTCGCCCTCCAATCGGAGCACTTGCAACGTCTCCCCGTCGAACCGCCAGACTTCGGGGATCTTCAGTCCCGCGTGGATACCGAGACGCAAGGTCGAGTCGTTCGTCACGTCGATCTCGACGGCCAGGTCCGGGGGCGGGTCGACCTCCAGGTCGACGCGCGCCCAATCGGCGACCCCGCCGGCGCTCGCGAGGTAATAGCACTGGTCCGGTTCGATCCCGCGCAGGACTTCCTCGCTGCGGAAAGTCGTTTGTCCGACGGCGACGATGCGGATTCCCCACTCCAGGGTCATGAGGTCGATCATCCGGCCGATGAGCTTCTTGTACCGTTCGTGGAGCGAGAGCGGCGTCATGATTTCGAGCGTCCCGCGGTCGTAGGCCATGCGCAGGGGGTGGTCCTTGAACATGTCCAGGAGCGTTTCATAATGCGACCATGGCACGTCGCGGAGGACGATCCGGCGGGCGTCGGTCTTCGTCGCCTCGGCTATGGACATGACGGCCCCTCCCGGTTTTCGGCGGTCGCCGTCGCGGCGTTCGAGGAGGCCGCGACGGTCTCGAAGTACTTCCACATCATATCAGGCACGGCGGACTGGTCGCCGAAGAAGGAGTACGAGATCGAGATCCAGCAATCGTCGCGCGGGGCCTGAATGAACGCCGTGAACTTGCCGGCGTAGTCCATGAACACGGGATTCTGTCTTTCCGTCGTCATCCACGCCGGTCGACCCTGGAACTTGATCTCCACGGCCTTCGGGTCTCGGGCGGGCTCCGACCTCTCCCAGAAGATCCGAAGATACCCTCCCGGCTTGTTGGCGATCGGCGACCGAAACTCGAACTGGCCCCACGAGCCGTTCGGATCTTCGGCCGAGGTCACTTCCCAGTAGGGCGGGCGAACGACCGAGAACCCGCTCGGCAGGTGGACGCGATATGCCTCGCCCGGCTCGCGGTCGGGGATGGTCGGCGGCCGGTAGGGGCGGGCCGCCTCGATCGCCGGAAGCAGGACGGCCACCAGGATTCCAATGATCGTCAGGACCACGGCGGCCTCGACCAGAGCGAACCCGCTTCGAGCCGTGTTTGATGTCGCCGCCATCGGTTCGGTCCTCCTTCACGTACGCTCGGTGGCGGACCCCGGCGTCGGGCCGTCCAGGGTCTCCAGGTATTTCCAGATCATGGGAGGGACCTCCGGGTGGTCGCCGAAGCACGAAAACTCGATGGTGATCCAGCGGTCGCCGCGGCGCGCGACGAGGTTCGCCTGGAGATATCCGCGCGACTCGCGCTGGCCTCCCGCCCGCCGATCGCTGCCGAAGAACCAGGGGTTCGGGGCCTGTCTCTCGATTTTGAGATGCGCGGGTCGTCCCTGGAACGCGATTTCGTTCGAATCGGCCGGGATTTCGGGGCTCGTCGGTGACCATCGAACCTCCAAGGAGGCGGAGAAAGGATCCGGATAGGTGAGGGCGATCACCCCGGCGGACCAGTCGTCTTCCCGACGAATCACGACTTCCCAGCCCGGCGGTCGGACGATCGAGATCCCGATCGGCAGGTAAACTCGTCGCTCCTCGAGCGGCTCGCGATCGGGGATGGCCGGCGGCTTGTAGCGGTGCGACGAGGCTTTGATCGCCGGGAACAGGACGGCCACCAGGATCCCGACGATCACCACGACCACCAAGATCTCGATCCGATTGAACCCGCCTCGGAGGTCGCGCCGTCCGGGCCGCTTCATGATCGACGCCTCCTCACCGATCGCCTTTGACGAGCGAACTCGCCCAGGCGCGGACCTCGTCCATCCAGACTCGTTCGGAACCGTCCTCGAAGTCGCGGACGAACGACGTCAGTCGGTCGAGCGGCGCGAGGGGGAACGACGGGCTGCGATCGGCCTGGACGTAGGCGCCGTCTCGAAGGACGAGTACGGTCAGATCGGCGCCGTCGAACCGCCAGACCTCTCGGACCTTCAGGGACGCGTAGGTTTTGAGACGCACCTTCGAGTCGCTCGTCAGGTCCACCTCGATCACGAGGTCCGGGGGCGGGTCGATGGCGACGTCATACTCCCTCCATTTGAAGCCCGGACGGTAGGAGTCGACGAGGAAGCATGCGTCGGGCTCGACCCCGTAGGCGAGGAGCTTGTTTTTGAATCGCGTCGAACCGAACGCCACGTAATCGACCTTCAACCCCCCGGCGAGCGATCGGACGAGGCTGGCGAGGACTTCCTTGTACCACTCGTGGAGCGACGAGGGAGACATGATTTCGAGCGTTCCGCGGTCGTAGGTGATCCGGAGGCGGCGGCCGGTGAACAGGTCCAGGAGCGCTTCGTACTGGTCCCACGACACGTCCGCCAGGATGATGCGGCCTTCGGTTTCGCGCGCGGGCGCCGCGGGGCTCGATCGATCCAGGGTCGTCGACATCGGCATCCCTCCACGAATGGTTTTCACGACACCGAGAGCATCCGAAGCGCGGTGGAGCGTTCCTCGACGGCCTCGGAGTCGGAGACGGCCTCGGTTTGGAACTCGACGTCGATGGCGCCGCCGGCGGTCAGGTCGGTGGCGGTGACGTTCAGGCGGCCGTCGCGGGTGATGGCGAACTTGACGCGGATCGGGCTCTTGGCCGGCAGTCGCTCGGGGAGGTTCAACGTCGCCACGCCGACCTCCTGGCAGTCGCTGGGGTCGGGGCTGTCGCGCTCGCCGGACATGACGCGGATGTCGACGGCCTCTTGGTCCTCCGCGTCGGTGCCGAAGTCGGTGGAGCGCTCGAAGGGGACCTCGGTGTTCCGCG
The DNA here is from genome assembly GCA_937907525.1 of uncultured Planctomycetales bacterium. Classification (GTDB taxonomy): domain Bacteria; phylum Planctomycetota; class Planctomycetia; order Isosphaerales; family Isosphaeraceae; genus Paludisphaera. The sequence continues at coordinate 2,368 of CALCIB010000342.1, read as the reverse complement.
GCAGGAGGTAGACGACCTCCTCCCGGCGGTCGGCGTTGAGCGCGACCACCCCGAGGCTCTTGGACAGCACGTTGACGATCTTCGTCCCCACCAACTCGCGCACCGGGCCGGTGAGCGTGAAGCCGAGTTGGGTTTCAAGACGGTCGAGCGCCTCGGCGACCTCGGATTCGGAGACTTCGGCCAGGTCGATGGGGCCGTTTTCGCCCTGGATCGTCGCGGCCCCGTCACCGTTCCCGGCCGCGGCGAGGATGTCTTGCACGCCCTGCTGGAGCGATTCCTTGAGGCCGAAGAGCGCCGCGCCCTTGGCGACGGCCTCGTCGGGATCGTAGGTCTCGGGCTCGACGTGGAACTCGGCGACGATCCGGTCGCGGACCTGGGGCATCCGGGTGGCGCCGCCGACCAGGATGATCTTGTCGAACGTCTCGGACCCCTTGGCGCGGGCGTCGTCGAGCATCTCGCGGGTCAGCTCGATCGTGCGGTCGAGGAGGTGGCGGGTGATCTCCTCGAACCGGGCGCGGTCGAGTTCGACGCGGGCCTGTTTGCCGGCGTGGGTGACGCGGAACGGGGCCTTCTCGCGCTGGGTGAGGGTCTTCTTGCCGCGCTCGGCCTGGAGGGAAAGATCGTTGAGGACCTCGGGGTCGTCGAGGGGGTCGGACTCCTCGCCGGTCTGCTCGCGGAACTGTTCGGCCAGGTACATGACGACCGCCTCGTCCCAGAGCGCTCCGCCCAGGCGGTGGTCGCCGCCGGTGCAGACGACGCGGATGAGGCGGTCCTTGATCTCGATCATGGTGACGTCGAAGGTGCCGCCGCCCAGGTCGTAGACCAGGACGGTCTGGTCGGCGGCTTGTTCCAGGCCGTAGGCGATGGCGGCGGCGGTGGGCTCGTTGAGGATGGCGCGGACGTTGAGGCCGGCGAGCTTGCCGGCGTTGGCGGTGGCCTCGCGCTCGGGGGTGCCGAAGTAAGCCGGGCAGGTGATGACGACGTCGGTGACCGACTCGCCGAGGGCGATCTCGGCGTCGCCGACGACCTTGCGGAGGATGAACGAGGAGACGTCCTCGGCGTTGTAGGTCCGGCCCTCGTGCTCGAAGACGAAGTTGGGGTCGCCCATGTGCTGTTTGACCCGGGCGACGACCCGGTGGGGCTCCACCTTGGCCGACTCCTTGGCCGTGTCGCCGACGATGACCGCGTCGCCGTCGAAGAGGACCGCCGACGGCGTGATCCGCTCGCTCTCCTGGTTGGGCGCGACCACCGCCTTGCCGTGCTCGTCGACGTACGAGATCACCGAGTAGGTCGTCCCCAGGTCGATCCCGAAGACGCGCTTCAAACCCTCGGGCTGAGACATGTCCGCGCTCCGCGTAGCGTTGATGATCCGGCGTCGACGACGGCGTTTCGCGACGACCCCTCGCGTGTTTTCGTCGCGCGCGCTTGTTTCTTCAAGCGCCCATCTATTATTAGAGCATGGCGCGCGGCTTGAAAGCGCCCGGCCCATCCGGGATTCGCGCGGCCGACCTTCTGGATCTTCCGTTCCGCGCGTGCTAGAAAGAAGTGGACGTTTGAATCGAGGCGGCGAGAGAGGTACCCGTCATGAGCACGGCCAGGCATGGACGACCGATTCCAGAGCCGATCCCGCTGGCGGATCCGCCGTACTGGGACGCCTACGACCCGAACTTCCCCGACAGCGACGGCCGACCCATGGCGGACAACCAGACCCAGTACAAGTGGATGGTCACCATCGCCGAGGGCCTCGACGACCTGTATCGCGACCGCCCCAACGTCCTGGTCGCCTGCGACCTGCTCTGGTACTTCGACGAAGACGACGCCAGGCGCTGCGTGGCGCCCGACGTCTTCGTCGCGTTCGGACGACCCAAGGCGCCCAGGCACTCCTACAAGGAATGGCTGGAGGGCCACGCGCCGCAGGTCGTCTTCGAGATCCACTCGCCCAGCAACGGCGAGAAGGAGATGGATCGGAAGCGGCGGCTCTACGACGCCCGCGGAGTCGAGGAATACTACTATTACTTCCCCGAGGAGGCGGCCGGCCGGTTCGACGGCTGGCGTCGCGGCGCCGCCGGGTTGGAGCCGATCGCCGAGACCGACGGCTGGACCAGCCCGCTGTTGGAAGTGACGTTCGAGACGCCGCCGTTCGACAACGCCCTGGTGTTGCGTCGTCCCGACGGCGAAGCGTTCCAGCACGTCCAGGACGTCATGAAGGACCGTCGCGCCATGCGCCGGTTGGCCAAGGTCGAGCGTCGCCGCCGCCGGGAGGCCGATCGGCGTCGCGAGGAGTCCGAGAGCCTGGCGCTTGAGGAGCGTCGCCGTCGCGAGGAGTCCGAGAGCCTGGCGCTTGAGGAGCGTCGCCGTCGCGAGGAGT
>CALCIB010000341.1 GCA_937907525.1 uncultured Planctomycetales bacterium | reverse complement strand
GATCGCCGCGGCCTCCGAAAAAGTGTCGGTCGTCAGCCCGGTGGGAGAGGGGACGTCGCGCTTCGCTCCGTCTTTCTCGGAGACTCAGAGCCCCTTGCCGCCCAGGTGCTTGCGCTTGCGGGGGTTGCGGACTCCGTGGTGCTTGGGGCGACGGCCCTTGGCCACCGGCGAGGAGTTGGCCTTCTTCCGCCAGGCGTGGCTCTTGCGATTCTTCGTCTTCACCTTCATGACGACCTGCCCATCCCATCGTGGAGTCGGAACCGGGACCGCTTTCGAAGAAGGACGATTATGCCAGCGCCCCGGCCCCGGTGCAAGCCGAGGCGTTCGGTCGTTCAAGCGCGGCCGGCCTGGCCGGCGCGGGGGGCGAGCCGGACGGTGAACGGGCGGCTGGAACGGCCGACGTGGCCCAGGTCGTCGATGGCGCGGATCCGCATGGTGTGGACCTCGCCGGGGGCCAGGGCCTTGTCGAACGTGACCTTGTACTGTCCGTTCTTCTCGACCTGACCCTGGCCGAAGACCACGTCGGAGTCCTGGTCGTAGATTTGCAAGGTGGCCCGGGCCTGGTACGTCCCGGTGAACGTCGGCGTCGGCGTGTTGGTGACGAAATGGCCGGTGGCCGGCGTCGCGCCCATGTCCCTGGCCAGCATCGGCGGGTTGGGCGCGGGCATCGGCTGGCCGACGATCAGCGTCATCTGAAGGACCGTGGCGTAGTCGTTGGTGGTCACGAAGACGGGTTGCGCCAACGTCGTGTTGATCGTCGTCGCCAGGGTGTGGAGGTTGTCGGCGATCGTGTCGATCTCCTGGGTCGTGGCCCCGGCGGAGACCAGCACCCCGGTTAGCGCGTTGTTGAGCGCCTGGGCGCTTCGGGCGCTGAGGGTGGGCCGGCTGACGACGTCGCGGAGGACCTCGTTGAACGATTCGATGGACTGCTGGGACGCGCGGTCGAGGCTGCTGATCGACTCGGTCATCGCCTGCTGGATCGGCTCGATCAGGTCGCGGGGCAGTGGGCGGTTGCGGTCGAAGGCCCGCATGTTGGTCGGGATCCGGTCGATCCGGGTCGTCTTCTGCTGGATCGTGACCGGCAGGTCGGACTGGACGGTGGTCGTCAGCGACCCGAGGACGCCCGACATCGGGTTCATCGTCGAGAGCATCATCCGGCCCTCCACCTTCTCCGAGACGGGAATGAAACGGCGGCGATCCATCGCGGCGTCCTCCTGGGCGGGTTCGTCGCGCCCGGCCCTCGCGATCGCGGGCCGTCTCGGCCGACTCGGACGCGAGCCCGACCGAAGGACGTGACGTCCGGCCGCTCGCCCCCCGATTTGCGTTTGCATCCCTCGCGACGTGGCGTCCGCGCCGGACTCCGGGCGGACGGCCGCATCCTTTACCAGAACCGCCCGATCCCGCCTAGAGCGCGTCACGCGAATCCCCGGCGACCGCCCGTCGTCGAACTCGAAATCCAAAGAGGCGCCGCCGACCGCCGACATGGTATACTAGCCTGGACGCCGGTACATGAATAATCGGCGTCGTCCTTGCGACGGGAGCGATCCGGAATGTCGAGCCGCGCGTTTTGCCATCTTCACTGCCACAGCCATTACAGTTTGCTGGACGGGGCCAACAAGCTGCCGGACCTGGTCAAGCACGTGAAGGCCGGCGGGATGTCGGCGATCGCCGTGACCGACCACGGCAACCTCTTCGGCGCGTTGGAGTTCCTGCGCGAGGCCAAGTACGCCGGGATCAAGCCGATCGTCGGCATCGAGGCTTACGTCGCGCCCGGCAAGCGGACGGATCGATCCACCGGCGGCTCCGGCGAGGAGAAGTTCGCCTACCACCTGACGCTGCTGGCCAAAAACGGCGCGGGCCTGCGCAACCTGTTGCGGCTCTCGTCGCGGTCGTACCAGGAGGGGTATTACTACAAGCCCCGCGTCGACAAGGAGTTGCTGGCGAGGTACAGCGAGGGGATCGTCTGCCTCTCCGGCTGCGTCGGCTCGGAGCTCTCCCAGCACCTGCTGCGCGACCGGATCGACCAGGCCGAGAAGCTGGCGATCTGGTACCAGGAGACCTTCGGCGAGGGGAACTTCTTCGTCGAGATCCAGGACAACGGCCTGCAAATCCAGCGCGACGCCCGCGAGCGCCAGGTTGATTTGGCGCGAAAGCTCGGGATGCCGCTGGTGGCCACCAGCGACGCCCACTACCTCAAGCAAGGCGACAACCTGGCGCACGACGTCTTGCTTTGCATCAACACCGGCAAGACGATCGACCAGCCGTTGGGCAAGCCGCGGTTCGTGGACGACTCCGGCGGCAAGATCTCCGACCAGTTCCACGTTCGCGTCCCCGACGAGATGTACGCGGCGTTCGCCGGCTATGAGGAGGCGCTGAAGCAGTCGACCCTGATCGCCGAAGGCGTCGAGGAGAACTACGCCAGCGCCGAGTTGGGCAAGCGGCAGTTCCCCTCGTTCCAGCCGCCGGACGAGAAGACGCCCGAGGCGTTCCTGCTGGAACTGTGCGAGAAGGGCCTGCGCGAACGCTATCCGTCCCCCACCCCGGTCGAGGTCCGCGAGCGGCTGGACCACGAGTTGGGGATCATCAACCGGATGGGGTTCGCCTCGTACTTCCTGATCGTCTGGGACTTCGTGCGCTACGCCCGCGAGAACGGGATCCCGGCGCTGGCGAGAGGCTCGGCGTGCGGGGCGTTGGTCTCTTACGTCCTGCGGCTCTCCGACGTCTGCCCGCTCAAGTACGACCTGCTCTTCGAGCGGTTCCTCGACCCGAACCGATCGGAGGCGCCCGACATCGACATCGACCTCGACCAGGACCGGCGGTACGAGGTCATCGACTACGTCCGCCGCAAGTACGGCGACGCCAACGTCGCCCAGATCGGCACCTTCGGCACGATGAAGGCCAAGGCCGCGATCAAGGACGTCGGCCGCGCCATGAACATGCCGCTGTCGCGGGTGGAGGAGATCAACAAGCTCATACCGACTCGCCTGAACATCACCCTCGACGAGGCGATCGCCGAGGAGCCGGCCTTGAAGGGCCTGATGGACGGCGACGCGGACGTCAAGCGACTTCTCGACTTCGCCCGGCGGCTGGAGGGCTCGGCGCGGAACGCCAGCACCCACGCCGCCGGCGTGGTGATCGCCGACCAGCCGCTGGAGTCGCTGGTCCCGCTCCAGGTGATCCGTCGCGGCGGCGGCGACAAGGAGGAGATCGTCTGCACCCAGTGGGACATGGGCGACGTCGAGAAGGCCGGGCTCCTCAAGATGGACTTCCTGGGCCTTCGCAACCTCACCACGCTCCAGGCCGCCCTGAGGATCATCGCCGAACGCCATCCCGAGGACCGCTTCAAGCTCGAAGGGCTCCCCCTGGACGACGCCGAGACCTTCGCGCTCCTTCAGCGCGGCGAGACCAAGGGGGTCTTCCAGCTCGAAAGCGCCGGGATCCGCGACCTCTTGGTGAAGATGAAGCCCGACCGCTTCGCCGACATCATCGCCACCAACGCGCTTTACCGCCCCGGCCCGCTCAACGGCGGCATGGTCGACGAGTACGTCGACGTGAAGAACGGCCGCAAGGAGGCGTCGTACCTGCATCCGGTCCTCAAGGACGTCCTGGAGGAGACCTACGGCGTGATGGTCTACCAGGAGCAGGTGATGCGGATTTTAAACCGGCTGGGGGACATCGAACTCTCCCGCGCGTACGCCTGCATCAAGGCGATCTCCAAGAAGAAGACCGAGGTGATCGCCGAGGGCCGCGAGCAGTTCGTCAAGGGGGCCGTCGCCAAGGGGCTGGACAAGGCCGAGGCGGTGCGGATCTTCGAGTTGATCGAGTTCTTCGGCGGCTACGGCTTCAACAAGTCGCACTCCACGGCCTACGCGCTGGTGGCCTACCAGACGGCCTACCTCAAGGCCCATTATCCCACCGAGTACATGGCCGCGGTCCTCTCGTCCGAGATGGGAGGGGCGGAGCGCGACAAGTTCTTCGTCGAGCATATCGACGATTGCAAGCGCATGAACATCGAGGTCTTGCCGCCGAACGTCAACCGCGGCGAGGCGACGTTCGCCGTCCACGACGCGGGCAAGATCGAATTCGGACTGGAGGCGATCAAGGGGGTGGGGGCCAAGGCGGTCGAGGCGATGCTCAAGGCCCGCGCCGGGGACGGGCCGTTCAAGAGCCTGGAGGACTTCTTCGAGCGCGTCTCCAACCGCGACGTCGGCGCCGCGGCGGCCGAGACCCTGATCCGCGCCGGCGCGTTCGACTTCCTCGGCGCCCGTCGCGCGCAGCTTCTGGCGATCCTCCCCCGCGCGGTGCAAGGGGGGCAAGCCAAGCAGGAGGACCGCAAGCGCGGCCAGCGCGGGCTGTTCGACGACGACGACGCGCCCGAGGCCGGCCCGACCGCCTCCAACCTCCCCGACGTCCCCGAGCTTCCGGACGTCGACAAGCTCTCCGGCGAGAAGAAGGCGCTGGGCTTTTACATGTCCAGCCATCCCCTGACCGTCCATGCCGACCGGCTCCAGGCGCTGGCGACCCATCGGACGATCGACGTGGCGGAGTTGGCCGCCCGGATGCGCGAGGCCGACGGCGGCGCGAACAACGGCGGACGGCGGGGGTTCCGCAACGGCGGCGGGAGCAGGACGGAGGTGATCCTGGGCGGCCTCGTCACGGGGCTGACGATCCGCAACGTCCAGAAGAGTCGCTCCGGGCTGACCCGGATGGCCAAGTTCACCTTCGAGGACCTGCACGGGACCGCCCCGGCGATGCTCTGGCCCGAGGAGTTCGCCAGGATGGCCGACCTCCTGAGGGACGACGCCATCGGCTTCATCAAGGGGACGATCAACATCAGCCGAGACCCGGCCGAGATCGAGGTGACGCGGTTCGTCCCCATCGAGAACGCCGAGGCCGAGTTGGCCCGCGGCGTGGTCGTCACGCTCCGCAAGGGGACGCAGCAGCCGGAGGACCTGCAACGGCTGTTGCGGGTCGTCCGCGTCCGGCCGGGGAACCTGGACCTCTATTTGGAGATCTTCGGCCTGGCGAACGTCCGCCGCGTGATCTACCGCGCCGGCGCCGGCTTGAAGGTGCGGTACGACGACGCGATGGTCACGGAGATGGGGACGATCGTCGGCAAGGGGAACGTCCGGGTCCTCGGCGCCGGCGGCGCCACCACCCGCGTCGAGGCCCCCGCGCCCGCGGCGGCGACCGTCGCCGGGATGGAGGAGGCGATTGGCGACATGGATGCGGGCGACGATGATTGAATCGAGTCGGTCGCCGCGCGCTCCCTCCCTCCTCAACGACCTCCGATCCCGTCGGACATGCCGCATGCGTCCCGCCGCCGGCCGTCCGCCTTGATCGAAGGGGCGGATCCTGGCATGATGGCGGGGTGGAGACCCGGCCGCCGCGGGACGACGTTCGGCGATCACGGCCCGACGCCGATCGTCTAGGAGGAGATGGGTTGCGTATCACGTTTCATGGGGCCACCCGCCAGGTCACGGGCAGCGCCCATCTTCTGGAGATCGGGTCGTCCCGAATCCTGCTCGACTGCGGCCTGTTCGATTCCGACCGGATCGACCCCGCCAGCCAGAACCGCCGGCTGGAGTTCGATCCCCTTTCGCTCGACGCCGTGGTCGTCTCGCACGCGCACAACGATCACATCGGCCGGCTGCCGTTCCTGGTGAGGCGGGGGTATCGGGGGGACGTCTTCACCACCCCGGCCACCGCCGACATCATGGGTCTGATGCTTCGCGACAGCGCCCGGATCCAACGCGAGGACGTCCGCCTGGCCCACGTCCGCCATCCGGAGATCGAGGCCCCCGAACCCCTCTTCGAGATTTACGACGTCGAGGAGTTGATCGAGCGTCTGGTCCGCGTCCCCTACGAGGAGAGTCGGGAGATCGCCCCGGGGATCTTCCTCACCTATCGCGACGCCGGCCACGTCCTGGGCTCGGCGATCGTCCAGATCGACTTCCAGGAGGAGGGGCGCTCGCGAAGGTTGGTCTTCACCGGCGACCTCGGCCGCCGCGACACCGGGCTGCTGCCAGACCCGACCGTCGTCAAGGACGTCGATATCCTGATCTGCGAAAGCACTTACGGCGATAAAGCGCTCGACCCCTACGAAAAGCTCCTGAAGCAGCTTCACGCGATCCTGGCCCGCGCGATCCGGCTCGGGGGCAAGATCGTCATCCCGGCGTTCAGCCTCGGCCGCACCCAGCGCATGGTCTACTGCCTTCAAGAGATCTTCGCCACCGCCAAACTGCGGCCGATCCCGATCTACGTCGACAGCCCCCTGGCCACCCGCCTCACCGAGGTCCATCGCGACCATCCGGAATCCTACACGCCCCACGCCCGGGCCCTGATGGACAAGGACCCGCTCTACTTCGGCTCCAAGTACGTCGAATACTGCATGGGTTTCGAGGACTCGCGGCGGCTCAACCACCAGCGCGGGCCGATGGTCGTGATCTCGTCGTCCGGCATGTGCGAGGCCGGTCGGATCCGCCACCACCTGCGGCACGTCGTCTCCGAACCGGACAACGCGATCGTCATCGTCAGCTATCAGGCCGCGGAGACCCTGGGCCGTCGGATCTCCGAGGGGGTGGAGCGGGTCCAGATCCTCGACCACTGGTACGACCTCAACGCCGCGGTCTACGTCCTGGACGGCTTCTCCGGCCACGCCGACCGCGACGACCTGGCCTGGTGGTTCGAGCAGACCGGCGGCGGGATCGAGCACGCCTTCCTCGTCCACGGCGAGCCCGGCCCCATGGACGCCCTCGCCCCGGTCCTCCAGCGCTTTGTCAAGAATCCCGTCCGCACGCCGGAGCTGCATCAGAGCTACGAGGTTTGAGCGGCGGGTGCCGCGTTGAAGCCCCTGGCGGACGCTTTGACGGATATCCCTTCTCCGCTTGAGGGAGAAGGTGGCCGAAGGCCGGATGAGGGGTGGGCACGACAGGAAGCCTGGAGGGTTCGCGGCCGGGGGTCTCGTGGGTTTCGGCGGTTTGACTGGGACGTGACGCCGATCGACCCCTCATCCGGCCCTTTGGGCCACCTTCTCCCACGAGGGGAGAAGGGTTGATTTACGACGTCTTCGACAGGTCGAGAGGGGACGATGACGTCGGAAGACATCAGCCCGTGGGACGTGCTGGTCCTGGCGACGCTCGCCCCCCTGGGGGCGTTTCGGCCGGTCCACCTGACGCCGAACCTGGGGCCCGCCGAGTTGGGCGTGGCGGCGTCGGCCCCGATCCCCAGGGCGCCCGGCGAGTTCCTCGTCGCCGCGATCTCGGATTCCTCCGAGGCCGCCGCGATCCCGGTCCTGCTGACGACGCGCCGGATCATCTGGTTCGAGCGGATCGCCCCCGCGACCGGCGCGGTCGACCGAAGGCCGACGCTCGGCGGTCGCGCGGCCGACTTTTCCGACGTCGGTCCCGAGGCCGCCGCGGTCGGCTCGACGGTGGACCTCGGCGCGGGCCGCGTCGTCCCCCTGCCCCCGGACCAACCGAGACTGGCCGAGGCGCTCGCCGAGGCGATCCGGACCCTCCGCCACGCCGCGACCACCGGGGAGGCCCCGGCGGTCGCCCCCGCCCTGGCCGCTCGGATCGCCGCGGCGATCCCCAGGGCCCGGGCGCTCGACGCCCGCTTGGCGGACGTCGGCGCGGAGCGGTCGCGGTTCCGTCAGGAGTTGATGGCGGGCTCGCCGCGGGTCTACGCGACCCCGGCGATCGTCGCCGCCTGCGTGGCGGTTTGGGGAGCGATGACCCTCGCGGGCGTCGCCCCCGGCCAGCCGACGTCCGAGGACCTGCTCGCCTGGGGCGCCAACAACGCCTTGCGAGTGGCCCTCGGCGGCGAGGCGTGGCGGCTGCCGGCCAGCGTCTTCCTGCACGGCGGGATCCTCCATCTGGCCGTGAACATGTGGGCGCTCGCCGTGCTCGGTCCCCTGGTGGAGCGGCTTTACGGCACGGCGCGGTTCGCCACGCTCTACATGGTCGCGGGGGTCGGCGGAGCGATGGCAAGCTCCGCGATTGGCCCCGCGCGGGTGAGCGTGGGGGCCTCCGGCGCGATCTTCGGCGTCCTGGGGGCGATCCTGTCGTTTCTAATCATCCACCGCCACGCGATCCCGCCGAGCATCCTCAAGCCCTTGCGGTCGCAGACGTTGACGTTCGTGGTCTTCAACGTCGCCTTCGGCGCGATCGTGCCGGCGATCGACCAGGCGGCCCACCTGGGGGGCTTGGCCGCGGGCTTCCTCGCCGGCCTGGCGCTCTGGCCGCCGTGGCCCCCGCTGAGGACGTCCGCCGCGGCGAGGGCGCGGACGGTCGTCGCCTGCGCGGCGGTCGCCGCGGCGACGGTCGTCGCCTGCGCCTGGGCGATCGACCGTCGCGCCGAGACGATCTCGCCCGCCGACCTGTTCCGCGACTTCGCCCTCCAGATCGCCCCCATCGAGGACGTCCAGGACGACACCGCCAAGGGCCTCATGGACATCGCCCGCGAGTTCGCCCAGACCGACGGCCGAACGATCAAGGCGGACCTCGCCGCGCGACTCGACGACCAGGAGCGCGAGGGCCGCGCCAACCTCGAAGCGCTCAAGGCGGTCTGGACCCCCGACCCCAAGCTCCGCGCCTTCGCCGACCTCATGGCCGACTTCCAGCGCGAGCAGATCGCCGCCGTCGAAGCCGCCCGGCGCTACGCCCGCGCGGGCGACCGTCACGACCTGGAGGGAGACGGCGGCTTCACGAGCCACGTCCAGGCCGCCGCTCGCATCCGAGCCTCCACCGGCGGCTTCCAGGAATCCTACCTTCGCGACCGCGGCATGACCGATGAAGACGACGAACCCTGACGGTTCGGTCGTCGCGACCGCTGTAATCCGTCACTCGGCGGCTTTCGCGTTCGCCTCGCCTTTGACGCCGACGCCCTCGGCCTGGGACAATCGCGTGATTGGTCCGTCGTCGCCGCGAGCCGAGGCCCCGCCATGAGTTCGATCGTCGAGTTGTTCGAGAAGGCGCGCGGGGATCTGGAAGCCCGCGAGATCGAGGGAGCGGAGAAAGCCGTTGAGGTCGATCCCGAGCGGGAGGCGTTCCAAACGCTCCGGGGCGAGATCGGCAACAAGGCCAGGCCGGTCCCCGCGGAACTGCTCGCCGCCCACGTCATGGGGATCGTCCCACCCGAGGAGTGGCTGGCGCGGGCCGACGCGCTCGACGCCATCCTGCGGCGGCTCGACTCGGCGAAGAAGGAAGAGTTGTCGATCCGCGAACGCCCCGGCAAGGGCCGCGCGCTCGGGCTCTACGCCACCGGACGGAAGAAGTCCAAGGGGCGACGCCCCTACCGGACCCTGATCCGCGGCGTCGACCCGATCGACGCCCGCTGCGACTGCCCGGACTTCCTCAAGAACTCCCTCGGCGTCTGCAAGCACGTCCTGGCCGTCCTGCGACACCTTTACGACCGCCCCAACCTGCTGGCGAGGGCCCGCAAGCAGCAGGCCGCGGCCGACCCCGGCGAGGGCCTCGCCTGGGATCCGATCCGCCCCCTGGTCGGCCTCGGCGACTGGCTCGACCGTGTCACCTTCCAGGGCGCGGACAAGCTTACGGGAGACGCCCGCCGCCTGTTCCAGCAAAACGGCCACGGCGGCGCGACGCTCCGCGACGCCTGCCACGACGCCCCCGAGAAACGCTTGAAGCTCGTCGAGGCGCTCTTGAAAATCGTCCCCGACGCGCCCGAGTCGCCTCGGTTCGACCCGGCCCTGCTGGCGCTTCTTGCCCATGAGCAAGCCCGCCTCCGCCGCGTGCTCGACGCCGCGGTCTGGCCGTCGGAGTTGAAGACCGCGTTCAAGCGACTCTCGCGTCCGCTCTACCCGTACCAGAAGGAAGGCGTGACCCGGTTCCTCGCCAGCACCCGGCTGCTCCTGGCCGACGACATGGGCCTGGGCAAGACCGCGCAGGCCATCGCCTGCTGCGCGATCCTGAAGAAGCTCGGCCGCGTGAAGCGGGGCCTGGTGATCGCGCCGGCGAGCCTCAAGCCGCAGTGGGCGCGCGAGTGGGCCGGCTTCACCGACCTCCCCGTCCGGGTCGTCGACGGCCCCCCCGCCGACCGCGCCGCCGCTTACGCGGAGACCGACGAAGGCTTCCTCATCATCAACTATGAACAACTCCTCCGCGACCTGGACGTGGCCCGGAACTGGAACCCCGACCTGGTCGTCCTGGACGAGGCGCAACGGATCAAGAACTGGCAAACCAAGACCGCGCTTTCGGTCAAGGGGCTGGAGCCGAAGTACCGGCTGGTGCTGACCGGCACGCCGATGGAGAACCGGGTGGAGGAGTTGGCGTCGGTGGTCGAATGGGTCGACGACGACGCGCTTGAGCCCAAGTGGCGGCTGTCGTCGGTCCACGCCGTCCGGGCCGACGGTCGCAAGGAGGTCGTCGGCGTCCGCAACCTGGACACGCTCCGCCAGCGCCTCGCCCCGAGCATGCTCAGGCGGATCCGCCAGGAGGTGCTCGATCAGCTCCCGCCCCGAACCAACGTCCGCGTCCCCATCGAGATGACCGAAGCGCAGATGGAGGAGCACCAGGCGCTCGACCCGCCGATCAAGCGGATCCTCGCCACCGCCCACAAGCGGCCGTTGACGCAGGTCGAGTTCATGAAGCTGATGAGCCTGATGACCGCCCAGCGGATCATCTCCAACGGCCTGGCGCAACTCCGCTTCGACGAGGTCTGGCCGACCCTGAAAGACCGTCGCGCCGACGACGCCCTGCTGCGGAGCCTGGCCGCCCCCAAGCTGATCGAGCTTCGGCAACTCGTCCGGGAACTGACGATCGATCAGGGCCGCAAGGTGGTGGTCTTCAGCCAGTGGCGGCGGATGCTCCACCTGGCCCACTGGGCCGTCGCCGACCTTCTGACCGACGACGGCCTCCGCGCCGGCTACTTCACCGGGGCCGAAAGCGCCAAGCGGCGGACCCAGAACGTCGTCGAGTTCCACGACGACCCTACGTTCCGAATCCTCTTCGCCACCGACGCCGGCGGGGTCGGGCTGAACCTCCAGCGCGCCGCCAACAGCGTCGTGAACCTGGAGCTGCCCTGGAACCCCGCCGTGCTGGAGCAGCGCGTCGGCCGCATCTACCGGCTGGGGCAGACGTCGCCGATCGACGTCTACAACCTCGTCGCCGAGGAGGGGATCGAATCGCGGATCGCCGATCTGGTGGGTTCCAAGCAAGCGTTCTTCAAGGGCCTCTTCGACGGCGAGAGCGACACGGTCCACTTCGACCAGTCCGGCTCGTTCCTCAGCCGCGCCCAGAAGTTGTACGAGGCCGACGAAGCCGTCGGCGATTCGGCCGACGACGACGTCTTCGAGCCGTCCGACCTGGAGGTCGACGACGACGTTCCCGAGGACGTCCCCGACCCGATCGACGAGTTCGTCGAGGCCGCCGCGCTGGACGGCCCCGTCGAGGCGCCCGAGCCCTTCGCCCTCCCCGCGCCCGCTCCCTCGCCTGCTTCCCTACCGTCGCCCGCGCCCGCGCTCGGCGACGGCGAGGTCCGGCGGTTGTTCTCCAGCCTGAGCATCAGGCGGAGCGACTCCGGCGGCGTCGTCATCGAGGCGCCCCCCGAGGCCGCCGAGACCCTGGGCGCCCTGTTCGAGGGCATGGCCGCCATGCTGCGGGCCTCGGCGCCGCCGTCGGAGTGAGCCGGAGATCCGGGACTTCCTTCACGTTTGTGGCAAGCGGGACGCCGTGTTATCCTTCGCGTCATGAAGCGGAAACTCGACGTCCCCGAAGATCCGGCGGAACACGCGGCGAGGTTTTCGATCGATTGGCGCGATCGGATGGAAGCCCACGCGCGGAGGCGGCTCCGCGAACTTGGCATTCCCGAGGATCAAATCGGGGCGCTCGATGAGAGCTTCGGCCACCGCGAGGCCGCGTTTCATCCCAGGGAGGAGACCGGAGGCGGCATCTCGCCCGGTCGGAGGATCAACCTCAACAGCGGCGTGTTCAATCCGGATCTCCTGCGACCCATGCTCGGCGAAGAGGCCGCTTCGATGTGGGAAAGGTTGCCGTTGCGACATAGAATGGATGCGGTGATCGCCCACGAGTACGAGGAAGGCAAGTCCGGCGATCACGAGCGGGCGGTCATCGATGCGGCGAGCACCGAACTGCCCATCAGCGAACGAGCGAGGGAGATGCTCCAGGCTATCGCCGGCGACGTTAAGGAGAGGTCCCGATGATCCACCTGCTGACCATGGGGCATTTCACGCCCGGCAACCCGAAGACGGCCGCCGTCGAAAAGCCGCTCGACATGGACGTCGTGAACCGGCTTCTGACTGAACTGGCCGCCGAGGACGCCGCGGGCAAGCCCACCCTAGACGGCGCGCCCGTCAAGCTCAAGGGCGGCGTCGCGGTCGTCGCCTGGAAGGCCGGGCTTCACCGCAACCGCGCGGCCGAGGAATTCGCCCTCCGCCTCCAGGCCGAGACGGGATGCGCGATCGTGGACCGCGAGCATTCCCAGATGATCGACCCCGGCCGGTTGGAAGGCGTGGGGGATCACGCGGTGGGCCGAAGCGGCGGGTGAACGAAGGATCGGTCCTCCCGCCGACCGACACGGTCGAGACGTCCGCGTCCGGGCCGGGCGCTTGCGGCGCTCCTCGGGGCGCGGCATCTTGATAAGGCGATCGAGCCTACCCGCCTCGGGCGTGGCCGCCCTCCCGCCTTTCTCGAAGGAGTCGTGCCGATGAAGCGACGTGAATTCCTGACCCGTTCCGCCGTGGCCGGGGCCTCCGCCGGGTTTTTGAGCGGCGCCGCGCCGGCGATCGCGAGGGCGGCCGACGAATCGCCCGACTCCAAGTCCAAGGTCCGCTTCGCCTGCATCGGCGTCGGCGGCAAGGGGGACAGCGACTCCAACGACGCCGGCAAGCACGGCCGGATCGTCGCGCTCTGCGACATCGACGAGAAGACCCTGGAGAAGAAGGCCGCCAAGTTCCCCGACGCCAAGAAGTACCACGACTACCGCGCGATGCTGGCGGAGATGGGCGACCAGATCGACGCCGTCACCGTCAGCACCCCCGACCACACCCACGCCCCGGCCGCCGCCATGGCCATGCGCATGGGCAAGCACGTTTTCGTCCAGAAGCCGCTGACCTGGTCGATCGAGGAGGCCCGGCTGCTGCGGACCCTCGCCGCGGAGAAGAAGCTCTGCACCCAGATGGGCAACCAGGGGACCGCCGAGAACGGCTTCCGCGAGGGCGTCGAACTCCTCCGCGCCGGGACGCTGGGGACCGTCAAGGAGATCCACGTCTGGACCAACCGCCCGGTCTGGCCCCAGGGGATCCCCGCCTTCAAGGACTGCCCCGGCATCCCCAACCACGTCCACTGGTACGAGTTCCTGGGCTCCGCCCCCGACCGCCCCTACCACGACGGCTACCACCCGTTCAACTGGCGCGGCTGGCTCGACTTCGGCACCGGCGCGCTGGGCGACATGGCCTGCCACACCATCAACGT
>CALCIB010000340.1 GCA_937907525.1 uncultured Planctomycetales bacterium | reverse complement strand
TTCCTCTCCGTGTCCTCCGTGACTCCGTGGTTAAATTCCGGGAAGTTATTTCGGCATCGTTCCCAGCACGGTGATCGTGGGGGCCACCCCGTCGATCATCTGGGACGAGTAGCTCGCGGTCTTCCCTGGGTCGAGCGTGTAACTCTTGCCGCTGGGCTGCATCTTGAAGCTGACCGCCTTGCCCGAATCGTTCCAGATCGTGTAGTTGACCGCCTTGGTGGGATGAGCGGCCACGTCCGCCTTGTAGGCCGCCTCGACCTTGTCGATCCGGGACGACTCGGCCGCGAGGGCTTCCTTCTCCAGGGCGTTCCGCTCGTACTTCCGGCCGCCCTTGGACCACTCCTTGAAGTAACGGTAGCCGAAGTTGCTCAGGCTCGACCCGTACCTTTCGAACTATTGCGAGTGAGTAAGCTCGTGGATGATGAACTTCAGACGCTCGCGATCGGTCATGTTCTCGCGAGCCGACCGAATGTAGATGTTCAGCCCGAACGTCTGGGCCGCGGTGTCCGGGCCTCCAAGCTTGAGCGTGTAACCCTTTCCGCTCCACGAGTTGAGCGGGTCCGCCCCGTAGTAAACGGTGACGCGGCCGGGGAGGTCGCCGAAGTAAGGCTTGAGCACCCGCTGCGTCGAGGGATTGAGCCGGTGCGACGTCCGGTTGGCGTTCCGCAAGCTCATCGTCGTGGCGGACGCGGTATGGATGCTACGCCCGGCCTCGCCGACCAGCCCGTGAACGGCATCGGCCGGGTTGAGCGGCGGCGGCTTCGGCGGCGGGGGCAGTGGCGGTGGCGTCTTCGGCAGCGGCGGCGGCTTGATCTTCAGCGCGGCGGGGTTGAGCCCGTTGGCGAGGGCGTGTCCCGCGACGGTCGAGGCGGAGAGGACCTGACGTTCCTCCAGCGATTCCAGGGCGAGGGAGTACTTGCGGCAACGGCGGCGTGGGGGCATGGGAGAGTCTCCAGGGTTGCTCGATGTGTCATGTCGAGGAGGGCGGGCGCGAGTCCCGCGGCGACGGCGGTTCGCAAGGACGTGTCTAAAAAGTTCCTGGCGTAAATGTCGGCACGAATCACTACGCGACAAAACAACAATGATTTGCATAAAGCCGTCGCGCCTCCTAAAATCAGGAGGTCGGGTCGGAATCATTCAGGCGACGACGCACGCGAGGGCGACGACATGGCGAAGGCTGTCATACCGAGGGCGGGGGACTGGCGGGCGATCTTCCAGCTAGCGGGCGAATGCCGGGAACTGGGGGACGACCCGACGGCGTGGCGGGACCACCTGCTCGAAGGGCTGTCGCGGCTGATCGACGCCGACCTGGGGTCGAGCGGCGAATCGAGCGGCCACGCGGGGGGGCCGCCGCGAAGCCTCGGCGTCGCGCATTATCGTTACGATCGCTTCGTCGGGCCGAAGGTCCAGGCGGACATCGCTTCCGAATTAGCGAGGGATCCGACCCGATACTGCATCATCGAGCGGTGGTACGCCGCGCAGGCCCGCGAGGACGGGGCCGCGTTGACCCGCCGAAGGGTCTACGAGGATCGCGAATGGGACGCCTCGTTCAGCGCGAACTTCGTCCACCGACCGCTGGGAGTGGACCACGTCGTCGCGTGCTTCCGGACGATCCCCGGAGGCCGCGACGTCTGCATCGGCACGATGCTCTTCCGG
Organism: uncultured Planctomycetales bacterium; assembly: GCA_937907525.1. Lineage (GTDB taxonomy): Bacteria > Planctomycetota > Planctomycetia > Isosphaerales > Isosphaeraceae > Paludisphaera. The sequence goes on along the minus strand of CALCIB010000340.1, from coordinate 11,823 downwards.
GGCCGGGAACGGCGTGACTTCGACGACCGCGAGGTGGCGATCGTCCGGGAGGCCCACGCCGCGATCGCCCCGCTGGTCGGCGGCCCGCTGGCGCGGTTCGAGGAGCCCTCGCCGCGCGACCTGCCGCCGCACATGCGCCGGGTGCTCGCCCGCCTGCTGGAAGGGGACTGCGACAAGCAAATCGCCCTTCGGCTCGGCCTGAGCCCCTACAGCGTCAACCAGTATACCAAGGGCCTGTACCGCCACTTCGGCGTCCGATCCCGCGCCGAACTCCTCGCCCGCTGGCTCCGCCGGGCCTACCCGAACCCGCCGACGTGGCTCAAGGAGAGCGACTCGGCGTAGCTCATTCCGCCGTCGGCCGGGGCCTTCGGCTGGCGAGGTGTTCCTCCATCTTATGCATGCCGACGACGCCGACGCCCGCCTGGGCCAGTTGGGCGCCGACGTACTTCAAGCCGCGTTGGGGAGGGATCTTGAGGACGACCTCGGCGCCGTCTTTCAGGAGGGTGACGGGGGCCCAGGACGACAGGCGGACGCCGGCCCTGGCGGCGAGGGGGCGGGCGACCTCGACGACCTGGCCGAGCGTCATGCGCGCCAGGGCTTGCGGGGTCTTGCTCAACACCTGGTAGAGGCCGCCGGCGGAACGCACCGCCCACCAGCGGGCGGCCTGACGGGCGGAGGCGTCGGCCGACTCGCGGGCGCCGGCCCTGGCGGCGGATTCCAGGCTCGCCTTCGCGCCCTCGCGGACGGTCGCCTTCAGTTCGCTCCGGGCCGTTTCCACCGCGACCGCCGCGCCGGGCTGGATCGCGGCCAGGCTCAACACGTCGGTGACGACGAACCCGGCGTCCAGAAGCGCCCAGGCGGCCTCGCCGGTGGTGGGGGCGTAGCCGCGACGAAGGACGTCGCCCAGGTGGACCATGTCGTACAGCGGCAGGAACTGGTGGAAGCGAAGGTCGGCGTCGGAGAGGCTGGCGACCCGCTCCAGGCCGTCGCTTTTGATCCGTCGAATCACCGATTGGCCGTCCTCGCCGGTCAGGTAAAGCGCGGTCTTCGCCAGCTTCTCGGTCAGCGTGGTCCCGTCCCTGGCCTGGAGGGCCGTGAGGGTCTCCGGGTTGGCGTCGACCCGCGCGATCGGCGGGATCACGGCGGAGCCGTAAGTTCGCAGGACGTCGCGGAAGTCGGGATCGGCGGCGTACTTCTCCAGCATCGCCAGGGCCATCGCGCCGTGCTCGGCGATCGCCGCGGCGGCCTGCTTGCGCAGGACCGGATCGGTGTAGGAGTCGAAAACCACGTCGGCGGCGTCGGCCCCCCCCTTGGCGAGGGCGCGGTCGCCCAGCGCGCCGTACTCCACCGAGAGCCGCAGCCCGTTGGGTCCGCCGCCGGCCTGCTCGACCAGCCCGGCCGCCTTGACGCGCGCCAGCCGTCGCGCGACCGTCTCCGGCCGGTGGGTTTGCAGTTGTTCATCGACGAACGCGGAGTTCACCCGCAGGAGGATCAGGCTTTCGTCGAGCGGGACGGCGCTTCCAAGGGCCTCCAGCACGGGGCCGTACAGGCTCACCAGCGCGAAGCCCTCCATCCCCCGCCGCCGGAAGGCGTCCAGCGACAGCCTCGGATGGTCCTCGACCGTTCGCAGGGCCGAACGCAAGTCGGCGGCGCCCTGGTCCAGGCTCACGAGGCTCAAGAGGACCAGGCGATCGGCCAGGGCCGCGTCGTCGTCGCTGGAGGCCATCAACTCGGCGACCCCCTCGGGCTCGGCGAGGACCAGCGGCAGGGCGCTCGGGTGTTTGGCGGCGAGCCGGCGCTGAGAGGGGGTCAGGCCCTCCAGTTCGGCGATGAGAATCTTGCGGTCGGTGTCGTCGGCGCGTTTCAGGCCGAAGTACTCCCGCCAGTGCAACAGGAGGTCGGCCGCGGCGTCGTCGTCCAGGAGGTCGCGGAGGGCGCGGAACTCGGAGGGGTGTTTCTCGTAGAGGAAGAGCGCCTCCAGATCGAGCCGGTCCAGAAGCTTCAGGCCGCGGAGGCCGTCGGAGCGTTCCACGGCGACCGCGTTGCGGCGGTAGCGCTCAAGCGTCCGCGCCACCAGGTCGCGGTCGTCGGCCGGGGCGTCGGCGTAACGGGCCAGAAGCGCGTCCTCCTCGGAAAGCGAGGGCGCGGCCGGAGCGGCGGTCGTCTCGCGAACGTCGAGGCGCGGCGAGGTCGGGGCGGTCTTGAGGGTGAGCTTGGCCGCCGTCCCCAGCGCGGCGAGGAGGACGACGACCGCGAAGGTTCGCTTCATGATGGGACCGGCCTCGTGACGTTGGGGTCCGGCGGATACGCGGGCGGCGATTCAAGGGCCGGGCGAACGGTCAAACCCGACCCCACTCCGTAATTGTCCGCCACGTCGCCGGATTCGTCAATTCGACCCGCGCCGATCCCCGGCCGGCGCGCGGGGTCCTAACCGATCCGACGATCGCTCGGGCGGCGAATCGCGAGGAGGCCCGCCTTCTCGGTCGAGATCCTGAAACGGGAATGATGACGCCCTTCGTTCGAGGGTCACTCGCCGAGGCCGAGGGCGCGGAGGGCGTCGTCGAGGGCGGCGAGGTCCCAGACCTCGGCGAGGGAGTCGCCGCCGCCGACGGCCAGGCGGCGGCCGGAGGGATCGAAGGCCAGGGCGGGGACGGGGCCGCCGTCCCGCCAGGGGAGGCGGAGCGACGGGCGGGGGGAGGACGGGTCGGCGACGTCCCAGAGTCGCACCGCGCCGGGCTGGGAGCCGACGGCCAGGATGCGGCCGTCGGGAGCGAACGCCAGGGTGGTGGCGTGGGTTTCGGGGTCGTCGGCGACGGGCTCGATCCGCCCCAGCGTCTTCAGCCGAACCGCGTCGACCAGGGCGACGGCGCCGCCGCGGTCGCCGATCGCCAAAAGCGCGCCGTCGGGGCTCAGGGCGATCGCGCCGGCCGCTTCCGGAGGGTCGTCGGCCCAGGTCTCGGCCGCGGCGAGGACGGCGTCGTCCCGGCGCGACAGCTTCCAGGCCTGGACCTGGACGAACGGCCCCGCCCCCATGACGAGGTAGAGCCGATCGCCGCTCGGCGAGAGCTGCGCGGCCCGCGCCGTCGGGCCGAAGTCCGGAGGCGAGCCGTCGGGGCCGCCGCGACGGCGGCGGCGAGAGTCGCCGGAGGGGGGTCCGCCGCGGTCGAACGGCTCGCGGGGGTCGTCGGGGAAGGCGACCGGGACGACGGCGTCGGGGCGGTCGACGTCCCACAGGAAGACGGAGCGACCGCGGCCGAGGACCATCGTCCGGCCATCGACGGCGCGGACGAGGATCGGCCAATTGGGCCCCTGGGCCCCCGATTGCATCGGCGGGAGATCGACGCGGGTCGTGGGGGCGTCGGCGGCGAGGCCGGCGGGATGGATCTCAAGCCCGCGCGCGTCGTGGACCACCAGGTCGCCGGCCGCGGAGAACGCCGCGCCGGAGGGTCGGGGGAGGAACGACCGGGCCGGATCGCGGCCGGAGTTGCGCCCCTCGGAGGGTTCGGGCGGGCCGACCGGATCGAGCGTCCGGGCGCGGGCGGCGCGAAACGGGGCGCGGGCGCCGGCGGAGGCGACGTTCGCGACGTTCCAGGCCCAGACCTCGCCGGCGAAGTCCGAGACCGCCAGCGTCCCGTCGTCGCGGAAGGCGGCCGAGAACGGCCGGGCGGCCAGGCCGGAGGCCGTGGCGCGGACGGCGGGCTCGCGGATCCGCCACGTCGAGGTCGTCGTCCCGGCCGCGGCCAGGGTCCGGCCGTCGCCGGAGAACGCCACGTCCCAGGCCGAATCGGCGCAGGGGAGGACGGCGACCGCCTTGTGCGACGCGGCGTCCCAGACCTCGACCTTGGCGCTTCCGCTCCACGACGCCGCCGCCAGCAGGCCGCCGGTCGGATCGAACTGGAGCCGGGAGACGAAGCCGTGGGTCGAGAGGCTCGTGATATACGCCTGGGCGTCGGGCCGCGCCAGGTTCCAGAGTTGGATCGTCCCCTGCGAGGCCGCGGCCAGCAGGCCGCCGGGGCCCAGGGCCAGGACGCGGACGTCGGTCGGCGCCTCGATGACGCGCGATTCCAGGCCGGTCTCGGCGTCGATGATCCGGATCGCGGTCTCGCCGGGGAAGGCGACGGCCAGGGTCTTGGCGTCGGGGCTCAGGGCGACGGAGGGCGGCGGCCAGGCGCGGCGGCCCTCCCGGCCCAGGTCCACGGGGCGGGCGGCGGAGTCGGGTCGGTCGAGATCCCAGAGGACCAGCCGGCACTCGCCCCCGCCGTCGTCGCCGGCCGCGGACCTCGGGCCGTCCGTCTCCAGGACGGCCAGCCGCTTGCCGGTCGGCTCGCCGAGGATCGACCAGACCCGGCCGGCGGTCGTCTTCAACTCGCGAGTCGGGACTCCCGAGGAGGCGTCGACCAGCAGGATCGCGCCGCCGCCGCGGGGCGCCACGGCCAGACTCGCGCCGGAGGCGACCAGGCGGCCGCCCGTCCTCCCTCCCCACATCCCGCCGCGACGGCCGCCGGGACCGTCGTCGCGGTCGTCCCCGTCGGCGTGGCGGCCCAGGGCGAGGGCGTCGTTGCGACGACCGCAGGCGAGATCCCAGAACGCCAGTTCCTCGCCGCCGCCGCGGTCCTCGTCGCGGGCCGTCAAGGTCGCCAGCCGGGTCCCGGTCTGGCCCGGGACGGCGTCGCGGGTGGCGCCGGTGGGCAGGTCGACGCGGGGCTCGAACTCGCGGAGGACCAGGAACTCGGCCGCCTCGTCGCGGAGCCGCGCCCGGGTCTCGGCGTCGGGCCCCAGCGCCGCGGCCTTCTCGATCAGGCCCAGGCCGACGCCGCGACGGTCGGGGGAGTCGGTGTGGCGGACGAGTTCGGCGTGCCGCCACAGCTCCATCCGTCGCGCCGCCTGGCTCTCGCGCACGGCCTGCTCGGTTCGGGCCAGGGCCTCGTCGGCGCGGGTCAGGGCCGCCACCTTCTGCTGCAAGGCCGCGTCCTTGGCGTCGCGCTCGCGGACGACGCGGTGGTAGGCGAAGCCGGCCACGGCCAGCACGATCAGGCAGGCCGCGGTCGACACCGCGCTGATGCCGGGGTGCCGCCGCATCACCCGCCAGGCGCGGCCGACGGGGCTGATCCGCCGCGCCTTGACCGGCTCGCGGTTGAGGAACCGCGCCAGGTCGGCGGCCTGCTCCAGGGCCGAGGCGTAGCGATCCGACGGCCGCTTGGCCAGGCTCTTCAGGACGATCGTCTCCAGATCGCGGGGGATCCTCGGGTCGATCGACCGGGGCGCGGCCGGCTCGCGGCCGGCGATCTGGTCGAGCAGCTCCGCCGCGGTCGCGCCGTCGAACGGCGGCCGGAGGGTCAACAATTCGTAGAGGGTCGCGCCCAGGCTGTAGACGTCGGCGCGGCCGTCGAGGACGCCGGAGCGGCCCTGCTCCGGGCTCATGTACCGCGGCGTCCCCAGCGTCGCCTCGTGGTGGGTCAGGCCGGGATCGGCCAGACGGCGGGCCAGGCCGAAGTCGGCGACCCAGATCGACCCCTCGCCGTCGATCAGGAGGTTCGACGGCTTGACGTCGCGGTGGATCACCCCGTGCTGGTGGGCGTGCGCCAGCGCCTCGGCCGCCTGCATCCCCACCCGCGCCGCCCACCGGAAGTAAGACGAGCCCCCCGGCGGCTCGAACGGCGGCTCGACGGCCTCCGCCGCCCGGGCCGCCAGCGACGACGACGTCCCGCCGGAGCGCGACAGGGCCAGCAGGGAACGACTCTCCGACAATCCCCAGGCCGGCGTGAGGTCGTCGGCGTCCAGCACCGACGCCGCGGGTTCGACCGCGACCGCCGAGCGCCCCCAAGGCGGACGCGACGGGGACCGCAACCAGACCGCGGCCGCGCGGGTCAGCCGCCACGACGAGACCCCGCCGCGGCTGGAGGGGTCGACCGACGACCGGCCGCCGCCCGCGCCGCGCTCGCTCCGCAGCCAGCGGACGACCCGGTCCAGCCCGCTCCCCTGGATCCGCTGCATGGCGTAGTAGCAGAGCCCGCCGACCTGGCCGACGTCGAAGACCGGGACGATGTGGGTGTGGTGCAGCCCCGCGGCCACCCTGGCCTCGTTCAAGAACCGTCGCCGGGCCGAGGAGTCCGGCGCCGCCAGCGTCCCCAGCACCTTCAAGGCGACGGGACGGTCGAGCCCGACGTGAACGGCCTCGTAGACCGTCCCCATGCCGCCGCGGCCGAGTTCCCGGACGATCCGGTAGCCGGCGATCCGCCGCCCCGTCTCCAGGTTCCGCCCCGGTCCCCCGCCCCCCGACGACCCGCTCGCCCCGCCCACCAGGCCGTTGACCAGCTCCAGCCCCTCCAGCGCCGCGCGGACGTCGTCCTCGATGTCGCCGTAGCGGGCCGCGAAGACCTCGGCCGCGGGGGCCTCGCCGCGCTCGGCCAGTTCGAGATAGACCTCGACCGCCTCGCCCAGGCGCTCGTCGTCGTCCGGGGGGACGACGCTGGAAGTCTCGTCAACCGGCAGGCCCATGGTCGTACCTCAAGTTTCCGCCCGGCGGTCCTTCCAGCGAGCGTTTCAACCGCTTCAAGCCGCGCGCCCAGATCCCCCGCACCGACTTCCGCGTCACCCCCATCCGGTCGCCGATGGCCTCGAACGAGAGCCCCTCGGCGTGATACAGCCACAGGACGTCGGCCTCGGCGGTCGGCAAGGCGGCCAAAGCGTCGGCCAGCAGGACGATCAACTCCCGACGGCTGGCGACCTCGCTGGGGCTGGTCTGGCTCAGGGCCAGCACGTCCAGCAGCCGCCCGCCGCCCCCCTCGCCGCCGTCGTCCCCCCGGCCCCCCTCCCAGGGGGCGTCCAGCGGCACCGGCGCGCCCCCGCCGGCGCGCTTGGTCCGGCTGTGATAACGCCCCAGGTCGGCCAGCTTCTGCCCCACCAGCCGCCGCAGCCAGCCCACCAGCGCCGCCTCGTTCTGGCCGGTGAACTGGGGGAACTGGCGGACCACCTCCACCAGCGCCTCCTGAACCACGTCGGAGAGTTCCAGCCGCTCGCGAAGGCGAGGCCCCAACCCGGTTCGGACGACCATCCGAAGGTAGTTGCGGTACAAGGCGCAAAGTTCGCCCAACGCCTCCGCCTCGCCGGCGCGAGCCTTGGCCAAAAGCTCGATCGGCCCCTCGGCCATGACCCACGCCCCTCTCCGTCCACAACTAAATAGGCGACGATCCCCGCCCGGTCGGACCACGCAACCCGCCGAATCCATCATGGGCGGACGTCGCCCCGACGGCAAGGCGGCGCGTGGAGGCGCCCCCGTCCGTCGTTTACTCCGGCCGCGGCAGGCTCGGCATGGCGAAGTCGGACGTGAACGTCAGCGTGGTCCCGCCGCCGTTGGCGAGGCGGATCGTGTTGGCCAGCAGGCGCATCGCCAAGGGGTCGCCCTGGCGACTGTGCAGGACGGCGACCTCGGAGGCCGACCAGTCGTAGTCGATCACCCGGATCGTGATCGGGTCGCCGTGCTTCCAGACGATCGGCTGGGCGAACGTGTAGTCCCAGATCGGCCGCGTGCTGTTGGCGACCACCGGCGAGGGACCGTAAGTCACCCCGCCGACCTCCAACGTCACCCCCAGGTCCGGGCCGCCGCCGGCGAGGTACTTGCCGGTCGACGCCGGAACCTCCCCCCGGCGCAGGGTGACGCGGTAGCCGGTGGGGACCGTGACCTTGTCCCACCAGTCGAGGTAGGCTTTCGCGGCGTCGGCGTAACGGCCGTCGGCGTGGTCGCGGAGATAGTCGCGGAAGCGGCGGGCGACCTCCTCCGCGTCGTCGGGGCGGGCCTGGGCGCGGTCGTAAGCCTGGCGGTAGGCGGACGAGTCCCACTCGCGGAGGATCCCGTCCCTGGCCTCAAGCGCCTCGCTGATGTAACTCCCGCCCGCCTGGTGGGCCTTCAGATAGTCCTGGTACTTCTCGATCCGGGCCGCGAAGCTCGACGGCTGGTTGCGGGAGAACTCGCGGGCGCGGGCGATGTCGCGCTCGTCCAGCCGTTTGAGGTAGTCGTCGAGCCGGTCTTGCACCTCGCGACGCAACGGGCTCTCGGGATGCTCGTCGAGGAACTTGCCGGCGCGCTCGACCAGCTCGGACAGCGAGGCGTTGGGGAGGGACTCGGCGCGGATCAGGTCGTCGACCACTCGGCGCTCGACGGCCGTCCGCCTGGTTTGCTGTTCGGTCTTGAGGCTGGCGGCCAGCTTCAGGGCCTCGGGCCGGTTGGGAGAGTCGGGGAACTCGCGGAGGAAGCCGTCGAGCGCGGCCAGGCCGGTCGCCGGGTCGTCGATCGTCTCAAGCGAGTTGGCCTGGGCGTAAACGTCCCTCCAGCGCTCGTCGTGGCGGACTTGCTCGCGGGACTTCTCGACCTCGCGGATCGCCGGGGCCAACCGGGGGGCCTGCTCGCGCGCGGCCTCCAGCTTGGCGTCGAGGTCCGGGACGGCCGCGCCGGCCGCCAGCCGCGAGGCGCTGGCCTTGACGGTCCACTCGGCCTGCTTGTCGGCGGCCTCGCGGGCGCGTCGGGGCATCAGCCAGGGCATCGTCGGATGACTTTCCAGCAGGTTCGACCACCGCGAGGCCACCGCCGCGGCGGTGTTGCCGGAGTCGCGCTCGAACGCCGCGGCCCGCTCGAAGCCCCACAGGTCGTAGCCGACGGCCAACCCCGCCGCCGCCGCGACCGCCGCCGCCGCCTTCCCCAACCGTCGCAGCGTCCGCTTGCGCTCCAAGCCGCGGAGGCGATCGCGAAATTCATACGTCCGGTTCGACCGCGGGTACCGCTTCTCGTACGCGGCGAGGCAGCGATGCAAGCGCGGCGGGTCGTCGGCCGCGAGTTCCCAGAGCGTCTCCATCTGCGCGCGGTCGCGGGCTTGAAGCCGATCGGCGACCCATCCCAACGGCCCCTCCAACCCCATCGGCCGGATCTCCGACGGCGGCCGGTTGCCGTCGGCGCCGGGGCCGAAGGCGCTGACGGCGAAGATGACGCCGTCGGGGGCGTGCTGGCGAAGCGCGTGGCGGGTCATGCCGTACTGGCGGTCGACCAACTCCTCGACGAACGCCTCGTCGATGGTCGCGTCTTGCTTCTCGCGAGCCAGCACGCGGTCGAACTTGGTGAGCAGGAGCGCGACGGGGCGGTCGGTGCTGATGTCGTCGGACTTCTCGATGTAACGTTCCAGGAGGTTTTCGACCTCCTGCTGGCGGCGTCGGCGCTCGGCGGGGTCGGCGGGGCCCTCGGGGTCCAGGCAGAGGAAGACGGCGTCGCAGCCCTGGAAGAACTCCTGGATCGGCTCGTCGCTCCCCAGGGTGACGTGCTCGCCCTGGTAGTCCTTGACGATCAGATCGAACCGCGCGGGGCCGTGGTAGAGCCGCAGGTTCAGCTCGGTCTCGGCGAGCGTGCCGCCGATGGCCTCGCCGGACTCGACCGCGGCGATCTTCTCGGCGAGGTACTCGGCGGTGGGGGCGTCGGCCGCGGCCAGCCGGACGCCCGGCACCAGCCCGCCGGCCGCCTGGCGATAAAACATCGCCAGGAGCGTCGTCTTGCCGACGTTGCGATGACCGAAAAGCGCGAGCTTCTTGGGCCCCGTCAGCCGGGCCTCCAGGGCGTCCAGTCGCGCGCTGGCGTTGCGGCGGTTCGACACGCTCCGTTCCTCGATCCTGAAAGGAAACCGACGACCGCGGGCGTCCACGCCCGGAAAAACGAAAGACCTGGGTACTCAATGGGTTCAACGTCCCCTCTCCCACCGGGAGAGGGTGGCCCGAAGGGCCGGGTGAGGGTCGACGCGCCTCGGGATACGCTCTGGGTTTGCGTCATGGCGACCCGTCGGCGTCCGCGAAGCGCCGCGACCCTCACCCGCCGCTGCGCGGCTGCCCTCTCCCGGCGGGAGAGGGGGCGCGTTTCTCGTTTCACTTCATCTGATCGGCTTGCCCGCCGCGCGTCGCGGGACCACCCGCCGCAGCAGCCCGGCCGCGGCGGTGAACGGCCTGAACATGGTTCGAAGCGGAAATCCCAGCACGACCAGAAGCGCCCCGCAGGCGACGACCGCGGCGAGGACCGCGCCGAGCTTGCGGAAGACCGGAAAGTCGATGCCGTGACGGGCCAGGGCCTCGCCGATGCTGGCCTCCAACCCCGCGGCGGCCCCGCCGCCGACGGCCGTCGCCAACGCCACGCCGGCGCGGGCGAACTCGCGCGCGCCGTACTCGGTGACGCGGCCGGCATAGTCCACGAAGGCGTCCGGGTTGGCGTAGAACGCCGCCAGCACCCCCGCCGCCGCCAGCTTCTTCTTATGAGGAAGCACCTGGGTCGTCAGGAACTCCCACCCCCCCCTGCCCGTCTTGCGCAGGACGCCCAGGCTTTCGGGGCCTTCCTTGACGATGACCTCGGCCACGTCGTCGCCGAACGCGCGGACGGCGGCCAGCCCCTCGGGGCCCAGTTCGCGGACGATCCGCTCGGCGTCCCCGGGGTGGCGTCTGGCGATCGTCGCGGCGGATTCGCCCATCGCCAGCACGGCGCGCTTCTCGGCGGTCTTGAGGGCGGAGAAGCCGCGCATGGCGTCGGCGTCGCGGCCGACGAGCTGGCCGAAGCGGGTCTCCAGCAACAGTTCGCTGGGGTTTTCGACCTTGCGGGCGGCGCGGCCGAGTTCGTCGGAGTGCCTGGCGATTTGTTCCAGGCTTTCCTCGGCGCCGTGGGCGAAGAGCTTGCCGGCGGCGCGGGCCTCGATCGCCGCGGCGTCGCCCCCCTGGGCGAGGGCCTTGCCGCCGCGGGCCTCCACGATGACGCGGTGGACGACCTCGTCCAGCCACGAGAGCGACCCGGCGCGCGCCGCGGCCGGCGCGAGCGCGAACGCCGCCGCGAGCGCGACCAACCATCCGGTCCTGGTCCTGGTCCTGGAGAGGCGATGCATCATTCCGGTCCTTCCAAGCCGCCGTGGGATACCCGGTCGAAGGCGATTCGCCGACCACCATGGTCTATTGTATCGCCCGTTCGAATTTCGGCGGTGAGGAATGACGAAATCGTCGAATCATCCCCGGTCAGGTCGGCGCGGCGGCGGAATCCCGGTAGAGTTTGTGGGCTTCGATGTAGGCCGTCACGGCGGCCGGGACCAGGTAGCGGACGCTCTTGCCCGACGCCAGACGACGCCGAAGGTCCGAGGAGGATATCTCCAGGGGAGGGATCGCGACGGACAGGATGGGCTTGGCGTCGATCCCGAAATCGGGGACCTCGCCCCGCGCTCCGGGACGGTTGACGACCACGATCGACGCCAGCCGGGCGATTCGCTCGGGCTCGCGCCAGGTGGGGAGGTCGACCAGGCTGTCGCCGCCGATGAGGAAGAACAGCTCGTCGCCGGATCGCTCCGCCTGGATCTGGGCCAGCGTCTCCACGCTGTACGACGGCCCCTCCCGCTCGACCTCGACGTCCGAGACCTCGAACCCCGAGTTCCCCGCGATCCCTAGCCGGACCATCTCCAGGCGATGCCGCGCGGCCGTCCGCTCGACCCCGCGCTTATGCGGCGGCTCGCCGGCGACCACGAACCAGACCCGGTCCAGCCCGCACGCCTCGCGGCATTGCTCCGCCAGGACCAAATGCCCGACGTGGATCGGGTCGAACGTCCCTCCGAACAATCCCAGTCGCATGGACGATCCGACCCCCGCTCCCGCGTTGGACCTTGATTCCAACTGGACAAATCCACAGAATCAGGTCGATCCAAGAAGAAACGCGCTGTCCGCCAATGATCCGGTGATTTGACGATAGGTCCGCCCGATGAGCGTTGTCAACCAGCCCGAGGAGACGAGCGACCCCGCAACCCCTTCTCCCCTTGAGGGAGAAGG
>CALCIB010000339.1 GCA_937907525.1 uncultured Planctomycetales bacterium | reverse complement strand
GACCGTTGGAATTCGCGGAAGCCCGTCCAGGAGGCCCTGGACGTCGATGGCGTTTGGGCTCGCCCCCCCTCATCCGGCCCTTCGGGCCACCTTCCCCCGCGAGGGGGGAAGGCCGTTATGTCCACCACCCCCCAAATCCGTGACGGTCAGAGGTTTTTCGGATCGAGCCGGGAAATCCCGCGAACCCTTCGCGCGGGCGCGCGCGTCCCCCCTCGACCCGCGCGCGTTCGTGATGGATAAACGAACGGGCTTCGCGGTCTCCATCGTATTCGGGTCGCGGCCGGGCGCGCTCGGAACGGTTCGTGGCCGGGAGCGGACGAACGGTCGCGGATGGAAACCAACGCTCAATCGGCCTTCGCCGGTTCGGGTTCGCGGTCGGCGCGGCGGCCGAGCAGGGCGACGAGCGCCAGCGCCGCGGCCAGGACCGAGAACGACCCCAGCGCGGGGAGGAGGAATTCCGTCCCGCCGTCGGGCGACTTGCCGGAGAAGTCGATGGCCCGTCCCAGGCCCTCGAAGACGACCAAAAGGGCGATCAGGATCCCCGCCAGCGAGCCGCCGGCGATCAGGCCGGTGGACATCATGGTGCCGGGGCTGGTCTCGGACTCCTCGGGGGTGAACTTGCGGATTCGGTCGACGAGCAGGCGGATCAGGCCGCCGATGAAGATCGGCAGGGTGGTCGACAAGGGCAGGTAGACCCCCACCGCGAACGCCAGCGACGACACCCCGGTAAGCTGGACGACGATCGCCAGCATGACGCCGAGGATCACCAGGCTCCAGGGGAGGTCGCCGGACATGATGCCGTCGATGATCGTGGCGAAGAGCCGCGGCTGGGGCGGGTCGAACTTCTTCAAGGGCGCGCCGCTTGAGGAGTGGTCGAGCCGGCCGCCGATGCCGGGGTCGATGATCCAGGCGGGTTTGTCCGATTCGTCGACCAGGTACACGCCCGGCAGCGCGCCTTCGATGGGCGCGGTCAGTCGCCAGACCTTGTAGGTCTCGCCGTCGTGTTCGGCGGTCTCGGTCAGTCCGGCGGGGGCGGCGACGGTGGGAAGGTCGGCCGGTTGATTTGAGACGGTGGTGTAGGCGTCGTTCATGGCGATCAGGGTGCCGCCCATGACCACCGCGGAGAGCAGCGCGCCGACCAGGATCGCCACCTGCTGCCGCCAGGGGGTCGCGCCGACGAGGAAGCCCGTTTTGAGGTCCTGCGAGGTCGTGCCGCCGTTGGACGAGGCGATGCAGACGATCGCCGCGATCGAAAGGGCGATCAGGCGGTACTCGCTTCCGATCCAGCCCAGCGTCACGAAGATGAGGCAGGTCAAAAGCAACGTGGCGATGGTCATGCCGGAGATCGGGTTGGACGACGAGCCGATCAAGCCGGTGATTCGCGAGCTGACCGTCACGAACAAAAAGCCGAAGACCACGATCAAGACCGCGCCGGCGACCCGGCCGACCGGATCGGCGGGGATCAGGTGCGACGCCGCGATCAAGGCGACCAGGCCGAGCGTTCCCAGGACGACCAGGGACGTGGGGATGTCGCGATCGGTCCTGGGCGTGGCGGGGTTCGAGCCGTCGGCGTCGGCGGGCTTCATCGCCTTGAAACCGCCCGCGAGGGCCGACAGGATCAGCGGCAGGGCGTTGAGCATGCTGAGGATGCCGCCGGCGGCGACGGCCCCGGCGCCGATGTAGCGAACGTACTGGCCGGAGATCTGGCCGGGGGACATCTCGGAGATCCGCGACTGCCCCGGCGGCAGGACGGTCGTCAGCCCCTCGCCGAAGAAGGCGATCAAGGGGACCAGCGTCAGCGAGGCCAGGAGCCCGCCGCCGACCATGATCGAGGCGGTCCTGGGGCCGATGATGTAGCCGACGCCCAGCAGCGTCGGGTCGGGCTCCAGGGCGACGACCGCCTTGTCGTAGCCCTTGATCCCGACGAGGGCGCGGTCCCACTCCCCCGGCCAGAGCTTCATCGCCTGCATCATGAGCTTGTAAATCCCCCCCAGGCCGAAGCCGAGGAAGACGGTGCGGGCGTTGGACCCGCCCTGCTCGCCGACGATCAAGACCTTGGCGCAGGCGGTCCCCTCCGGGTACGGCAGCGTCTCGTGCTGCTTGACGATGAACGCCCGCCGCAGGGGGATCATCATCAGAATGCCCAGCAGGCTCCCCAGGACCGAGACGATCATCACCCGGGTCCAGTCCAACTCGTAGCCCAGGAGCATCAGGGCGGGCATCGTGGCGCCGACGCCGAAGGCGATCGATTCGCCGGCCGAGCCGGCGGTCTGGACGACGTTGTTCTCCAGGATCGTCGCCCGCCGCAGCCCGAAGGCGCGCGACAGCCCCCGAAAGATCGTGACCGCCAGGACGGCCACCGGGATCGACGCCGAGACCGTCATCCCGACCTTGAGGAACAGATACAGCGACGACGCGCCGAAGACCACCCCCAGAAGCGACCCCAGGACCACCGCCCGGAGCGTCAACTCCGGCGGGTCTTCCGAGGCGGGGATGAACGGCTTATGTTCGTCGACGAGGGCGGACGGCGATTCGAAGGCGCTCGACATGATGAAACGGCTCTCCCGCGCGCTGCGACGGTCGGACGGAGAGGAAGCGGGGACGGACTCAGAAGACGATCTCGGGGGTCGCGCCCGGCGGAACCGGGTGGCGCTGGATCGTCGCGAGCCGGTCGACGACGTCGCGCAGCACGTTGATCATCGGCTGGCCGGCCTCGACGTCGAAGATCAGCGCGGGGTCGTAGAAGCTGAGGGTCTGGACGGTCTCCTCGTGGTACGTCTTGAGGCGGCGGCGGATGACCTCCTCGTTCATGTCGTCCAGGCGGTTCTCCAAGAGGGCGCGGGCGCGGAGCCGCTTGACGGCGAGCTTCTCGTCCTTGATCTTCAGGTGGAAGATCTGGATCACGTCGAGCAGGTGCGAGAGGTCCTCGGCCTGGACGCGGCTGCGGGGGAGGCCGTCGAGGATCAGGGTGTTGAATTCGGGGATGAAGAATTCCTGAAGCTCCAGGATCTTCATGTGGCGCTCGAAGATCCGGTAGGTCAGGTCGTCGGGGACCATCTTGCCGACGGAGGTGAAGCTTTCGATCTCCGCGCCGATCTTGCCCAACCTGGGGATTTTGCGGAAGACGTCGCCCATGGAGATATGGACGAATTCCGGGAGCTTGCCCAGGACGGCCCCCTGGGTCCCCTTGCCGGCGCCGGGCATGCCGAAGAGGAGGATGGTGCGGTACTTGCCCGTCTGGGGGGGCGGATTTTGGCTGTCGGCGTCGGCGGTCATCGCGATACCCTGGTTTGAAAGCGGAAGCGCCCGGCCGCGACGGCCGATCGGCGCGACGGCGGGCTTTGGGGCCCGCCATATTGTGGACCTTGAAGCATCGGGGGGCAAGCCGTTGCGGGAAACCCGACTGGCCCTGATTCGACACGCCGAGACCGCCACGCCCGACCTCTTCCACGGCGCCGAGTCCGACGTCGATTTAAGCGCCTGGGGCGCGCGTCAGGCGCTCGCCCTGGCCGATCGCCTGAAGGCCGGCGGGGCCGTCGCGGTCTACTCCTCGGCGATGCGCCGCGCGGTCGCCACCGCGGGGCCGATCGCCGGGGCCTTGGGGCTCGATCCGGTCGCGGTCCCCGAGCTTCACGAGCGGAAGATCGGCCCGTTGAGCGGCTTGAGCCGTCAAGACGGCTGGGCCGTCTACGAGGAGTCGAAACGGCGCTGGATGGCCGGCGACGTGGAGTTCACCCACCCCGGCGGCGAGTCGTTCGCCGCGATCGCCCGCCGGGTCGCGCCGGTCCTGGAGGGGTTGCGGTCGCGCCACGCCGGCGGTCGTTTGATCGTGGTGGCGCACGGGATCGTGATCCGGGCGGCCCTCCTGACCCTGCTCCCCGACAAAACCCCCGCCGACTTCGACCGGATCGCCATCGACTTCGCCTCGATCAACGAGCTGGTCCACGATGGCGAGCGCTGGCGGGCCGAGGCCCTCAACGTGGTCGTCGCCCCCTCGTCGAGCCGCCCGGTGGCGTGACGAGGTCCGGTCGGCCCCGCGGCGGTTTCTCCGACCGCCCTCGCGCCGCCGAATCGACGCCGGGCGGCGCGTCGTCGGAATTTCATGAAATTTCCTTGGGCGGTCGGCGTCACGAAGGCGCGGATTCGTTCGTATCGCCCGCGTTGAGGAGGAGACGCCGGCGACGGTTCTCATGCGTTTATGAACGACTGGGGTCATGCGCGTCGGCATGATTCGCCGGCTCGCGCGACGGCGGCGGGATGTCTCCGTCGCGGGGGCGATCGGGCGCGTCGACTTCCTCCTCCTCGCGGGCGAGATCGCGGAGGCCGTCGCGGGGCGTCGCGACTCCGCGCCCGCTCCCGTCGGAGAGAATTCCAATCCTCGAGACGTCGTCACGGACCCAAGGAGCAGCCGAATGCCGTTTCAGCCGAAGTTCGCCGACTCTTACACGCCGGGCGACCTCTTCTACGGACTGGCGAAGCCGCGCGACGGTTTGATGCGGCATCTCAACGTGCCGTTCGACCACGCCGCGGGGGCGCGGATCAATTCCTACGACATCGGCGACGTCGCCGATCAAACCCAGGGCCGACCCAGCCAGAACGAGGAGTTCAAGCGCTACCTCGGGGCGCATGGGAAGTACAACGCGGTCGTGGATCTCCGGAAGTACGAATGGAGGCACTGGCGTCAGAAGTCCAAGGGCGGGATCGAGTGGGCCGTCTCCGTGGGGAAGACCGTCCATTTCTGCCTTGACGACATGATGGACCCAGGCATTCAACACGCCATCACGCAAAAGTGCTGGGACAACGAATCGCCGAAGGGGACGCCCTGGGATCAGAAGGTGCGGGCGATCACCAACGCCGAACTGCGCTGGATCTATCGGCATCGGAGGGAGGCCGCCGTCCAGAGGCACGTGCAGTTCTGGTTCGCGAACAGTCCATGCGGGCCCCCCTGGGAGTCGTCCCCCACGCTCGGCGACTTGTGGAAGGCGTACAAGGACAACTAATAGGTCGAGGAGTGGCGCGAATCGATCGGATTCGATAAAAAAAGACGAGTGTCGTCGGGCGCGGGGGACGGCGCGCCCGAGGCAAGGCGGGTGGGCGGAGGGTCACAGCGCCTTGAGCTTGAGGTTGCGGAACTCGATCTTGCCGCGGCGAGCCTCCAGGCCGATATAGCCGCGGGGGACGCCGCAGCCTTTCCAGTCGTTGACGACCGCGCCGTTGACCCAAAGCGCGACCGAGCGGCCCTTGACGGTCAACTCGTAGGCGTTCCACTCGCCGGCCGGCTTGACGCGGTTCTCCGCGACCTCGGCGGAGAGGTCGAACGGCTTGGTCTGGAGGTTGGCGTAGGTGGCGCCGACCAGATAACCGCCGGCGGCGTCGCCCAGCCGCGCCTCGTGCCGGAAGCCGGCGTCGTTGGAGTTGCGGAAGTAGACGCCCCCCTCGGGGTCCTTGACGTCGGGGTCGGGGACGATCCGCCATTCGACGTGCAGCGCGAAGTCCAGAAGCACCTGGTCCAGCCGCAGCCATTCGCGGTCGGACTTGGGGGCGGCGGCGGTCAGGACGCCGGTCTCGCGGTCCAACTTCCAGGGCGATTTCCGGACGAGGTCGCCGCCGGCGGGGATCGGCTCGCGGGTCCAGGCGTCCAGGCCGTCGCTGGCGGGGCCCAGAAGGTCGCTCCAGCCGGTCGGATCAGACTGAAGCGCCGAGGGGGCGTCGCCGTCGCCGGCGGCCCCCAGAAGCAGGACGACCGCCGCGGAGGCGATCAAGGCCAAGGTCTTGGACGCGGGGGGCGCGGACATGGGGAGGCTCCTGGATCGGTTCGCCGGGGGCGGTCGACGACTCGTCGCCGAATCGTGCGAAACCCTGATTGTAGGATGAAGGTCGGGGCGCCACAACCGACCCGCCGGCGCGCGGCGGAGCCGGCGGATCGCGGGGGTTGTCCCACCGCCCGGCCCGGGTGTAGAATCGACGTCATGACCGTTCAAACCTTTCGCGAATTGCTGACGCAACGCCCTTTCAAGCCGTTCCGCGTCGTCATGTCCAGCGGGCTGGCCTACGAGGTCCGCCACCCGGAGATGGCGATGTTGACGCGGACGGACCTGCTCGTCGGCGTCGACGAGACCGACGAGGGCGTCCCCGCCGAGTTCAAGATCTGCTCGCTCTTGCACATCACCGCGATCGAGCCCCTGAACGCCGCCGAGCCCAAACGGGCCGGGGCCGACTGACCCAGGGCGGCGGTTCGGCCCACCATCCATGCCTTCGGCGGGCTTTCGGGCGACTTCCCCGCCGTCGGCCGTTCGTCCCTTGATTCGAGGGGCCCGGTGGGATCGAATGTCTAGGACGGTTCGAGGACGCCCGCGAGTCGCGCGGGGCGTCCGGCGGGTTTCGACGGCGGGAGGCTTGGGCCGATGATCGTGGGGGTGCCGAGGGAGGTCAAGGCGGACGAGTACCGCGTCGCCATGCTGCCGGTGGGGGTCGAGGAACTGACCCGCGCCGGCCACCGCGTGTTGATCGAGGCCGGCGCGGGGGCGGGGAGCGGACTGACCGACGTCCAGTACCAGGCCGCCGGCGCGACCGTCGTCGCCGAGGCGGCCGAGATCTGGGCCCGAGCCGACCTGATCGTGAAGGTCAAGGAGCCGCTGGCCGCGGAATGGCCGCGGATGCGCGCCGGGCAGGTCGTCTTCGCCTATTTCCACTTCGCCGCCGACGAGGCGTTGACCAGGGCCGTGATCGACTCCGGCGCGACCGCGATCGCCTATGAGACGATCCGCGACGCCAGGGGCGCGTTGCCGCTTCTGACCCCCATGAGCGAGGTCGCCGGCCGGATGAGCGTCCAGCAGGGGGCCAAGTTTCTGGAGCGGCCCCAGGGGGGGCGCGGGACCTTGCTCTCGGGCGTGCCGGGCGTCGCCCCGGCCGAGGTGGTCGTCCTGGGGGGCGGGGTCGTCGGCTCCAACGCCGCGCGGGTGGCCGCGGGGATGGGGGCGACCGTCAAGCTGTTCGACGTCAACCTGGACCGGCTCCGCTATCTCGACGAGGTCACCCCCCCCAACCTGATCACGCTGTTTTCCGACCGGCACACGGTTCGCGACGCCGTCGCCGCGGCCGACCTGGTGGTCGGCGCCGTGTTGGTCGTCGGCGCCCGCGCCCCGCGGCTGGTCCTCAAGGAGGACCTGGCCGGGATGAAGCCGGGGGCGGTGATCGTCGACGTGGCCATCGACCAGGGGGGCTGCGTCGAAACCAGCCGGCCGACGACCCACCGCGAGCCGACCTTCGTGGTCGACGGCGTGGTCCATTACTGCGTCGCCAACATGCCCGGCGCGGTGGGGAGGACCAGCACCTACGCCCTGTGCAACGTCACGCTCCCTTACGTCCTGCGGCTGGCGGCGAAGGGCTGGCGGGCGGTCGCCGACGCCGATCCCGGCTTCGAGACGGGCGTCAACGTCCACGCCGGCCGGGTGGCCAACGCCGCCGTCGCCGCCACCTTCAACCTGCCGCTGGCCGACTGGCGCGACGGCCCCTCGGGCTGAACCCCCCGGCCGCGACCCTTGAAACACCATCCGCCGGGCTCGTCCCCGCCGCGAGGCCGACGACGAACCCGGCATCCTTCGCCGCGATCGGCAGCCATGGAGAGTTTCCGCCGATGACTCACGACGAACACGACCACGAACACGACCACGAACACGACGTCGAGGAGGCCCTGGAGGAAGTCCTGGAACTGGACTCCCAGAGTCAGATCTTCCTGGAGATGCGGCGACAGAACCTGGAGCTGCTGCGGATCGCCTCGGAGGTCGCCGGCTACTCCGGCCAGCACCCCGCGCTGAAGCCGGGCGACGTCCGCAACGCCCTGCGCAACATCTGGGACGTCTACGCCGAGTTCTACTCCTGGATCGACCCGGAAGACTCCGAGGAGGAAGGCGACGAGGGCGAGGACGAGGACGACGAATGACCGCCGCCGGATCGGATGAACTCCGCGCGGGGGGCGGTCGGTCCTACAAGACCGTCCAGTGGGTCGGCGGCGCCGTCGGCGGCCGGCCGCGGCTGATCGACCAGACCCGGCTCCCCGGCGAGTTCGTCGAGATCGACTGCGACGACGTCGAGGCGGTCTGGGGGGCGATCAAGCGCCTAAGCGTCCGCGGCGCGCCGGCCATCGGCGTGGCCGCGGCCTATGGCGCCGTCCTGGGCGCCCGCGCGCGGGGGCTCGCCGACGCGGCGACCGTCCGCGCCGCGCTCCGCCAGGCCGCCGACCGGCTGGCGACCAGCCGCCCCACCGCCGTCAACCTGTTCTGGGCGCTCGACCGGATGCGAGGCGTCGCCGACGCCTTCGCGACGGAATCCGGCCCCGCGCTTCTGGAACGCCTGTTGGCCGAGGCCGAGGCCGTCGCGGCGGAGGACCGCGCGATGTGCCGGGCCATCGGCCGCCACGGCGCCGAGCTGATCGCGGCCGACTCCGGCGTCCTGACCCACTGCAACGCCGGCGGCCTGGCCACCGCCGACTACGGCACGGCGCTCGCCGTGATCTTCACCGCCCACGAGCAGGGCAAGCGGCCCCGCGTCTTCGTCGACGAGACCCGCCCGCTCCTGCAAGGCGCCCGATTGACCGCCTGGGAATTGCTCGGCCGCGGCGTCGACGCGACCTTGATTTGCGACGGCATGGCCGCCCAGGTGATGAAGGAGGGCCGGGTCCAGGCCGTGGTCGTCGGCGCCGACCGGATCGCCGCCAACGGCGACGCGGCCAACAAGATCGGCACCTACGGCGTGGCCGTCCTGGCGAGGTTCCACGGCGTGCCGTTCTACGTCGCCGCTCCCTCCAGCACGTTCGACCTGTCGCTTCCCGACGGCTCGGGGATCCCGATCGAGCAGCGCGACCCCGGCGAGGTGACCGAGGGCTTCGGCCGTCGCACCGCGCCGGAGGGGGTCGCCGTGTACAACCCCGCCTTCGACGTCACTCCCGCGGCCCTGATCGACGGCATCGTCACCGAGCGCGGCGTGATCCGCCCGGTCTCGACGGCGGCCGTCCGCGCCGTCGTGGCCCCTCCCTCTTGAACCTTCGGGGACCCTTCGCCATGCTCGCGCACAGCGTCTTCTTCGCGCTTCACGATTCGTCGCCCGCGGCGATCGAGTCCTTCCTCGCCGCTGGCCGGCGGGACCTGGACGGTCATCCGGGGGTCGTCTTCTTCGCGATCGGCACGCTCAACCCGGACCTGAAGCGACCCGTCAACGATCGCGATTTCGACGTGGGCCTGCACGTCGTCTTCGAATCCAGGGCGTCCCACGACGCCTACCAGGTCGATCCCCGCCACCTGCGGTTTTTGGAGGAGACCAAGCCCAACTGGAAGCGGGCGCGGGTTTTCGACGTCGACCTTTGAGCCGCGGGGGGAGTTGCCTCCCGAGGGATTGATTTGTATACTGGAACGTGGAACGGAGGCTCCCATGCGTTCCCAGGTCGAGAAGCATCCTGGCGGTCTGGCCGTGGTCGTTCCCGAATCGCTCGCGATTCGGGCCGGCTTGCGCGATGGTGAATCGGTCGATGTGGAACTGGCTGGCGGCCGGCTGGTCGTGCGGCCCGGCGGATCGGCCACGTTGGCCGAATTGTTGGCCGGCGTCACCCGCGACAACCTCCACGGAGAGTGGGCCGCCGGCCCTCCCGCCGGGGACGAGTCGTTGTGAGCGCGGACCCCCCCGCCGTGCCTGATCGCGGTCATCTCGTCTGGCTCAGCCTCGATCCGCGGTCGGGTCACGAGCAGGCGGGGAGGCGACCGGCGTTGGTGCTTTCACCGGCATCCTACAACGGGTCGGTGGGCCTGGCCTTGTTCTGCCCGGTGACGAGCCGGGTCAAGGGCTACCCCTTCGAGGTTCCGCTTCCACCGGGGGCGCCGGTCTCGGGCGTGGTCCTGGCCGATCACGTCAAGTGCCTGGATTGGCGGTCGCGTCGAGCGGAGTACATCGGCGAAGCGCCCGAGGGCGTGGTGGCCGAGGTCGTCCGTCGCCTGGGGCTTTTACTTGGCGGCGACTCCGCCTGACATCGCGCGGCGGCCCTCGATCGCAAGCCATGGTCAGTCGCGCGCGCGGCCTTGCGGCGCGACGTAGCCGAGGGCCTGGAGTTTCTCGATGACGCGGTCGACGCAGGCGGCGACGTCGAGCTTGGAGGTGTCGAGGACGACCTCGGCGGCGTCGGGGGCCTCGTAGGGGTCGTCGACGCCGGTGAAGCCCATCGGCCGGCCGGCGGCGACCGCGGCGCGGGCCTTGGCGTAGAAGCCCTTCACGTCGCGGGCCTCGCAGACCTCCACCGGGGTCGCGCAGTAGACCTCGACGAACCGGCCGCCGGAGGCCGCGCGGGCCTCGTCGCGAACCGCCTTGTAGGGACTCACCACCGAGCAGATCGTGGTCCCGCCGTGCCGCGCGACCAGCCCGGCGACGTAGCCGACGCGGCGGATGTTGACGTCGCGGTCCTCCTTGCTGAAACCCAGCCCCTTGGACAGATGCGTCCGAATCTCGTCGCCGTCGAGGAACGAGCAGTCGCGGCCGTACTCGGCCAGGCGCTCCATGAGCGCCTGCGCGACGGTGCTCTTGCCCGAGCCCGACAGCCCCGTGAACCACACCGTCAACCCCTGGCGATGGCGCGGCGGGTGGATCGCCTCCAAAACGTCCGCGACGGCCGGACGGGCGAACCAGTCGGGGAGCCGACGGCCCGCGTCGAGGTATTCGTCGCGGACTTGATCCGCCGAGAGCCCCATCGTCCGCGCTCCGGGCGGAACGGCGGCGACGGCCTCGTAACGGTCCTCGTCGGGGAGGTGGACCATGGGCGTCGCGACCGTCATCGCCGTGCCGATCGCGTTCAGGGATTCCAACAACGGGTCGCGCGCTTCGTCGCCGACGACGATCAGATCGGAACAGCCGTGGTTGCGCGCGACGATGGCGCGAAGCAGGGTTTCGCGATCGCCGGTCGGGCGTCCCGCCAACGGTAAGAGACCCAGGACGACGCTCTTCGGCTCGAAGTGGTTGGCGACCAGGGCGCGATGGCAGCGGACGTCGGCGTGACGGCCGACCGCGCCGGGGCGGCTCGCGGCGACGATCGCGTGAATCAACAGGCCGCCGCCGACCCCCTCGGCCGCGCGTCGGATCGATTCCTCCTCCGCGCGGAAGATCGGCCCGCGGGCGTGGTAAGCGGCGACTCGCGACCAGCCGAGTTCCTCGAACCGCGCCCGCGTCTGGGTGGGCGTCAGGCGCAGGTCGACGAAGTCGTAATGGGGAGGGACGCGGACGACCTCCAGCCGACCGGCGGCGAAGCGTTCGCGGTCGTCGGCCTCGTAAACCTCCTCGACGTGGAGGAAGGCCAGGAGGTTGCCGTAGACGTCGCGGAGTGCCAGCGCCTTTCCCTCGGCGACGTCCGCGTCGGGGCCCACCGGCAGGGCGATCGGCAGTGGCCAGAACGTCCCGTCGGCGAGGCGGCCCTCGGCGACGACGCGGTCGCGGTCGGCCTTCCCCATGAACCCGCGGAGGGGGGAGAGGCCGCCGACGCTCAACAATTCCAGATCGGCGACGCCGCGGTCGTCGAGCGTCAGGCTGACGAGTTCGCCGGACTGGGCCTTCATCTCGGCGGCGCGGTCGGCGACGACGACCAGGTCGACGAGGACGCCGCCGTAAGGGGAGGGGAGGGGGCCCTTGTGCCACACGCTCATGGGTCGATTCTCGGTGATCATCCCTTCTCCCCTTGCGGGAGAAGGTGGCCGAAGGCCGGATGAGGGGGCGACCGGCGTCATATCTCGCGTCAGGCCATGTCTTTGAAGTCCACGGCTCTTGGCGGCTTCCCCCTCATCCGCCCCTTGGAACGATGCCGAAATAACTTCCTGGAAACCTTCGGGGCCGAACCGTGGAATCAAGCGGCTCGCGAACGATCCGCGCCCGATCCGCCGAGGAATCCATCCACAGATTTCTCAGATTGACGCCGATTCGGATCGGAATATCTCTTTAATCTGTGTCAATCTGAGAAATCTGTGGATGATCTTCTTCCTGGTCGTTCACGGGAAGTTGTTTCGGCATCGTTCCTCGGGGCGCCTTCTCCCACGAGGGGAGAAGGGATTATGCTTGCTCGCGAGGGTTTCGGCGAAGCGGGGAAGCGTCGATCAGATGGTCCACTCGTGGGGCATCGCCTGCGAGGCCAAGGCGGCGACGCTGGTCCGCTCCAGGACCGAGCGTTCGGCCTCGCGGACGCGGTCCCAGAGTCGGTCGAGGATCTGGGCGGCGCGGCGGTCGACGGTGGGGGCCGCCTTGCGGCTGGAGTCGTCGGGGCCGTCGACGGCGACGAGGACCTCTTGCACCGTGATCGCCTCGGGACGCCTCGCCAGTTGATAGCCGCCGGAGGCGCCGCGGGTGCTGACGACCAGTCCCGCCCCCTTGAGGTTCAGCAGGATCTGCACCAGGTAGCGCTCGGGGATGCCGTGCGACTCGGAGATGTCCCGGATCCGCAGCGGAGGGGCGTTGGGCCCCTGGCGGGCGAGGGCCATCACGGCCAGACAGGCGTATTCGGCCTTGGCGGATACCTTCATCGGATCAAGCCCACCCTCCCGAACCGGCCGCCGGCCTTCGCAATCCCTTCCGCGACAAGGAGATCCCTCGCCGTCGCCGAAGGCGGGACGGCCGCGCGCGAACTTCATGCTAAGGTACTTCGCCGCCGAAGTCAACTTTCATCGTCGGCGACGCCGTGTCGATTCCCGCCGCGACTTCCCGCGGCCGTCGGGGTTTGAATACCCCCCGGCGCGGCTACAATGAACATGGCCTCGGGGCCGCGAGGGCTCGGGCGTTCCCGAATCGAATCGGGTTTTTACCGAAGGGCTTCCGTCATGGCTCAAGCCGATCCCGCGGCCGGGTCGATCGCGCCGGCCGAGTTGTTCGATCTTTCCCGACGGGATCGTCCGATCGATTTGATCGACGTGCGGACGCCGGCGGAGTATCGGACGGTCCACGCGACGTTGGCGCGGTCGATTCCGTTGGATCGGCTCGATCCCGCGGCGGCGATGGCGTCGCGGCAAGGTTCGGAGGGGCCGTTGTACGTCATCTGCGCCAGCGGCGCGCGGGGTCGACAGGCGCGCGAGGCGTTCGCGGCCGCGGGGTTCGCCGACGTGGTCAACGTCGAGGGGGGGACCAGGGCGTGGGAGGCCGCCGGTCTGCCGGTGGAGCGCGGCGAGGCGACGATGTCGCTGGAGCGACAGGTCCGGATCATCGCCGGGTCGTTGGTGCTCTTGGGGGTGGTCCTGGGCGCGGCGGCGAGCCCCTGGTTCACCCTGTTGTCGGCCTTCGTCGGTCTGGGGCTGATCAACGCGGGGGTCACCGACGTCTGCCCGATGGCGATGGGTCTGGCCCGGCTCCCCTGGAACCAGGCGGGGGACGAGGCCGCGAGTCGTTCGCGGTAGCCTCCCGCGCTTTTTCCCTGACCGTCACGGATTTTGGGGGTGGTGAACATAACGTCCTTCCCCCCTCGCGGGGGA
>CALCIB010000338.1 GCA_937907525.1 uncultured Planctomycetales bacterium | reverse complement strand
GTCGACCCCTCATCCGGCCCTTCGGGCCACCTTCTCCCTCAAGGGGAGAAGGCGAAAATCGCCGCGGCGTTTCTAGCAAGCCTCGTGCCGAGCACGATCGGGCGCGACGCTCACGCGCCCCGCGCGCCTCCCATCCGCGCGCGGATCAACTCGGCCATCTCCTCGTGCTTCTCGACGTTCGGCAGGGGGTGGAAGACGTGGCGGAAGCGGCCGGAGGCCCCCGCCGGCTCCTCCACGATCAAGATCAGCGTCGCCAGCCCGAGCGGACGGAGCAAGGGCCCGGCCCAACTCTCGACGGCGACCGTCCGATCGAGCGGGATCGCGCGTCGCGACGATCCGGCGTCGCGACGGACCTCGACCCGATCCGGGAAGACCAGGTAATGCGTCCGCGACCTCAAACCGATCATCGCCCGATGATGAAGCGCCAGCAGGACCGGGAACGCCGCGAGCGCGAGAGCGGCCGACCAGACGAACGCGAACCGTAAGTTGCCGTCGTCCGCCGGTCCCAGGACCGCGTCGGCCCCGGACTTCAAGGCGATCAAGGCGAGGAAGCCCGCGAACGCCGCGATCGCGGCGCTCTGGATCCCGCCCACCAGCCGGAACTGTCGCGGCGCGGGGACCGCGCGGGTCGCGAGCAAGGGGACGTCTTCGGCTTCGTCGGTCATGGCGTCTCCGGTCGCGGATCGGCTGGGATGATCCAGCAGGAGTCGTGGGCCTTCATGCCGATGCGCGGATAGTACGTCCGGGCCTTGGGAGCGGCCAGGAGGATCAAGGTCGCGTGTCCGCCGGCCGCCTCGCGGGTCCGCCGGACCAGCTCGCGGCCGATCCCACGCCCCTGATAGGCGACGTCCACCGCCAGGTCCGAAAGATAAGTGCAGAATTGTCGATCCGTAAGCGCCCGCGAGACGCCGACCAGCCGGCCGTCGTCGCGCGCCGTCACGATCACGTCGGCGTTTTCGAGCATCCCGCGGATCGCCTCCGGCCGGTCCACGGGCCGGCGCTCCGCGAGCGTCGAGCGAACCAGCACGTCCACGAACTCCTCGGGCGTGATCTCGGGATGCGATTCTCGTTGATACGTCAACGCCACGTCAGCGGTCCCCCTTGCGGTCCACGAACGTCGCCGGGGCCATGGTCCAGGCCCGAATCGACGAGGCCGAGGCCGTTCCTCCCCGCGCCTGGAGCGCGACCCCGAGCGCCTCGTCGCTCCTGGGGAACACCTGTTGGGTGACGCACTGGCGGTCGTTGGCGAAGACCTCCAGCATCGGCCCGTCCAGGAAGATCCGCAGCCGCAACGGTTCGCCAGGCTTCAGTTCCAAAGGCGCCTCGCAGACGTTCCGCGGGTTCTTGTAGTCGGCCGCCCGGAGGATTCCGCCGGTGTCCAGCGGGCCGCGCGTGTAGACCACGTCGTCGCGGAGGGTCGACCGGGAACAGTCGATGGCCAGCGTCTTCGCGTCCGGCCGGTAGACGACGTCGGTCTTCTCCGTGCCGTCGGGGGCGCGGCGGATCGAGACGACGACCTCGCGCGCCGATCCCGGCGCGATCTCCATCGCCAGTTCCATGCGGTCGCCCCGAATCCCAGGCAGGGGCGTCTCGGCCTCGAACGTCGTGTCGGCGATCGCCTTCGGGTCGCGGCGGAGCCGCTCCAGTTCGGGGACGGGCCTTATGGTCAGTCCGCCGTCGGCGTCCAGGTCGAGGACGCGCGGGAGGCTTTGGACGCCGGAGCCGGTCGCTTGCTGGGAGGGCAGGACGCGGGGGTCGGTGACCCAGGCCCAGACGATCCGCCGGCCCTCGTCGTCCAGGAGGCTTTCGGGGGCGAAGAACTGGCCGCCGGGCCAGTTCATCCGAACATGCTTCTCTGGGAAGAAGTGTTCATTTTCGTACCAGCCGATGTAGATCCGGCCGCCGACCTTGTGGCTGATGCACAGGAGGGCCCGCTTGTTTCCGATCTTGAAGAAGTCGGGGCAGGAGCAGTCCTCGCCGTCGGTGGTCCAGGAGGGGTCGGGGTGTTCGAAGAACGGGCCGATCGGCCTCCAGGAGACGAGATCCCTGGACTTCATCGCGTAGAGCGTGTCCTTGCCGTCGGGGAGCTTGTTGCCGCCCAGCAGGCAGAGGTAGTCGTCGCCCTCCATCCAGAGGTAGGGGTCCCAGACGGTGTAGACGCCGTGGCCGGGCTCGCCCGGCTTGGGGATGGGGATGATCGGGTTGTTCGGATGCTTCCTCCAGCGGATGAGGTCGTCGTCCTCCGCGGTGGCGACGCAGACGCCGGCGTCGACGCCGAACCAGCAGAGCGTGGGGACGCCGTCGCGGTCGAGGAAGGCGTTGCCGCTGAAGACGCCGACGTCCTTGTCGCCGGGCTCGGGGACGAGGGCGGGTGGCAGGAAGGTCCAGTCGACCAGGTCCGCGCTGACGGCGTGGCCCCAGCAGTGGCCGCCATGCGGGAGCTTGGGATCCTGGAAGATGTACATGAGATGGTATTTGCCCTTCCAGTAGATGCAGCCGTTGGCGTCGTAGGGCCGGGCCAGGCCCTCGCTGGGGAGCGCCGTGACGTGGTAGGACGGCCAGGATTCGGTCGCGCGGGTCGGGAGCGGGCCGAAGCCGTCGCCGGCCAGGACGTGGCCGCCGTCGAGTCGCAGCCGGCCGTCCTCGACGGCCGCGGCGCCGACGAGTCGCGCCTGGGGGAACGTCCCCATGACGTCCTCGACCTTGCCGTCCTCGAACGTCCACCACGCCAGGGGCTCGGGGTCCGAAGGCCGGTCGGGCTTCAGCTTCGCGAGGGCCGCGGCGTCGAGCGCGACGGGGTAGATTCGGGCGTCCTCGATCAGGCCGCGGAACGTCGACCCGCCTTCGGCCAGCTCGATATGGCGCAGGCCGAGCAGGACGAAGCAGGACTGGTCGAACGCGGCGGGCTCGACTTCCATGTCGTACTCGGCGTAAGGTTTGGCGTCGCGATAAATCGAGACGCGTTTCCCCTTGTACGCGACGGCGATTTGGACGAAGGTCCCGGCGTCGGCCGTCTCGGCGGGCCGGGCGGACTGGTTTTGGAGGGTTCGACGGAAGAACTCGCTGCCGGCCATCCAGCGCGCGGGGGCGAGTTCGCCCAGGACCAGGGCGTCGAAGCCGGCGCCGGGTCGTTGGATCGACAGGACCGCGCCTCCCCGTTGCTCCAGGTCGGCGGGGGCCGCCCAGACGACGAAGGTCTTGTCGCGGAGTTCCCAGTCGGCGGCCAGGGCGGCGGGAAGGGCCGTCGCGGCGGACGCGAGCACGAGGGCGATCCGGCAAGCGGACTTGAAGCGGGCGGTCATCGCGGGGCGTTCCTGTTCAATCGGACGGGGAGGGTTCGGCGACGGCGGCTCGGCGGCGGCCCCCGGGCATTTCCGGCTCGTCCCGGGGCTTGGCGGAGAGGGTGATCGGATCGAGCGAGGGGAAGACCTCGCGGCCCAGTTCGACGACGTGGGGGTGGCACGTCAGGAACAGCACCTGCGCCTCGCGGGAGACCTCGTCGAGCGCCCGGAGGGTGCGTCGGGAGCGGTCGTCGTCGAAGTTCGCCAGCACGTCGTCCATCACGATGGGCAGGGGTTCGGCCTGGCCGCAATAGTGCAGGGCGTAGGCCAGGCGGACGGCCAGGTAGAGTTGCTCGCGGGATCCGGTGGAGAGTTGGTCGGGTTCCAGGATCTCGTCGTCGTGGCGACGGACCTGGAGGACGCCGTCGTCGCCGTCGGGGCGGTCGACGCGGACGTAGCGGCCGTCGGTCATGAGTTCGAAGAGTCGCGACGTCTCCTGGAGCATCGCCGGTCGGGCTTCCTTCTCGAATCGTTCGATCGCCCGGCTCAAGAGGCGGTGGGCGAAGAGCAGGGGGACGTAGCGGTCGACGGCCTCGGCGAGTCGGGTTCGGCGCGAGGCGGCTTGCTCCAGGAGTTCGGCGGCCTCGCCGTCGCCGCGTTCGAGTAGCGAGAGGGTCTGACGGCGCGAGCCGACTTCTTGCTCGGCGGCCGACTTCTCGGTTTGCAGGCGGTCGCGGGCCTTGGCGGCGTCGTCGCGGGCGGCTTCCAGGGCCGGGGCGTCGGCGCCTTCCAACACGGCGACGAACTCGTCGAGCGGGTCGGCGTCGCGGATCGCGTCGAACTCGCGGGTCTTGGCGGCGATCTCGCCGTCCAGGCGGGCGACGGCCGCGGCGCGTTCGGCGACGGCGCGGAACTCCTCGGCCGTCGCGACGCTCGCGTCTCGGAGCAGTCCGTCGCGCTCGGTCGCGTTGTTCGCGAGTCGTTCCTCGCGGCGTTTGGCGTCGGCGAGTTTCTCGGCGCGGGTCTTCTCCAGCGAGTCGCGGCGTTCGCGGGTGGTGAGGGCCGTGGTGAGTCGGGCGTTCAATTCGGCGGCGGCGCGTTCGGGCTCCAGGTCCGCCAGGTCGGGGGCGACGTCGGCGGCGAGCGCGGCGACGGCCGGGTCGAACTCGTTCAAGCTCGTCTCGTGCTTGGCGATCCGCGCGGCGTGGTCGTCGGCCCTCCGCAATTCCCCGGCGGCCTGGTCCAGCCCCTTGAGCGCCTGGCCCAGCGGGTCCAGGCCCCATGATTCGGGGAGGCGCAGGTCGCGCAGCAGCGCGGCGCGGCGGGCGTCGGCGGCGGTCGCTTCGGCCTGGAGCGCCTCGGCCTGGGAGCGGTTCCGTTCGATCTTGTCGGCCAGCGCGCGGCGGGCTTCGTCGAGATCGCCGCGGGACTTGGCGGCGGCTCGGATCTCTTGCTCGCGCTCGCGGGCCGCGGCGATCAGTTCCTCGGTCGTCGCCGATCGGCCGACCGTCGCCTCAAGGCGGGCGTGGTAGGCGTCGATCCGATCGCGGGCGCAGCGCCCCTCTTGCTCGTTCTCGACGAGTCGGTCCTGGAGCCCCCGGAGCTTGTCGAATTCGTCGAGCCAGCCGGTCATCGCGTCGGGTTCGAGCGGCTCGAAGCCGCAGGCGGACCAAAGCGCGCTCCAGCGCGAGGCCAGCGTCTGGCGGTCGGCCTTAAGCCCGGCGAGGGCCTCGCGGTCGCGTCGGATCCGATCGCGGAGTCCGTCGAACTGCTCCCGCTTGACGACGGCGCTTGAGTGGGCGAACAGTTCGTCGGCGTAGGCGTCGGCGCGGGCGACGGTCTCGGGGAAGGCGGCGACCAGGTCGGCGGGGGCGACGGCGTGGTCGGCGAGCCAGGCGCGGATCTCCGCCTCCGCGTCCTGGTGATCGATGAATTTGCGGCGGACCAGGCGCCAGCCGGCGTCGCGACCCAGGCGCATCTCCTTGAGGTCGTCGCGTCTGGGGATATCGCCCTCGCTCAAGGCGGCGATCTCGCGGGCGAGGGCCTCGGCCTCCTTCTCGTCGGCCTCCAGCCTCGACGCCGCGGTCTCGATCCGCTGGTCGATCCGGTCGAAGTCGCGCTTGAACCGTTCGACGGTCTCGCGGGGCGGGACGGGGAGCCGGGCCGAGTCGGGCGCGGGGGCGGGCAGGGGGGGGGAGAGCCGCGGCAGCAGGGCGTCGAGTTCGCGCTTGAGCCTGCGATGTTCCGTTTGAAGGCCCCCGTGGCCGTTCTTGTCGTCGCGGTACGCGGCCTCGTCGGCGAGCAGGGCGGCCCACGGCGAGACGTCGACGGGCTCGCCCAGGGCGTCCAGCGCGGCCGACCTGGCGGCGAGCTCCTCGGCGTCGCGGTCGCGTTTCAGCGTCAGGGTCTCCAACGCCTTGTCTCGCTGGTCGCGGTCCTTGAGCAGGCGGGCGAGGCGGTCGCGATCCTCGACGGAGAGTCGAAAGCCGCGGAGGTCGTCGAGGTTCCAATCGGGGACCAGGGCGGCGAGGCGGTCGGCGGCGTCGCGGAGGGAGGCGTCGCGGGCGTCGCGGTCGCCGGGGAGGTCGCGGCGGGATTGCTTGACGGCCTCGATCTTTTGGAAGAGGGCTTCGATCGCGCCGCGGCGGTCGATGGGGCGGGGGTCGAAGCGGAGGTCGTCCAGATCGCGGGCGGCCTTGGCGGCGTCGTCGAGGGCCTCGTCGCGTTCCTTGGTCTGTTCTCGGGCTTCCTTCTCCAGGGCGTTGAGGCGTTCCAGGCCGTCGGCGGGGAAGTCTTTCGGCGCGGAGAGGCCGGCCCGCTCGCGGCGCAGCGCGGCCAGTTCGCGCCAGGGGGCCAGCGCCTTGGCGAGCCGTTCGCGGCGAAGGAGTTCGCGATCGGCCTTCAGGAGTTCGTCGCGCAGGGCCGCGGCCCTGGCTTCGGCCTCTCGCGACTCGCGGCGGCGATGCTCGTAGTCGTCGCAGCGGACGCTTTTCTCCCTGATCCGCTTGCCGAGGTCGTTCAATTCCTTGACGTGTTCGTTGACGGGTTTCTTGGTGGCCTTGTCCGAATAGAGCTTGTCGGCCTCGGCGCCGAGGGCGTCCAGGACCTTCTTGGGGTCGGCGGCGCCGGCGAACCCGGCGCCGAAGAGGACGGACTTGACGCTCTGATCGGAAAGCGACTTCTCCCCCCTGGTCAGTTCCTCCAGGCCGAAGGCGAAGACCGAGCGGAACAGGCCCTCGGACGCGCCGCCGAGGAGGTCTTCGAGGGTTCGCTCGTCCAGCGTTCGGCCGTCGGAGACGGCGCCGGAGACGGTTTGCTTGCGGCCCTTGCGGCGTTCCATCTCGACGACGCGGCCGTCCTTCATGACGAACGTCGCGCGGCCCTTGATCTTGCCCCCCGCGGCGGCGCCGAAGGCGTACTTGTGCTCGCGGTCGGCGAAGCCGAAGAGGAGTTCGCGGACGAACTCCAGGAGGGTCGTCTTGCCGGCCTCGTTGGGGCCCAGGATCATCTGGAGGCCGTCGCCGGGGAAGGCCAGCGCCAGGCCCTCGTGACGGCCGTAGGCGTCGATCTCCAGGCCGCGGAACTTCATGGGCGGGGCCCCTCGGTCAGGCGGTTGAGCAATTCGTCCTCGGCCCGGCGGAGCCAGCGCGCGAGCTGTTCCGGGGAGTCGAAGTCGACGCCGCCGTCGGCCTCGTCCCGCAGTTGCAGGGCCGTCTTGGTCTTGAGTTTGGCGAGGAGTCCCGCGAGTTCCGCCAGGGCCTTCGGATCCTCCGCGACGGCGTCGATGGAGCGGAGCAGGCCGCCCAGGACGTCCTTCCCCTCGCGGAGTTTGGCGCGGTCCAGCGGCGGGTCGGTGTGGAGCTTGACCTTCTCGATCCAGACGTCGGCGCCGAGGTCCCCGGGAGCGGCTCGAATCGCGTGCGCGGTCTCTTGCAGACGGGCCTCGTCGCCCAGTTCGCGGTGGGCGCGGCAGCGGCCGCGGACCTCCAGCCGGACGGCGACGAACCGGCCGTCGTACTCCTCGGCGATCTCCTGGATTCGGAGCCTGGCCTTGTCGACCAACTCGTCGGCCCCGTCCTCCGGCTCCAGGTCGATCGTCTCGCGAAGCCATCGCAGGACGTCGGTCGGGCGGAACCGGAGCGAGGCCGCCTCGCCGTCCCGGACCTCGACGACCGCGCAGCCCTTCTCGCCGGTCTCGCGGACGTGCCGGCCCTGGGTGTTGCCGGGGTAGACGACGTAAGGCTCCTCGTGAAGGACCTCGCGCTTGTGGATGTGGCCGAGCGCCCAGTAGGAGTAGCCCTTGGCGACCAGTTCGTCGACGGAGCAGGGGGCGTAGGAGTCGTGGTCGGGCGAGCCGGTCGCGTTGGTGTGCAAGAGGCCGACGTTCGCCAGCCCCCGGATCGGCGCGGGGTAGTCCGGGACGAGGTTGTCGCGGACCTCGCGGCGGGGGAAGCTCATGCCGTGGATGGCGACGCCCAGCTTCTCAAGGACGACGGTCTCGGGCTTCTTGGAGTCGAGGATGTGGAGATTGTCGGGCCAGGGGACGCGGGTGGTCATCTCGTCGCGCGAGTCGTGGTTGCCGCGGATGACGAAGACGGGGATCCCTTGGGCCCGGAGCCGGCGGACCTGGCCGACGGCGAACATGGGGGTGCTGAAGTCGTTCCAGTCGCCGTCGAACAGATCGCCGGCGACGACCAGGAAGGCGGCCCGTTCCTCCAGGCAGACGTCCACCAGGTTTTCGAGCGCCTTGCGGGTCGCGCCCCGGACGCGCTCGACGGGCGCGCCCTCGTAGCGCTCCAGCCCGCGCAGGGGGCTGTCGACGTGGAGGTCGGCGGCGTGGACGAACTTCATGGGGCGGGCCCTCGGCGTTTCGATTCGAGCGGTGGGAAGGATGGGACGACGCGCTCCGCCCCCTCTCCCGGCGGACTGACGGCCCGACACTTTTTCGCAAGCCGTCGCCAAACGGCCTTCTCCCCTTGAGGGAGAAGGTGGCCCGAAGGGCCGGATGAGGGGTCGACCGGCGTCGCGT
>CALCIB010000337.1 GCA_937907525.1 uncultured Planctomycetales bacterium | reverse complement strand
GAGACGTAGATGTCGTCGGGGCAGGGGAGGTAGTTGTAGTCGGGGCTGCGGAGGAAGCCGAAGCCGTCGGGGAGGACCTCCAGCGTCCCCTCGCCGTACATCAGGCCGTTCTGCTTGACCCGTTCCTTGAGGATCTTGAAGATCAGGTCCTGCTTCTTCAGGCCCGTGAAGTCGGCGATGCCTTCCGACTTGGCCGTCTTGATGAGCTGGGGCATGGTCATCTTCTGCAGCTCGGTGAGATGGATCTCGCCGCGCTTGATGTCCTCGTAGCGGTCGTGGATCGCGACGTCGCCGAAGACGTCGTCGTCCTCGACGTCCATGAACGGCTCGGAGACGGGCTCGGGGCGGTCGGGCGTCGCGCCGCGGAGGGGGGTCGGATAGTCGCGGTCGGCGGCGTCGCGGCCGCGGTCGCGGACGGGGGGGGCGTAGTCGCGGTCGCGGACGGGGGCGCCGTCGTGGGCGGCGGCCTCGCGCTCGGCGCGGTCGCGGGCGATCCGCTCGCGCAGGGTCATGCCGACGCGGGGCTCGGGCTCGTGTCGGTCGGCCGCGGCCTCGGCGGTTCGGTCGCGGGCGCGGATGAACCGGATCGGCTCGCGATCGGCGGGGGCCTCCTCGCGGAAGGGGCGCTCGGGCGTCGCGGCGGACTCGGAGGCGGTCGCGGCGTTCTCGTCCCGGGCGGACGACGCGGCGCTTTTGCGGATGCGGGAGCCGCTGGAGGGCTCGCGGCGGGGGCGGGTCTCGTTGGCCATGATGGACCGTTCTCCAGGAGCAGGCGAAACGATTGGATCGGCCGCGGCGGGTTCGACGCGGGAGGCCCGCGGCTTGGGACTCTCGCGACGGCGGGGGACGACGGGGGACATGAGCGGGCGTGGGTCTCTACGATGAGGCGTCAAGGGTGGAGGGCGACCGGCGTCGAGCGTTCGGCGCCGGCCGCGGCGGTTACGGGCGTGGTTCGGCGGTCGGTTCCGAATCGGGGGCGGCGGTCGTCAAGCCGGGCCAAAGGCGGTCGATCTCGGCTTCGAGGCTGGGGACGTCGCCGTCGTTGAGCAAGACGCGCAGGGCGCGGGCCTTCTTGCGGTCCAGCGGCCACTGCGCCGCCTCGCGAACCGCCAGGCCCTCCTCGGTCCAGCCGCGGGCGCGGCGGACCCGGTCCAGCCGGACGTCGCGCGGGGCGTCGACGAAGACGGTCGCGTCGCAGAGGCGGTCCCAGCCGGCCTCCAGCAGGACCGCGGCGTCCAGGACGATCAGGGGGGCCTCGCCGCGGCGTCGGGCCTCGGCGATCCGGCGCTGGAACTCCGCGACCATCGTCGGATGGACGATCGCCTCCAGGTCGCGCAGCGCCGCCGGGTCGGAGAAGACCAAAAGGCCCAGCGCCTGGCGGTCGACCCGGCCCTCGGCCGTCAGCGTCTCGGGGCCGAACCGCTCGGCGACGCGGCGGACGATTTCGGGGCGTCGCAAGGCCTCGTGGCCGACGGCGTCGGCGTCGATCACCGCGGCGCCCCGCGCGGCGAGGAGCCCCGCCGCGACGCTCTTGCCGCCGCCGATCGCCCCGGTCAGGCCGATCACGGGGGCCGGGCCGCCGGTTCGCGGCGTCGGCGCGGTCGGGCCGACGTTGGTCGTGGTCGACTCGGGCATGACGGGCCTTGGGGTTCGCGACGGGGTGACGGTGACGGGGGCGTGGGCGGCGGCCCTCGGTCGGGAAGCGGCCCACGCGGGCGACGCTCCTCGGACGAGGCGGCGGGCGGTCGGGTTCGGCGGACGTCGTGGCGGACGAACCGGCTCGACCGGCGGACGCGGCCTCGGTCGAACGGACGGTCGGAACACGGTCTGGCGGCCTTCGTCTCGATCCGGGCGAGTCACGGGGCGGTGGGCCGCGGATGGGACGAAGGGGGGTGACGGGAACGCGCCGCGAGCCGGCGCGGGCCAAGCACGATTGATCCCCTAACTTATACGCCTCCCGCCCTCCCGCCGCAATCCCGTTCCGCCGATTTCGGCACTTCCGCGGCTTGGGAGCCGCGTCGTCAATCGGCCAGGGGCTCCACGTCCAGCCAGTTCGGGCCCGCGGCGAGGTCCACCTTCAGCGGCACGGACAGCGGCAGCGCCCCGGTCATCTCCTCCCGCGCCAGCCTCGCCAGGGGGACGATCTCGCTCCGAGGGCCCTCGAAGACCAGCTCGTCGTGGATCTGGAGGATCATCCGGGAGGCCAGTCCCTCGGCGCGGAGCCGGCGGTCGACGAGGATCATGGCCCGCTTGATGAGGTCGGCGGCGGAGCCCTGGATGACGGTGTTGACGGCCAGCCGCTCGGCCAGGTTCCGAACGTGTCCGGTCGTGTTCTTGATCCCGACGATCGGCCGGCGGCGGCCGAGGATCGTCGCCACCCCGCCGGCGTCCCTGGCCGATTCCAGGGTCGTCGTGATGAACCGATCGACCCCCTGGTACTCCTGGAAGTACGCCTCGATGAACGCGGCGGCCTCGGCCTGGCCGATCCCCAGCCGGGCGGCCAGGCCGAAGGGGCTCAGGCCGTAGATCACCCCGAAGTTCACGGTCTTGGCGACCCGGCGCATGTCCGAGTCCACCTGGTCCTCGGCCACGCCGAAGATTCGGGCCGCGACGACCCGGTGGACGTCGGCGTCGGCCTCGAACGCCCGCCGCAAGGCCGGATCTCCCGAGTAATGGGCGAGCACCCGAAGCTCGATCTGCGAGTAGTCGGCCGTCAAAAGGACGCGGTCGGGCCCGTCGGCGACGAACGCCGCGCGGATCTGCCGGCCCTCCTCGGTGCGGACGGGGACGTTCTGGAGGTTGGGGTCGCTGGAGCTGAGCCGCCCCGTCGCCGCGACCCCCTGGTTGAACGAGGCGTGGATCCGGCCGTCCTCGGGATGGACCAACTCGGGAAGCGCGTCCAGGTAGGTCCCCTTCAGCTTGGCGAGCCGGCGGTGCTGGACCAGAAGCGCCGGCAAGGGGTGCTTGGCGGCGAGTTCCTCCAGAACCTCGGTGTCGGTGCTGGACTCGCCGCCGGGGGTCTTGCGGAGTCGGGGGAGCTTGAGGTCCTCGAAGAGCACCTTGCGCAGTTGCGGCACCGAGTTGATGTTGAACGGGCCGCCGGCCAGGCGGTGGATCTCCTCCTCGATCGCGGCCAGCCGGACGGCGTACTCCTCGGAGAGCCGCTTGAGCCTGGGGACGTCGACCATGATTCCGGCGGCCTCCATCCCGGCGAGGATCGAGATCAGCGGGCGCTCCAGGTCGGCGTACAGGTCCCAGAGACCCTCGTCGCGGACGCGGGGGGCGAGGAGTTCGTAAATCCGCCAGGTGGCGTCGGCGTCCTCGCAGGCGTACCAGGAGACGCGGGGGACGTCGACCTGGTCCATCCGAAGCTGCTTCTTCCCTCTGCCGATCAGTTCGGAGATGGGGACCATCGCGTGGTCCAAAAGCCGTTCGGAGAGTTGGTCGAGGCCGTGGTTGCGCTCGCCGCTCTCCAGCAGGTAGCTGAGGATCATGGTGTCGGTGATCGGCCCGGCGACGGTCGCGCCGGCGCGGCCCAGGGCGAGCATGTCGAACTTGAGGTTCTGGCCGACCTTCTCGACGGCGGGGTCGGCGAGGATCGGCCCCAGCCCCTTCAGGACCAGGTCGGGGTCGAGGACCCGGAAGCCGATCGGTCCCCGGAGCGGGACGTAATACGCCTCGCCGGCCCTCCAGGAGAAGGAGAGTCCGACCAGGCCGGAGCGCAGGGGCTCGCGGGCGGTGGTCTCGACGTCGACGCAGAACACGGGCTGGCGGCGAAGTTCCTCCAGGAAGGCGTGGAACGATTCGGGGGTGTCGATCGTCGAATAGGCGGCGGCCCATTCGGCTTTGGGAGCGGCGACGGCCTCGGTGGCCTTCGACTCGCCCAGTTCGGAGAGGAAGCGGTGGAAGCCCGACGCCACGCAGATCGCCCGCAGCGCGGGGACGTCCGGCGGCGACGTCTTAAGCGACTCCCAGTCGAGTTCCAGCGGCAGGTCCTCGCGCAAGGCGACCAGGCTTCGAGCCCGGCGCGCGACGTCGGCGTGTTCGCGGAGGGCCTGTCGCTTCTTGGGGCCCTTGACGCGGTCGGGGTCGGCCAGCAGGCTTTCCAGGTCGCCGAACTGCTTGAGGTAGCCGGAGGCCAGGACCGGGCCGATCCCCGGGACGCCGGGGACGTTGTCGACGGCGTCGCCGGTGAGGGCCAGGAAGTCGACGACCTGGGAGGGGCGGATCCCCCAGTCCTTTTCCAGGGCCTCGGCGTCCATGACCGAATTCTTGCGGAGGTTGAGGATTCGGACGCGGTCGGAGATGAGTTGGCGGGCGTCCTTGTCGGAGGTGCAGATGAAGACGTCGAGCCCGCGCTCCTCGCCCCGGCGGGCCAGGGTGGCGATGACGTCGTCGGCCTCCATCCCCGGCTCGACCAGCACCGGGACGTTGAAGCCCTCGAAGATCGACCGGATCACGGCGATCTGGGGGACCAGGTCGACGGGCATCGCCGAGCGGTTGGCCTTGTAGTCGGCGAAGATCTCCGAGCGGAACACGGGCCCCGCGCCGTCGAAGGCGGCGGCGACGTGGTCGGGGTTGCGGTCGCGGAAGAGGTTCAGCAGGTCTCGGAAGACGCCGAAGGCCGCGTTGGTGGGCTGCCCCGCGGGGCCGGTCATTTCCGGGATCGCGTGAAAAACCTGGAAAATCAGGGAATAAGCGTCCAGGATGTAGAACGTCGGGCGGTCGGGCATCGTAGAAGGGTCCCAGGGGTTTCCCGGGCCCGGCGAAGGCCCGTCGCGTCGGTCGGTTCGTCGGGTCCGCGTCGTGGGCGGGCGTCGGGTCGCGGCGGGCGCGCCGGCGCGCCCGGAAATTCCGTTCCGATTGGATCGTCGGGGGGGATTCGCCCGGGCGAATCGCGCGCCTCCCGCGCCTCATGTGACATAGTATCTCCATATCGACCGGCCGCACGCGCCGTCGCCACGGGTTCGCTCGGAGGGAGTCCTTGATCTATGGCCGCGTCATCGAATGAATCCCAGGGTCTGAAGATCGCCGTGGCGGTCTTCGTGACGCTCACGGTGATCCTGGCCGTGACGTCGTACTTCCTTTACTCGTCGTACGCGCGCTCCGAGGGGCTGCTCCAATCGGAGACCGAGAAGGCCAGCGCCGCGGAGCGCAAGGCCGGCGAGGCGGTCAGCAACCTCGACGAGGTCCGCAAGTCGGTCGGCACCCGGGCGTCGGAGTTCGACGCCGTGAAGACCGAGATCGGGGCCCACCTGAAGAAGACCGACGAGCGGCTCGCGGGGATCGTCGCCGGCGTCAACGCCGCGGTGACCCGGGCGCAGGCCGCCGGCGCCAAGGGGCCGGAGCTCGAGGACGCGGTCCAGAAGGCCAAGTTGGCCGTCGAGTCGTTCCGCAAGGAGCCCAACAAGAACTACATCTCCGCCCTGGACCGCATGGTCGAGTTGATGGAGAACCTCTCCCTCGTCGACGCCGAGTTGGCGGCCCACGAGGACGCCTTGAAGATGAGCCTCGAATCGGCCGAGAGCGTCGCCAAGCAGCGGATCGACGTGCAGGCCAAGTCGGCCGAGGACGCCAAGTCCGACCTGGAGGCCGAACACTCCAAGCACGAGCAGGAACGCCAGATCCTGCTCGCCAAGGTCGACCAGCTCACCACCGACCTGGACCAGGCCCGCACCGAGATCGCCAACCTCACCACCCAGCTCCGCCAGGTCAAGGAGGAGGACGGCACCAAGATCGGCCAGCTCACCGGGATCATCCGCGACATCCGCGACCAGTTGGAGCGGAAGGAAAACGTCCTGGACCGCCCCGACGGCAAGATCACCTACGTCGACTACGGCACCAGGGAGGTCCACGTCGACATCACCCGCGCCCAGGGCGCGCGGCCGCAGATGAAGATGACGATCTTCGACGCCAACTCCCCCGGCATCCCCACCGAGAAGCCCAAGGGGAACATCGTCTTGACCCAGGTCGGCGAGAGTTACAGCATCGGCCGGATCGACAAGACCGAAAGCCCGATCGAGCCGATGCGGATCGGCGACATCGTGTATTCGCCCACCTGGTCGCCCAACGAGCCGATGAAGTTCGCCCTGTTGGGCAAGATCGACGTCAACCGCGACGGCAGGGACGACCGCGACGACCTCAAGCGGATGATCGAGGCCTCCGGAGGGATCGTCGAGTACGACCTGCCGCCGCCGCACTACGGCCGCGAGTCGGGCAAGCTCAGCGCCGTGATCGCCTGGTACGTCACCGACGACCCCAAGGAACGGCCCCCGCTTCGCGACGTCTACGACGCCAAGACCGACGTCACCATCGCCGAGGAGGCCCAGTTCCAGGAACGCTACGGCGAGATGGTCAAGGAGGCCCGCCTCCTGGGCATCCGGCCGATGAGCCTGGGCCGGCTCCTGGCCTACCTCGGCTACGACATGACCGTGCCGGTCTCGGGGCGGACCGGGGGGATCAACAAGGACGCCCTGCGGCGACTGACCGAGCCGAAGCCCAAGTCCGACGCCCAAAAGGCCAAGGAGGCCGCCGAGGCGGCCTCCGACTCCAACGGCCAGACGCCTTGACCGACTCGAACCCGGCCGCCCTCGAAAGCCCTCCGCGCGGACCCTCCGGCCGCGCGGAGGGCTTCGCGTCGACCGGACGCCTCGACGGTCTGCAGGGCCCGGGGCCGAGACTTCGGAACGGCCTCGACGGCGGCTTGCGGGTCGTAGCGTTTCCAGCGGTCGTGGGGACCTCTAGGTGCGGTCGCTAACCTAATCCTGGAAAGAACCTTGCATCCAGGGCGGGAACACTCAAAATAGAGTGGGGGCGACGAGTAGCGCCCGATGACGCGACAAACTGATGGTGCGCGTGGCGCCAGGCGCGATTTCCCCGCATGACCTCGATCGTCCCGGGCCGCCCGGCGTCGAGGCGATGGATGACCGCGACTTCACGCTCGCTTCCCTTCCCTCTTTCGAGGAGTCGATCCGATGCCCGAGACAGTCGTCCATTTCCAGATTCGCATGCCTCCCGTGCTTCACGAGCAACTGGCGAGCTGGGCCAAGGAGGACAAGGCCTCGCTCAACGCCCTGATCGTCGGGATCCTGGAGAAGGCGATCCAGAACCACGCCAAGGAGGGGTCGGCCTCCTGACCTCCCGCCCCGCCGCGAGCGGGTCCATGGCCGGGGCGGTTCGACTTCGCCGGGAAATCGCCGCGATTGCCCTTGAGTCGGAACGCCTGGCCCTGTATCCTTTCTGACGTCATTCCCCGATAGCTCAATCGGTAGAGCGAGCGGCTGTTAACCGCTAGGTTCAAGGTTCGAGTCCTTGTCGGGGAGTTTCATCGAGGCCGCCTTCGGGCGGCCTTTTTCACGCGCCCGCCCCCGTCGGGTGGCGAATTCCAACGAAGGCCCGCGGTAATCATGGCGAGGGCGGCCGAGGATTCGCTCCGCCTCCCGCTTACGCGCCCGACGCCAGGATGATCATCGAGCGTTGATGAACGCGGTAGCGCGACGTCGCCTCGACCTCGGGGCCGGCATCGACGTCCGTGAAGTCGTCGGGCGCGGCCAGCGCGGTGTCCACGACCCGCCGCCAGGGGCGGCCCGACGGGGAGGCCGGGATCTGGAAGTCCAGGTCCTCCGACCAGGCGTTCATCGCGACGTAAAAGTCGCGGTCGACGACGCCGGGACGATCGCGGCCCCTGCCGTCCAGCGCGAACGCCAGGGAACGGCTGGTGGCCGAGAAGTCGGGTTTCACCGGTTCGACGCCGTGCCAGAGGATCGCCGGCGGCCCACCCCCGGCGCCGAAGAACGCGCGGCGGCGGAACACCGGGTGGGCCTTGCGCAGCGCGATCATCGCGCGAACGAACCGGAGGAAGTCGGCGTTGGTCTCCGCGAGCCTCCAATCGACCCAGCTCACCGCGTTGTCCTGGCACCAGGCGTTGTTGTTGCCCCCCTGGGTCCGGAGGAACTCGTCGCCGCCGAGGATCATCGGCACCCCCTGGGAGATCAGCAGGGTGGCCATCAGGTTGCGGACCTGGCGGGCGCGGAGGGCGAGGACGCCGGGGTCGTCGGTGGGGCCCTCGACGCCGCAGTTCCAGGAGAAGTTGGCGTCGGCGCCGTCGCGGTTCCCCTCGCCGTTGGCCTCGTTGCGCTTGTGGTCGTAAGCGACCAGGTCGTGGAGCGTGAAGCCGTCGTGACAGGTGATGAAGTTGATCGACGAGAGCGGCCCGCGGCCGGCGTATAGGTCGTCGCTGCCGCAGATTCGGGTCGCCAGGTCGGAC
Source organism: uncultured Planctomycetales bacterium (assembly GCA_937907525.1). Lineage (GTDB taxonomy): Bacteria > Planctomycetota > Planctomycetia > Isosphaerales > Isosphaeraceae > Paludisphaera. Next base: position 22,706 of record CALCIB010000337.1, on the reverse strand, counting down.
GTCATCCCCGGCTCTCCCCGCCAGAAGCGCCGGACGTCGTCGCGGTAGCGGCCGTTCCAGTCGCCCCAGCGGCCCCCGCCGGGAAAGGTGCCGACCTGGTAGAGCCCGCCGGCGTCCCAGGGCTCGGCGATGAGCTTGGTCTGGTAGAGGAGCGAGTCCTCGGAGATCCGGTTGATCGTCGGCGGGCTGAGTTGCACCCGGCCGCGGCGGTCGCGGCCCAGGACCGAGGCGAGATCGAACCGGAAGCCGTCGACCCCGGCCTCGGCCACCCAGTTCCGCAGGCAGGCCAGCAGGAACGTCCGGACGACCGGGTGGTCGGCGTTAAAGCTGTTGCCGCAGCCGGAGAAGTCGAGGTACTCCCCCTTTTCGTCGAGCATGTAGTAGAGCGGGTTGTCGAAGCCTCGGAAGCTGTAGGTCGGACCGTCGTCCCCGGACTCCGCGGTGTGGTTGAAGACGATGTCGAGGAAGACCTCCATCCCCGCCTCGTGGAAGGCGTCGACCATCGCGCCGACCTCGTCCCAGGGCTCCGACGGGCCGGCCTTCACCGCGTAGTTGGCCTTGGGCGCGGCGAAGGCGATCGTGTTGTAACCCCAGAAGTTCAAGAGCCGTTCGCCGGTCAGCGGATTGACGAAGGCGCAGTCGGTCTCGTCGAACTCGTCGATCGGCAGAAGCTCGACGGCGGTTACGCCCAGGTCGCGGAGGTGGTCGATCTTCTCCGACAACCCGGCGAAGGTGCCGGGGTTCGTCACGCCGGAGGAGGGATCGACGGTGTAGCCGCGGACGTGCAGCTCGTAGATGATCGTGTCCTCCAGCGGGATGCCGGGGGGGACGGTCGGCTCGCGGTCCTCCATCGCGTCGGTCACGAGGCTCCGCCGCGGATTCGGCGAGTGCTCGCCCCAGGCCCCGCCGTAAGAAACGGCGCGCGCGTAAGGATCCAGGAGCACGATCTCGGGATCGAACCGGAAGCCGTCGCCGACGGGGCCGTCGACGCGGTAGCCGTAGCAGAACTCCACCGGCAGGCCCTCGACCCGGACGTGCCAGTGATCGCCCGTTCGGTTCAGCCGGGGGTCGAGCTGGATTTCGGTCTCGAACCCCTGCATCCGAGGGTCGCCCAGGACCAGCCAAACCGCCGTCGCGTGGCGGCAGACCAGGGCGAAGTTGACCCCGTTGGAGAGGGCCACGGCCCCCAGGGGGAGCGGCCGACCGCGCTTGATCGACAGGACGCGGTCGCGGAAGAGGTAGACGGCCTCCAGACCGTCGACCGCGGGCTCGGTGGGAATCGGAGGGCGCCTTTCTCGCTGGGAGCTTCGTCAAGACGTCGATGACGACCACGCATCCCTCCTTCTCCCCTTGTAGTGCTTTGTCGAAAACCATCACGAGCGAGCCCTCATGATCCCTTCTCCCCTTGTGGGAGAAGCTGGCCGAAGGCCGGATGAGGGGAAGGCGTTTCCAGAGGCTTCCGGTCGCGCCCACCCCTCATCCGCCCCTTCGGGGCATCTTCTCCCACAAGGGAAGAAGGGGGAATGCGTGCTCGTTATCGATGGTTTTCGACAAAACTCCCTTACGGGAGAAGGGATGTCGATTCGTTCCCGGTCCCGGTGGGTTCCGGAAAAAACGTCGCCGAGCGATCCGGCCCGCCATGGCGTCGGCTGGATCGTTCGGCGGATGCGATGCCGAAGTCTGGCGCCGGGAAAGGGCGCGGGGAGGGACGCCGTCAGCGTCCGTTGGCGATCCGGTCGGCGGCGCGACCGTTGCGTGACGTGTTGGCGTAGGTGGCGGTCAGCGCCCCCAGCAGGGCGGCGCGACGGCCCGCTCGGGCCGAGGTCCCGCCGCGGCGGACCCGGGCGACGGCCCCGGCCCACTCGAAGCCCACCTGATTCGAGGTCGCCTTCTTACACGTGTCTTCGCTCATCGAAAACCAAACTCCCGATAGGAGGAACGCGCCGCCCGGAACCCGCGGGCCGACGCTCCACCACTCCGTTTGGGCCGCCGGGGATCCCGATCCCCCGCGGCGTCGCCATGCGTGGCGGACCGACTGGTTCCGTGTCGTCCACGGCTCGGATCGGCCGCGGGCCCGTCCGTCGGGACGAGAGCGCGGCGCGTCGTTGCAACCGCGATCGCCGGGACGATCCGGACTCGAACGTCCCGATCCGGCGATCGCGAACCCTAACACGATCGGACGATTACCGCCGTCACTTCAGCCGATGATCCGCGACGAGACGTCGCGGCCTCCGCTCCGGGTCGTGACGAAGTTCTATTTCACTTCCCACGGATCCTATCAGTCCGGGTCGTCGTCGTCCAGCGGCAACACTCCTCCGAACGCGGATTTCCCACCCCCGCGCCGATCGCTCGAAACCGTCGTTTCGCGTGTCGTCAACTGAACATCGCGACGCCGCGGACGACCTCCGAACGCTCCGAATCACCCCCCGCGCGGGGCGGCCCGCGCCAGCAGGCCGAAGGCGGCCTCGATCGTCATGGCGAGGATCGCCGCGGGGATCGCGCCTTCGAGCATCAGGGGGACGTCGAACTTGTCGATGCCGCGGAGGATCGGGCGGCCGTAGCCGCCGGCGCCGATGAATCCGCCGAGGGTCGCCGTCCCGACGTTGATCACCGCCGCCGTCCGCACCCCGGCGAGGATCGTCCCGGCCGCCAGCGGCAACTCGACCCACCGAAGGACCGCCAGGGGCGGCAACCCCAGCGCCTCCGCCGACTCCACCAGCGACCGCGGAATCCCCAGGAGCCCGGCGTGCGTGTTCCGCACGATGGGGAGCAGACTGTAGAGGAACAACGCCGCGATCGCCGGCGGCGCGCCGGTCCCGCGGCCGATCAGCCACATCATCACCGGGATCATGAACAGCAAAAGCGCCAGCGACGGGATCGTCTGAAGCAGGCTCACGGCGGCCAGGACGATTCGGCCCGTCATCGGCCGCCGCGCGGCCACGATCCCCAGCGGGATCCCGACCAGCACCGCCGCCAGCAGCGACGGGACGACCAAGAGCAGGTGCTCGCCGGTCGTGACCAGGATCCGCCCGGCGCGGGAGTCCTCCTCGGGCGGCGGGGCGTCCAACCCCAACTCGGCCTGGAGGAACTCGGCCGCGACCGTCGCCTCGTCGCGCTTCTCCACCTGGACCGCGGCGTTCATCCGTTGCATCTGGGTTTCCGAGACGCGACCCTCCAACCGGAGGAGCCAATCGACCGCCTCGGGGCGGCGCTCGGCGAGATCGGCGCGGTAGAGCCAGACCGCCTCGTAGCTGGGGAAGAAGTCCTTGTCGTCGGGCAGGGCCAGCAGGTCGTACTGGGCGATCTCGCCGTCGGTGGTGTACATCTCCGTCACGTCGATCGCCTTCTCGACCAAGCCGCGGTAGGCGAGCGTGTGGTTCATTCCCTGGACGTTCGTCGCCGTCAGGTCGTAGGCCCGTTTGAGTCCCGGCCAGCCGTCGGGTCGGTCGAGAAACTCGTGGGTGAACCCGTAGCGAAGCTCGGGATGGTCGCGCAGGTCGGACGTCCTGGCGACGCCGTAAGCGGCGGCGACGTCCCTCCTCATCCCCAGCGCGTAATTGTCGCGGAAGCCCAGCGAGCGGCTGATTCGAATCCCATGCCCGGCCAGTTCGGCGGCGAGGTTTGGGGAGTCGGTCTTGAGGATCTGCCGGGCGATCGTGCCGGTGTAGTCGGGGTAGCAGTCGACGTCCCCCTGGGTCAGGGCCAGCCAGAGCGCGGGGGTGCCGCCGAGGTCGTCGCGGCGGGCCTCGACTCCCGCCTGGCGGACCAGTCGCGCGCCCATCTCCGCGAGCACCACCGACTCGGTGAACTTCTTCGATCCGATCACGACCGGCCTCGTCGCCGAGGAGCAGCCGGAGAGCGCCGGCAACGCCGCGACCAGGACGAGGCTCGCCAGGAACGACGAGAGGGCGATCGGTCCTGGACGTCTCACGAGGGGGGCTCCGGCCCGCGCTGGGCTTGCACGAAACGGGTCACGAACGGGTCCGCGGGATGGCGCCAGAGGTCCGCCGGGCTCCCTTGCTGGACGATCCGGCCGTCGCGCAAAAGCACGATGCGATCCGCGAAGAACGCCGCCTCGCCGAGGTCGTGCGTCACCAGGACCACCGTCTTGCCCAGGGCGTCGAAAATCCCCTTGAGTTCGTCCTGAAGCTCGGCGCGGACCAGGGGGTCGAGCGCGCCCAGCGGCTCGTCGAGCAGCAGCGCGTCGGGGTCGAGCAAAAGCGCCCGCATCAGGCCGACGCGCTGGCGTTGGCCGCCGGAGAGTTGGTTCGGATAGCGGTCGAGCCCCTCGGGAGGGAAGCGGGTCAGTTCCGCCAACTCGTCGACGCGCCGGGCCGTTAGGGCGCGGTCGCGGCCGAGATACCGGGCCATCAGGGTCACGTTGCCGCGCGCGGTGAGGTGCGGGAACAGGCCGCCGTCCTGGATCACGTAGCCGACCCGGAGTCGGGCCGACCGGGCCGACGCCGGCGTGACCGGCTCGCCGTCGAAGAGGACCGCGCCGGCGTCGGGCCGGATCAGCCCGACGAGCAGCCGCAGGAGGGTGGACTTGCCGCACCCGCTGGGGCCGATCAGCACGGTCGTCCGACCGGCGGGCGTCTCCAGCGAGAGCGGCCCGAGCGCCGGTCGGGCGTCGAACGACTTTTCGACGTCGCGCAGTAGGAACATCGGGCGGTCACCGTCACGCGGCGGTCAGGTAGAGCACGGCGAAGTAGTTTAGGTCGTCGGTCCACGCCTCGTCCAGCCGCAGCCCGGATCGTTCGGCGCGGAGGGCCAATTCGGCGACGTCGTACTTGTACGAGTTCTCGGTGTGGATCGTCTCGCCGGCGCGGAAGTCGAACGCATCGGGGCCGATTCGGACCCGTTGCGCGACGAGGCTCGCGAGGTGCATCTCGATCCGCGAATATTCACGGTCGTAGAACGCGCGATGTCGGAACGCGGCGACGTCGAAGTCGGCGCCCAGCTCGCGGTTGGCCCGGACGAGCAGGTTGCGGTTGAAGGCGGCGGTGACGCCGGCCTCGTCGTCGTAGGCCCGTTCCAGGACGGCCGGATCCTTGCGCAGGTCGACGCCCAGCAAGAGGCCGCCGCCGGGGCCGACGAGCCTCGCCACGCGGCGGAGCAGGGAGTCGGCGTCGGGCGGGTCGAAGTTGCCGATCGTCGAACCGGGGAAATAGACCACCCGCCGGGACGCCGGCAGGTCGGGGACGTCGAATCGGGTCGTGAAGTCGGCGACGACCGGCTCGACCCGAAGTCCGTCGTAGTCGTCGGCCAGGGCCGAGGCGGCCGCGCGGAGGTGTTCGCCGGAGACGTCCACCGGGACGTAGCCGGCGGGGCGGTCGAGGCGGTCGAGCACCAGCCGCGCCTTGGTCGCGCTGCCGGCTCCGAACTCCACCAGCAGGCATCGCGGGCCGCAGCGCGCGGCCATCGCGGCGGCGTGGGCGCGGAGGATGCTTAGCTCGACGCGCGTCGGGTAATACTCGGGAAGCTCGGTGATGCGGTCGAACAGTCGAGAGCCCGCGGCGTCGTAGAAGTACTTCGACGGTAGCCGCTTCCGCGGCGTGGACAAGCCGGCGAGTACGTCGTCCCTGAAGCAAGAAGTCGGGCGCGGCGCGAGTCGGGCTCTGGTCATCAAGAGGCGTCCTTCGCGAGTCGGAGGCCGGAGAACTGCCAGCGGGCCTCGGCGGGGAAGAAGTTGCGGTAGGTCGGCCGGACGTGCCCCGCGGGCGTGACGCACGAGCCGCCGCGGAGCACCATCTGGTTGCACATGAACTTGCCGTTGTATTCCCCGAGCGCCCCCGCCGCCGGCCGATACCCCGGATACGCGACGTAGGGGCTGGCGGTCCATACCCAGACGTCGCCGTAATATGATTCCTTGCGATTATCCGGATGGAACCGCTCCGAGTCGAGGAAGTTGCCCACCACCGGCCGGGCGCCGACCGCGACCTCCCACTCGTTCTCCGTCGGCAGGCGGGCGCCGGCCCAACGGGCGTAGGCGTCGGCCTCGTAGAAGCCGACGTGGCAGACCGGCTCGGCGGGGTCGAGCGGTCGCGTCCCTCGGAGCGTGAATTGAGTGAACTCCGAGCCGTCGCGGATCCAGTAGAGCGGGGCGGACCAGCCCTCGCGCCTTTTCGTCGCCCAGCCGTCGGAGAGCCACAGTTCCGGGCGGTCGTAACCGCCGTCGGCGATGAACTGGAGGAACTCGCCGTTGTTCACCGGGCGCGACGCGAACTCGAACGCCGGGACCAGCGCGCGGTGGCGCGGCCCCTCGTTGTCGAACGCGAACCCGGACCCGTCATGGCCGATCCGGCGCTCGCCGGCCGGATGGCGTTCCCACTCGACGGCCGCGGCGGCGGTTCGCGGCCGCTCCTCCGGCGGGGCGTAGCAGGGGCGCAGGGGATTGAGCCCGAAGGCGTGCTTCAGGTCGGTGAGCAAAAGCTCCTGATGCTGCTCCTCGTGGTTCAGGCCAAGCTCGACGATCGGAGCCAACTCCGTCCAGGCGCGGTCGTCGGCGGACTCCAGCAGCGCGAGCGTTCGTTCGTCGACGGCGCGGCGGTAGGCGTACACCTCCGCGACGGTCGGCCGCGACAGCAGCCCGCGCGAGGCGCGAGGCCACTGGTCGCCGAGGGCGTTGTAGTAGGAGTTGAACAGGTATGCGAACAGGGGATGGTGCGGCCGGAAGCCCGGCTCGCGGGGGGCGAGGAGGAACGTCTCGAAAAACCAACTGGTGTGCGCCAGGTTCCACTTGGGGGGGCTGCATTCGGGGATCGACTGAAGCTGGTGGTCTTCGGGCTCCAGAGGCGCGCACAGGGCCTCGGTTCGGGCGCGGGTCTCGCGGTAGCGGGCCGCGAGCGCGCGCCTCGTCGCGGGGTCGGAACGCTGATCGGCCATCTCGCCTCCATCGCGGTCGGGCTCGGCCCTGGGAAGTCTCGGATGTCTGTCCCATAAGTGTGTGAACGACGACTATAACGGTCTTCCCCCCTCGCGGGGGAAGACAGACGCCGAAGGCGTCAGATGAGGGGGACGGCGCGATCGGAAGCCGTCGAAACGTCGAAAGTCGGCCCAAGGCGGTTCTGGATCCCGAGGGCCATCTTGCCCGCCCCCCCTCATCCGGCCCTTCGGGCCACCTTCCCCCGCGAGGGGAGAAGGCCGTTATGCTGATCGCAACACCCTTATGGGACGGATTCTCAGGCGGGCAGGCGGCCCTTGAGTTGTTCGGGACGGAACGGGCCGGCTTCGGCGATCAGGGCGCGGGCGGCGTCGACCTGGTCCCAGACGTTCCAGAGCAGCGCGCCGCGGACGCGGCCGTCGCGAAGGTAGTAGACCACGCCCTCGCGGAACGGCTCCCTCCAATCGGCGAAGGTCTCCAGCCGCGAGTCGATCTCGCCGACGGCCTCGTAGCCGAGGTCGAAGAGGTCCGAGTAGAACGAGGGAAGGTGATCGTAGTTCACCGCCTTTCCGGCCATCGCCTGGCCGGCCAGTCGGCCCATCGTCAGGGCGTTGTCCTCGTGCTCCACCCGCATCCGCCCGTCGAGCGCGGGGTTGTGGAAGTTGGCGACGTCGCCGGCGGCGAAGACGTCGGGGCGGCTGGTTCGGAGCGAGGCGTCGACCAGGACGCCGTCGTCCACCTTCAGGCCGGCCGCCCTGGCCAGTTCGACGTTCGGCAGGATCCCGATCCCGGCCACGACGCCGTCGGCGGCGACCTCCCGGGCGTCGCCGCCCTCGGCGTCTCGGACCTTCAGGACGGCGCGGCCCTCGCGCTCGTCCATGCCGTCGACCCGGCTCCCGGCCAGGACCTCGACCCCTTTCTCCTTGTAGTAGTCGGTGACGAACCGGCACAGGTCGGCGGGGAACGCGCGGGCGGCGATCCCCGCGTCGGGGAAGACCATCGTCACTTGTTTGCCGTTCATCGCCAGCGCCGCGGCGATCTCCGAACCGATGAACCCGCCGCCGATCACCGCGAAGCGTTCCGCCTTCTCGGTCAGTCCGCGGAGTCGTCGGTAGTCGTCCACGGAGCGGTAGTAGATGATCCGGTCGCCGCCGAAGGGGAGGCGGCGGGGCGTCCCGCCGGTGGCCAGGAGCAGCTTGTCGTAGTCGTGGGCGGTCCCCCGGTCGTCGACGACGCGCTTGTTCCCGAGATCCAGGCTCCGGGCCGTCCGTCCCAGCAGGAGCGTGATCCCCTCGCCCTCGGTTTCGAGCCAGACGCTTTCAAGAGGCTTGCCGGTCCAGAGCTTCTTGGAGAGGGGAGGGCGCGCGTAAGGCGGGTGCTCCTCGGCGCAGAGCAGGCCGATCGAGCCGTTCGGGTCGACCTCGCGGACGCCGTGGACCGCGGCGTCGGCGGCCATCCCGCCGCCGACGATCAGGTAATTGTATTTGCTCATGTCGCTAATTGACGACTCCTTGTTTCCGCGCGCGGGGGAGTCGTCCAGGTCGCCTTCGAGGGAGGTTCCTGGAACGTCCGCCGCGGCGGCCTCGACCGCGCCGGCGCGGCGCTCGCGGCGGAGGCGACCCCCTTGAGCGGGGCCTGGCTTCCCGCTTGTCGAGCGGCGCCCGCGCCTTTCCTCCATTTTGATTCTAGGGGGGCCGGATACGAGATGGATGACGACGTCGGTCGGTTCGTCGCGGACGTCTTCCGAAATGGCGGAGTCGACGCGGGCGTGGAGGCACTTCGGGGCCGGCTCGGCGGACATGCCGCCGCCGCCGTCGCGATCGCTTCCGGGGCGTCCCACGCCGACGATCACGCCGGGGGCGGGTAGAGGCGTCGGGGAGGGGACCGGGGGCGGGTTCGGAGGGGTGGGGACGAGTTGCATGGCGATCAGGGCCAGGGTGCTGGTGGCGTTGAACAGGGCGTGGACGACGATCGCCGCCGCCAGGCTCCGGGTCTTCCACGCGAGCAGGCCCATCGTCATCGCCAGGCAGAACAGGGGGATGGGCGTCGGCCATTGCGGATAGTGGACCGCCGCGAAAAGGGCCGAGGCCAGGACGATTCCTGGGACCTCGGCCGACCGACCGCGGTCGTGGTCCGCCTCGGACTCGACCGCCGTCGAACCGCCGAAGATCTCGCGGGAGACGCGGACCAGCCAGCCCTGGAGGACGCCTCGGAAGACGGTCTCCTCGAACAGCGGCGCCAGCACGACCGCGCTCAGGAGCGACACCCCGGCCATCAAGGGGGAGAACTCGATCGCCAGCATCTGTTCGACGGGATGCGCGCGGGGGGGGAACGCCTTGAGCGCGAGGAGGTGGATCATGTAGACCGCCGGCGTCGCCAGCAAGGCGACGACGACTCCCACCTTCGCCTGCGCGCCCAGCCGAGTGGGGACCAGCCCCAGGTCGGCGAGTCGCGCTCCCGAGACGCGGCGGAAGACCCAGGGGAAGGCGACCAGGAACAGGGCGTTGAACGTCGCGTTCCAGGTCATCAGGTGCATCGCGTCGTTGGCGAGCCGGCGGGTCGCGGCCGGGTCCGGCTTGGCGTCGACGGGGGCCGAGGCGCGGTCCTCCGTCTCCTCGACGTAACGGGCCGACAGCTTGAAAAGATCGACCCCCACGACGGCCCGGTAGCCGGCCGACGTCGCCGCCTGGGCGCCGAGGTACAGGATCAAAAGCGCCAGGAGCGCGCCGGGGCCCCACGTCGCCGGTCGCGCCGGGGCGAAGGGCTCGACTCGCGGGAGCGACTCGCCGCGGACCAGGCGCGCGACCAGCCAGAACCACGCGGCGACCATCCCCAGCAGGATCGAATTCAAAACCGCGCCGACGAGGAGCAAAAGCAAGGTGTGCGAGAGGGGCGACGTCATGGGGCCTCGCGACGGCTGGGCGCGGACGGACGCGGTTCCAAACGATCCATCGTATCAGCCCTTGCGTCCGTGGGCCACCTTGAGAAGTTCGGCGTCGGGCCCTAAAATCGGCGAACCGACGGCCGCCCCCTCCCTTCCGGAGTCGCGGCCGAACCCCGCCTGGAGCCGGATGAAACGATGCTGGACGCGCAAGCCCAACTGGAGATCCTTCGCCGCGGCGTGGATCAAATCGTCCCCGAGGCGGAGTTCCTCAAGAGGCTGGAGCGCTCGATTCGCGAGAATCGTCCGCTGCGGGTCAAGTACGGCATCGACCCGACCGGGATCGACGTCCACCTGGGGCACACGGTCCCGCTCCGCAAACTCCGTCAGTTCCAGGATTTGGGTCACAAGGCGGTCGTCATCATCGGAAATTACACGGCGATGGTCGGCGACCCATCCGGCCGCGACGAAACCCGCTCGGCCCTCACCGCCGAACAGGTCGCCGCGAACGCCCGCGACTACCTCAAGCAGGTGGGGCGGATCATCGACCTGGAGAAGGCCGAGGTCCACCACAACGGCGACTGGTTCGGCAAGTGGGGCTTCCTGGACGTCCTGGACCTGATGCGCCGGATGACGTTGGGCCAGATCTCCGCGCGCGAGGACTTCGCCAAGCGGATCAAGGACGAGAAACCCGTCTACCTCCACGAATGCCTTTACCCCTTGATGCAGGGCTGGGACTCGGTGGAGATCGACGCCGACGTCGAGCTGGGGGGGACGGAGCAGCTTTTCAGCCTTCTGGTCGCTCGCCAGTTGCAACCGCTTAGGGGCCAGGAGCCGCAGATCGCCATGACGATGCCGATCCTGGTGGGGACCGACGGGACTCGGCGGATGGGCAAGAGTCTGGGGAATTACATCGGCGTGGCCGAGTCGCCCGAGGAGCAGTTCGGCAAGGTGATGAGCGTCCCCGACGAGCCGATGGCCCAGTACTTCACCCTGCTGACCGACCTCCCCCAACCCGAGGTCCGGGAGCTGCTGGCCGAGGGGACCAACCCCCGCGACGCCAAGGAGGTGCTGGGCAAGTCGATCGTGGCCCAGTACCACGGCCGGGAGGCCGCCGACCGCGCCGCGGCGGCGTTCCGCCGTCGCTCCGCCGGCGAGGACCCGCTTGAGATCCCCGTAGTCCATCTGTCGGCCGACAAGCTCGACGCCGAGGGCCGCATCGCCGCGCCCGCGCTCCTGAAGGAGATCGGCTTCGAGGCCAGCACGTCCAGCGCCCGCCGGGTGATCGAGGGGGGCGGGTTCAACGTCGGTCCTCGTCGCGAGGTCGTGACCGACCCGAAGGCGCTGGTCTACGTCAAGGACGGCCTGATCGTCCGATCGGGCAAGCGGAAGATCGCCGAAATCCGACTCGTCTGAAAGGTGGATGGAGATGGCCGAGCACGGAATCGGGATCGTCGGCTGCGGGATGATCGCGGAGTACCACGCCCGCGCGGTCGACGAGATCGACGGCGCGCGGGTGGTCGCGGCCTACAGCCGAACCCTCGCCAACGCCGAGAAGATCGCCGGCATCGCCGGCCACGGTTGCCGGACTTACGACGACCTGGACGCGATGCTCCGCCGTCCCGAGATCGACGTCGTCTGCGTCTGCACCCCCAGCGGAGCGCACATGGAGCCGGCCGTCGCCGCGGCGAGGGCCGGCAAGCACGTCGTCGTCGAGAAGCCGCTGGAGGTCGACCTGGCCCGCTGCGACGCGATCATAAACGCCTGCGACGAAGCCGGCGTCCGCCTCTGCGCCATCTTCCCGTCGCGGTTCACCCCGGCGAACGTCCGGCTCAAGGAGGCGGTCGACTCGGGTCGTTTCGGCCGCCTGACCCTGGGCGACACCCACGTCAAATGGTGGCGGACCCAGGAATATTACGACTCCGGCGGCTGGCGCGGCACCTGGAAACTCGACGGCGGCGGCGCCCTCATGAACCAGGCCATCCACAACGTCGACCTGCTCTACTGGCTGATGGGCGACGTCGATTCGGTCGCGGCCCACGCGGCGACGCTCGCGCATTCGCGGATCGAGGTGGAGGACACGGTCGTCGCCAGCGTCCGCTTCAAGAACGGGGCGCTGGGGACGATCCAGGCGGCCACCAGCGTCTATCCGGGGCTCGCCAAGCGGATCGAGATCCACGGCGACCGCGGCTCGGCTCGGGTGGAGCAGGACGACGTGACCCTGTGGGACTTCCAGGAGAAGATCCCCAGCGACAACATCATCCTGGCGGCCATCGCCGGCCGCTCGTCGGGGAACTCCGGCGCCAGCGACCCCCGCGGCATCAGCCACCTGGGCCACCGCGAGCAGATCGCCGACTTCCTCCGCGCCCTCGACGGCCAGGGCGAGCCCGCCGTCGACGGCCGCGAGGGCCGCAAATCCGTCGAGATCATCCGCGCCGTCTACCGCTCCGCCCGCGAGGGGAAGGCCGTCTCCCTGCCCCTGACGGGCGACCCGGCGGCGCGATGATTATTCCTGACCGTCACGGATTTTGGGGGTGGTGGACATAACGGCCTTCCCCCTCGCGGGGGAAGGTGGCCCGAAGGGCCGGATGAGGGGGGGGCGAGACAAAACGCCATCGACGTCCAGGGCCTCCCGGACGGGTTTTCGCGAATCGCGACGGTCGCCTCGCGCGTCGTCCCCCTCATCTGACCGCTTCGCGGTCTGTCTTCCCCCGCAAAGGGGGAAGATTCGTTCAGACCCCCAAAATCCGTGACGGTCAGGATTATTCGGTGAGGACGCGGGGGCGGACGTCCAGAGGCGACGTTCGTATAATGACGGCCTTGGGTGAGCGGCCCGCTCGGAAACCATGTCGCGATCGCTTGAAGGGCCGTTCCCCTGGCGGATCGGGAAGGCCGGGATTAGGATGGCGGACGATCGACGCCGCCCGAACGCTCCTCGACAGGCCCGCCATGAACGACTCCCCGCCGATCGTCCGGCCCGAATGGACGATCCACATCGACCCCGCGCTCCGGAAGGAACTGGAGCGGTGCGTCCTGGTCACGAACTGGGAAAAACTCCTGGGGATGGTGGACGTCGTCTACAACTGGGGGCGACGCTCCAGCCTTTGGCCGTTGGGTTTCGGGCTGGCGTGCTGCGCCATCGAGATGATCTGCACGGCCTCCAGCCGGTTCGACCTCGCCCGCTTCGGGGCCGAGGTCTTCCGCGGCTCGCCCCGCCAGGCCGATTTGATGATCGTCGCCGGGACCGTCACCAAGACGATGACGCCCCAGATCGTTCGACTCTACGATCAGATGCCGGAGCCCAAGTACGTCATGGCGATGGGGGCGTGCGCCTCCGGCGGCGGGCCGTTCAAGGAGGGGTACAACGTCGTCTCCGGCATCGACAAGTTCCTCCCCGTCGACGTCTACGTCCCCGGCTGCCCGCCGACGCCGCAGGCCCTCATCAACGGCATCATCGCGCTTCAGAAGAAGATCGACAAGGAGTCGCTGGCCGTCGCCCCCTGGTATCGCGACGACGTCGAACGCGACGTTCCCGTCCCCGCCCTGGGCCCCGACCTGATCGACCTTCGCGTCGTCGAGGCGACCGCCGAGCGCGTCGCCGCGGGGCTGGTCGAGAAGCGCGAGCGGGAGCTTGAAAAGCCGGTCCTGATCGCCTCCCCGACGCCTGGGGACGACGAGCGACCCGCGGCCTTCCCCGTCACCAAGCACGCGGCCGACTCGAGGCGCGTCGTCGTCCTCCCGAGCGGCTCGTGGCTCGGCGACGCCGGCCTGACCGCCCTGGCCGGTCGGCTCGACGCCGCGCTGGGGGAGGGGACCGTCGAGATCGTCCGCTCCGGCCTTCTGGTCCCGCCGGAAAAACTCGTCGCCGTCGTCCTGTATCTGCGCGACCGCGACGAGATCCGCTTCGACTACCTGGCCAGCCTCCAAAGCGTCCACTACGCCGACTGCGTCGAGGTCGTCTATCATCTGGAGAGCCTGGCGCGGCCCGGCTCGCTGATCGTCCTCCGCGTCCGCGCCGCCGAGGCGGACGGGGAGGGGGTCGTGCCGTCGCTGTATCACGTCCATCGCGGCGCCGACTTCCAGGAGCGCGAGGTCTTCGACATGATGGGCGTCCGCTTCGACGGCCATCCGGAACTCAAACGAATTCTCATGTGGGAGGGGTTCGCCTACCACCCGCTCCGCAAGGACTACCTGGAGCCGTACTACGAGGAGCCCGGCAAGGTCTTCTCCAGCCGCGTCGCCGAGGGCCGAGGGCTTCACCTCCGCGGCGAGGAACTCAACCCCCACGGAACCAACCTCAAGGTCCCCCGGACGTTTCGCGGCTGGGCCGACCTCTCCGGCGTGGACGACCCCAAGGGGGAGGACGCGGTCCCGACGGGCGTCTCCGTCCAGGCGCTCGCCTCCGACGAGTACGTCGTGAGCCTGGGCCCGCAGCACCCCAGCACCCACGGCGTCTTCCGGATGAACGTCCGGATCGACGGCGAGACGATCGTCGGCCTCAAGCCGGTGATGGGCTACCTCCACCGCAACCACGAGAAGATCGGCGAGCGCAACACGTTCCTTATGAACATGCCCTTCACCGACCGACTCGACTACCTGACCAGCATGGGGAACAACTTCGGCTACGCCCTGGCCGTCGAGCAGTTGATCGGGGGGACGTTGAAGCCCCCCGAGCGCGCCGAATACATCCGGGTGATGATGGCCGAGTTGACCCGGATCGCCAGCCACATGTGGTCGATCGGCTTCCTGCTCAACGACCTGGGCGCGTTCTTCACCCCGGCCCTGTACGCGATCGAGGAGCGGGAGTTGATCCTCGATTTGTTCGAGTGGGCCTCGGGCGGTCGGATGATGTGCAACTACTTCCGGTTCGGGGGCGTCGCCGCCGACCTGCCGCCGGGCTGGCTCGACCGCTGCCGGGGGATCGTCATGGACCGGCTCGACCGCAAGATCGACGAGCTCGACGCCTACCTGACCGAGAACGAGATCATGCTCGATCGGACCAGGGGGGTGGGCGTGCTGTCGGCGGCCGACGCGATCGCGTACTCGACCGGCGGGCCGGTGCTGCGGGCCTCGGGCGTCGCCCACGACGTCCGCCGCGCCTCGCCCTACTCGATCTACGACCGCTTCGAGTTCGACGTGCCGACCGGCTCCGCGGGCGACGTCTTCGACCGCTACTGGGTCCGGCTCCAGGAGATGCGCGAGAGCGTTCGAATCCTCAAGCAGGCCCTCCGCGACATCCCCGAGGGCCCGACCCTGACCGCCAAGAACCGCAAGGCGTACCACCTGAAGGTCCCCGCGGGGGAGACCTACGGGCGGGTCGAGAACCCCAAGGGGGAGTTGGGCTTCTATCTGGTGTCGGACGGCTCGCCGACGGCTTACCGCTACCACGTCCGCAGCCCCAGCTTCCTCAACCTGACGGCCCTTGAGAAGATGTGCCTGGGCCACACCGTCGCCGACGTCGTCGGCATCCTGGGAAGCCTCGACATCGTGCTGGGCGAGGTCGATCGATGAGACGACCTGATGTTCCGACGAAAAACATCAAGGCCAAGCGATAATGAACATCCCTTCTCCCCTTGTGGGAGAAGGTGGCCGAAGGCCGGATGAGGGGAGCGGCCGGCGTCGCATCCCGCGTTCGGCCATGACCTTGAAGTCCGGGGCTTCCGGTCGCGCCCCCCTCATCCGCCCCTTGGAACGATGCCGAAATAACTTGCCGAATCCATGCGACGAAGATAGGGAACCACAGAGTCACCGAGGACACGGAGAGAGAGAACGAGGAGCGATCTAGCCGTCTTTAATCATTGGATATATAAAGTTATTTATTTTCAATTCTCAATTCTCTCTCTGTGTCCTCCGTGTCTCTGTGGTTCCATTCCGGGAATTTGTTTCGGCATCGTTCCTCGGGGTACCTTCTCCCACAAGGGGGGAAGGGGGGACGGGGTGCCTGCTCCAGGCGGTTTTCGGTAGAGCATCGAGGCGAGGAGAAGGGTTTCATGCCCATCGGACGCGGATTGATCCGAGGCCACTGGATCACGCTGAGGCGATTCCTGCTGACGTTCGTTTGCGACCTGCGAAACGGCTTCGCGTTTCGACGTCGCGGCGGCGGCCCGCTGCCGGTCGACCTCTTCCGCCCGCCGGCGCGCGGCGAGGAGCGCGTCGTCGTCCAGGACGCGCGCGCCGAGGGGCTGTTCACGGTCGAATACCCCGACGAGCGGCTGCCGGTCTTCGAGCGGTTCCGGATGCTCCCGGTCCTGATCTACGACGACGAGGACGGCTACGTCCGCTGCACCAACTGCACCATCTGCGCCAAGGTCTGCCCCCCGCAGTGCATCTGGATGTCCCAGGCCAGGAGCCCCAGGGGGACGGTCGCGCCGCTCCCCGAGGAGTTTTTCATTGATATGGACGTGTGCATGAACTGCGGCCTCTGCGCCGAGTACTGCCCGTTCGACGCCATCAAGATGAACCAGAACTTCGAGCTGGCCAACTCCGAGCGGCACCAGACCCACGTCTTCGACCTGCGCGACCTGCTGGTCTCCAGCGAATACTACCGACAGACCCACCCCGAGGCGTGGGCCAGCGAGTACGAGGTCAACGAACGGGCCAAGGTCGCCAAGCGCAAGGACCAGCGGCTTCAAAAGGCCCTGGGGACCGCGACCAAGGTTTGATCGGTCACCCCGACGGATTCCCCAGCGACTCCGGCGGCGCGGCGGGCTCGGGTTCCGAGACGGTCGGCGTCGGCATCGGCTCGGCGGGAGGCTCCGGGAGGACGCGGCGGGCGTCGACGACCTTCCAGGTGGTGTCGATCCCCTCCAGTCGGAACCGGACGAGCGTCAACCGCATCGGCGTCGGCGGCGCTCCGGGAGAGCCCAGCGCGTCGATGACGTTCGCGGCGACCTCGGCGCGCTCGTAGACGAACGGGCCGTCGGCCTTGAGGGTCGGGAACGACCGCTTCAAAAGCGCGTCCCAGGTCTTGGGCGACTCGGCGTAGATCATCGCCAGCTCGCGGGCGTCGGGAGGGAGCGGGGGATCGGCCTCCTCGACGAGCATCTTGTACGTCGGCAGGATCTTCTTGGGGGCCAGCGTGGTCGACGCGAGTTGCTCGAAGACCTTGCCCAACCCCTCGGCGGCGTCGAACAGGTCGTCGGGATCGCCGCTTTGCATCTTGTCGTAAAGCCCCGACTTCTCGGCGTCGGCCTTGGCCTCGTGCAGGGCGTCGAGCGCCTCCGCGGCCGGTCCCAGGGGGTTTTTGGGCGTGAACCGGCCGATCGTCGGGTCGTAGTCGTATTCGCCCTCGATCTTGCGATGCATCGCCGCGATCGGCGCGAACGAGCCGCGGAGGGTCGTGGTGCGGGCCTTGTCGCGGGTCGGGTCGTGGAAGTCGCGGATCGCCGGGTGGTCCTCCACCACGGAGACCCGGCGCAGGGCCGCGTCGTCATGATCGACCAGGGCTTGAAGATATGCCTTGGCGATCCGCTCCGCGACGTCCAGCGGACGCTTCCGGAACCGAGGCCAGACGGCCAGGAACGTCGCGACGCCCCCGAGCAAAAGCAGCAAAAGCACAGCCGCGATCCACTTCCGGCGCGACGATTTCCGCTCGCGCGCATCGGCCGAGGGACGGAAGACCGACGAGACCTCGTCGGCTTGGTCCGTCGGGACGGGTCGGGCGACCGGGAGCGGCTCCGGCTCGTCGGCGGGCGGCCTTTGCGTCGCGCCGCATTTCGGGCAGGCGACGGCGCGGCCTTGCCGGTCGTCGGGGACGAGGAACGCGGCCTGGCACTGGGGGCAGCGGACGCGGACGCTCATCGGGGCTCCTTTCCGGCGGACTGAGTGGCGCATCGGCCGCAGACGTCCTTGCCGCCGGCGACCGCCCGGCCGCAAACCCGGCAAAGCCCGGCGCGGCGGCGGATCTCCGGGAGGGCGGATCGGATGGCGACCGCGTCGGGCTCGTCGCCCAGGCTGTCCACGGCGCGGGCCGCCCAGCGGGCGACCTCCCAGTCGACCTCGCTCGCCTTGAGTTTGGCCTCGATCAGCCCGCGCGTCCAGCGCGCCAACTCACGGTCGAGCCGCCGCAGGGCGTCGCCGCGAAGGTATCGCGTCAACTCGTCGCGCAGATCCAGCGCGCGGTCGACGTCCTCCTCCGCGCGCGCCTCGGCCAGTTCCCCGGTCAGCGCCTGGACGCGGCCCGTCTCCAGCCGTCGCGGTTCGGTGGAAGCGGACGGGGCGGGGGAGGCGTTCGGTGATGCGTTCGCGGTCTCGACGTCGAGCCTCGCGGCGATCCGGCCGAGCGTCGGGACGACGTGGACCTCCATCAAGTCGACGGTCCTCCACGACGCCTCGGCCTGGTCGGCGAGCAACTCCAGCAAGCCGGCGGCCACCTTCAGGATCGTCCCCGCGACCCAGCCGGCCAGGCCGAAGCCGATCACGACCGTCACCGCGGTCAAGGCGGCGATCCGGCGCTCCGCCCAGGTGAACTGGGCGTCGGAAAGAAGGGTTTGGGCCTGATCTAAAAAATACGCGACCCCCAGGAACCCCACGCCGAACCGCGCCGCCGGCGCCAGCCGCGAAAGCGCCCGGCCCCCCATGCGAACCGACGTATAGCGATGAGTCGTGTTCATGCGGCGAGCGTCGTCCTCCGGGCTCGATTATAAGGCCGAAGGCCGCCGACTCCCAACGATTTCCCGACGTCGAGCCCGGCGAACGACCCCGCCGCGGCGACGATGACGAACGGCCCCCGGCGACCTGGGGAAGTCGACGGGGGCCGTGGGCGTTTGGCTTCGAGGCGGGTTTCGGATCGGTGTCAGTAGGAGTCACTGGAGATCGTCTCGCCGCCGGCCCTCGTGCCGAGCGCCCACCAGACGTTCTGGGCGACCGCGTCCTTGATGAACCGCACGCTGCCGTCGGCGAACGCGACGTTGACGCCGCCGGAGTGGTTGCTGTTGGCGTTGACGAAGCTGGAGTAGTCCGCCGCGGCGGTGCCGTCGGTGCGGCAGGTCGACCACTTGTACTGCGTCGAGTTGGGCGTGACCACGGTGTTGAAATACGTGAGGCCGGGGGAGCCGACCGCCCAGAACTGCCCGCGGGAGTCGATGACGCTGCTCGCCGACGCGAGCGTCGTGTTGCAGGACGTCAAGGCGCCCTGGACGGAGGCGTTGAGTACCTGCGCGCCGTTGACGACGGCGCGGGGATCCAGGAAGGCGGCGGTGGCCGTGACGCCGACCGACGTCCGCTTGTTGATCATCGTGCTGCCCGTGAGCCCCTCGCTCCACATCACGGTGTTCGAGGTGCCGTCGGTCACGGCCGAGACGCCGTAAGCGGCGTTGTGGGCGAAGACGCCGGTGCTCTGGTTGTTCCAGACGTCCGTGGTGACGCCGTACGACCCGTAATAGTTGTTGATCCGCCTGGCGCCGCTGCTCCCCATGGTCGACCCGTCCGACGGACACAGGAACGAGTTGATGAGCGTGTCGCGGGCCGTCGAATTCGCGTACCAGGCGACGCCGAAACAATCGAACTGGGACGCGGTGAGCTGGAAGTTGCACGCGTTGAAGACGGACGTCTGCTCCATGAAGGGGAGCATCATCGCCTGGCCGCTCCAGTTCCCCCAGGCGCTCGGGCCCGACGCGCCGCAGCCCGGCGAGGTGTTGGTCGCGTTGCTCAAGGGATAGGTCTGGTACGACGACTCGTAGTTGGACGCGGCCAACCCCATCTGCTTGAGGTTGTTGACGCACTGCGCGCGGCGGGCCGCCTCGCGCGCCGCCTGCACCGCCGGCAGCAAGAGGGCGATGAGCACGGCGATGATCGCGATCACCACCAAAAGCTCGATGAGAGTGAACCCGCGACGCGAACCGTTAGGTATCGCCATTCGATGCTCCGGATATGGTGTGAAGACGACTTGCGTGAACAGGAACCCATGTTGAAAATCGGTCGGCGTTCGGGCGGTAACGATTCCTTCGTTACCGACCATGTTGCCGCGATCGCCTTCCTCGCCCCTGGCCGCCGGCCTTGTTGTTGGCCGCCGCCAAGTCCGGGGGCGCCTTCGCCGCCGCCTCGCGCGCCTCCGGGGTCGGCTCCGACGGGCCCGAGCAGCCCACGACCGCCAGGGCGGCGGCGGACGCCGTCCACGCCGCCGATCGAAGGAGGAATCGTCTCCGCTTCATTGCGCAATCTCCACCCGCGCGCGGTTCGCGCGCCTGGAATTCGTGTCATCTCGGTGAAACGTCGCCTGGAGCGATCGCGTTCGATACGCCCACGTCTCCGCCGGTCGCGGCGGATCGACGTCCAGCCAGGCCGCTTGGCGAGGAAAGATAAACACGCGGTCGATGTACTAAGATAATAGGACATAGGCCGGCAAGGTGTCAAGGAGGGACGTCGCCCCGCATGGATTAATTAATGGGGAATCCGGGAGTCGTCCCACGCGGCTTGAGACATCGACGGCCCACGCCCGACGATCGATCCAAGGAACCTCCGAGACGCGAGGCTGACGACCCGACACTTTTTCGCAAGCCGTCGCCAAACGGCCTTCTCCCCTTGAGCAAGATTATTCGTGGGACTCGTAAATCGTTATGGTGCCGGGTGTTGTCGCAAATCAGCCCAAGGCCGCCCTAAGTCATTGGACGGTTGGGTGATCGGACGAGGCATCCGGGATCGTTCTTGGACTTACGTCACTCACGAATAATCTTGCACAAGGGGAGAAGGGATGCTTGGCATCACTCGTTTTTAGGTTTTCGACAAAGCAGGCCCTCGCCGATTTCTCGGGAAGTCGCCGCCGCTGGGCGTCCCGTTCCCTCGACGGGATCCGCGCCGATTCGGGGCGGATGCCGGATCGGGCGGGTTCGAAGGGGTCGACTCCGGGAACTCAGGGGATTCATCCATGGCAGGCCGTCTCGGCGTGGGCTGGATCAACCAGGTGGGACGAATCGCCGGGCCGACGCCCGCCGGTCGCTTCGCGTCGTTCGCCGTCCAGGTCCAGCGCGTCAACGCCCTGGAGGCGAGTATCGAGCCCCTGGGCGACGCCGAGATCCGCGAGAAGGCCCACGCCCTCCGCCTCCGCGCCCGCCAGGGGGATTCGCTCAACGGCATCCTGCCGGAGGCGTTCGCCCTGACTCGCGAGGCCGCCAAACGCGCCATCGGCCAGCGCCAGTTCGACGTCCAGGTCCTGGGCGGCGTGGCGATCCACAACAAGTGCATCGCCGAACTGGAGACGGGCGAGGGGAAGACCCTGGTCGCCACCATGCCGGCGGTCCTCAACGCCCTGCCGGCCAAGGGCGTCTACGTCGTGACCGTCAACGACTACCTCGCCCGCCGCGACGCCGAATGGATGGGCAAGATCTACCGCTTCCTCGGCCTGACCATCGGCTGCATCCAGACCGGGATGTCCGACCACGAACGCCGACGCGCCTACGCCTGCGACATCACCTACGGCACCAGCAAGGAGATGGGCTTCGACTTCCTCCGCGACGAACTCAAGCGGCTGCAACTCGGCGACACCTCGCGCAAGTCGTTCGAACAGGCGTTCCTGGGCTCGGGAACGCACACCGAGTCCGAGACCCCCGTCCAGCGCTCGCACAACTTCGCCATGGTCGACGAGGCCGACAGCATCCTGATCGACGAGGCCCGAACCCCGCTGATCATCGGCGCCAACAATCAGCCGACCCAGGAGGAGGCGTCCGCCTACTACGGCGCCGACCAACTCGCCGAAACCCTGGTCCGCATCAAGGATTACAAGTACGACCCGATCGAGAAGAAGGCCGAGTTGACCGCCGCCGGCCGTCGCAAGGTCCAGACCCGCGCCGCGCGCTCCGCGTTCAGCATGCTCACGGTCGACACGCTGTATGAGTATGTCGAGCGCGCCCTGCGCGGGCAGATCGCCTACCTTCGCGACCGCGACTACGTCGTCCACGACGGCGAGATCGTCATCGTCGACGAGTTCACCGGCCGCATGATGCCCGGCCGTCAGTGGCAGGACGGCTTGCACCAGGCGATCCAGGCCAAGGAGAAGCTGGAGATCACCCTGGAGACGATCACCGCCGCCCGCGTGACCGTCCAGGACTTCTTTAAGCGGTTCGAGAAGCTCGCCGGCATGACCGGCACCGCCAGGACCGACGCCGCCGAACTGCGCCGAATCTATAAGGTCGGCGTCATGACCATCCCCACCAACCGAAGGAACGCCCGCGTCTGGCTCCCCGACCGGGTCTTCTCCACCGAGGAGGAGAAGTTCCAGGCCGTCGCCGATCAGATCGTCGAGTGGAACGCCAAGGGCGCGCCGGTGCTGGTGGGCACCCGTTCGATCGAGAAGTCCGAGCACCTAAGCGCCCTGTTGGCCGAGGCGGGCATCGAGCATCAGGTGCTCAACGCCAAGAACCACGAGATCGAGGCCCAGATCGTCGCCCAGGCGGGGCAGCCCGGCAGGGTGACGGTGGCGACCAACATGGCCGGCCGCGGCACCGACATCAAGCTGGGCGAGGGGGTCGCCGAGATGGGCGGCCTGCACGTCATCGGCACCGAGCGCAACGAGTCGCGCCGCATCGATCGCCAGCTCGCCGGCCGCTCCGCCCGCCAGGGCGACCCCGGCCTCTGCCAGTTCTTCGTCTGCCTGCGAGACGAGATCGTCGAGGCCATCGGCGAAAAGCCCGCCAACCGCGTCCGCGCCCGCCACGCCGGCAAGGGCGAATTGACCAACGCCGCCTGGCGTCGCTTCTTCATCCAGGCCCAGCACCGCAAGGAGCGCCAGCACTTCCGCGACCGCAAGCTCCTGATGCACTACGAGAAGCAACGCGCCGAGATGCGCAAGAACATGGGCCTCAACCCCGTGCTCGGCTGAGCGTCCGACGCCCCATCGACTCGAAACCTGGGAAGGATAGAGTAGCGCGCCGTCCCCTCTCCCGCCGGGAGAGGGTGGCCCGAGGAACGATGCCGAAATAACTTCCGGGAATCCTTCGCGGCCGAATC
>CALCIB010000336.1 GCA_937907525.1 uncultured Planctomycetales bacterium | reverse complement strand
CCTTCCCCCGCGAGGGGGGAAGGCCGTTATGCCGGCCGCGACGCCCTTATGGGACAGACTCTTACCGGGAGTTCGCGACGATCGGGCCGATCGAACTTGAGGAGACGCGTCATGTCCGAAAACCATCGCCGGGTCGCCGTGATCGGCGCCAGCGGGGACCGCTCGAAGTACGGCAACAAGGCCGCGCGGGCGTTCGCCGCCCAGGGCTGGGAGGTCTTCCCGGTCAACCCGTCGCTGTCGGAGGTCGAGGGGCTCGTTTGTTATCCGAACCTGGCCGCGATCCCCGGCGATCGACTCGACCGCGTCTCGTTCTACGTCCCGCCCGCGGTGGGGATCGGGATCCTCGACCAGATCCGGGACAAGCGGGTCGACGAGGTCTGGATCAACCCCGGCGCCGAGTCCCCCGCCCTGCTCGCCCGCGCCGAGGAACTGGGGATCGACGTGATCCAGGCGTGTTCCATCGTCGCCGTCGGCGAGGACCCAGGGCGCTTCTGACCGATCTGGGGGACGTCTTCCCGCGCGGGCCGTCGGCGCGGGATGATGACGGCGAGGGCGGGCGTCTTCACGATCCGTCCGGGAGGCTCGCGTGATTTCCTTGCAAGTCATCATCGCTTCGGTCGCGCTGGCCGCGGCCGAGGAACCCCGCGTCGACTTCAAGGTCGTCACCTGGTACGACCGCGCCGCGCCGATCGCCACGTTCCAGTATCGCGGTTACGACGTCCGCAAGGGGGAGTACGGCCCGGCCGTCGACGCCTGGCTGGCGACGATGCGGGATCAACATCCCCGCTACAAGGTCGTCGTCCGGGACGTCGACCTGTCCAGCGAGCCGGGGCCGACGGAGCGCCGCAAGGTCGGCGCGGTGATCCAGCGCGAGTTGCTCGCGGCGGCGGCGGAGGAAGGGCTGTTCGTCGCCCCGCGGTGGACGGACGAAAAGCGGGAGCCGAAGCTTCCGTCGCCGGTTCCGGTTCGGATTCGACCGTCGCTGCAACCCTGGCGATTCCCGCCGCCGTCGCCGATCATCGTCCGACCGGGCCCCATGCCCATCCCCTCCCCGGTGCCGATTCCCTATCCCCGGCCGCATCCCTGAACCGTCGCGGGCTTGTCCGAGGCCGCCGGGTCGGTCAAACTACGGGCTCCTTGTCGAGCCGAACCGACCGACGCCCGGAGCGAGCCCGCCATGAAACCGATCCGCCTCGCGCTCGTCCCCTGCCTCCTCGCCGCAGCCATCGGATCGGCCCACGCCGACCCGCCGGGGCTCAAGCCCCTGGAGTTGGGCGCGAGCGCGCCCGATTTCGACCTGCCGGGGGTCGACGGCGCCAACCACAAGCTTGGGGACTACGCCGACGCCAGGGCGCTGGTCGTCGTCTTCACCTGCAACCACTGCCCCACCGCCCAGGCCTACGAGGCGCGGATCGTCAAGATGCACCGCGACTATCAGCCCAGGGGCGTCGCCGTGGTCGCGATCTCCCCCAACGACCCCAAGGCGCTTCGGCTGGACGAGCTCGGCTACACCGACTTGAGCGATTCGTTCGAGGAGATGAAAATTCGGGCGCGCGATCACGACTTCCCATTTCCATACCTCTACGACGGCGACTCCCAGGCCGTCTCCACGGCCTACGGCTGCCTGGCCACGCCGCACGTCTTCGTCTTCGACGCCGAGCGCAAGCTGCGCTATCAGGGCGGGTTCGACGACTCCGACGTCAAGACGCCGAAGGAGCATTACGCGATCGACGCGCTGGAGGCGGTCCTCGCCGGCCGGCCGGTGGCGCGACCGACGTCGCGCGTCTTCGGCTGCTCGACCAAGTGGGCCGACAAGCGCGTCGAGGCCGAACGGTCGATCGAGAAGTGGGACGCCGAGCCCGTCGCCATCGAGCCGATCGGCCTGGACGGCGTCGCCGAGTTGGCGAGAAACAAGGGCGGCAAGTACACCCTGGTCAACGTCTGGGCGACCTGGTGCGGTCCCTGCGTCGCGGAGCTTCCCGAGTTCGTCGCGATGAACCGGATGTACCGCGGCCGCCCGTTCCGCCTGGTCACCATCAGCCTGGACGACGTCGCCAAGAAGGCCGAGGCGTTGGAGGCGCTCAAGAAGAACCACGTCGCCGCGGCCAATTACGTCCTCGACTCGTCCGACCGCGACGCCTTCGCCGAGGCCCTCGACCCCGCGTGGCCCGGTCCCTTGCCGCACACCCTGCTCATCGCCCCCGGCGGCGAGGTCGTCTATCGCAAAACCGGCGGCATCGACCCGCTGGAGGTCCGCCGCGCGATCGTCGAGAAGATCGGCCGGACGTATTGACAACCGCGCGCTTCAGAACGACAGGTGATTTCCCAATGAGTCGCGACAAGACGCTCAAGCGGATCCTCGACGGCGGCGTGGTGGCGGTGGTCCGGGCGCCCTCCGGCGAGGCGCTCGTGAAGGTGGTGGAGGCGCTGGCCGAGGGGGGCGTCACGGCCGCGGAGATCACCTTCACCGTTCCCGACGCCCTCGACGTGATCCGAGACGCCCGCAAGGCGCTGGGGGACGCCGCGGTCCTCGGCGCCGGGACGGTCCTGGACCCCGAGACGGCCCGCGCCGCGATCCTCGCGGGGGCCGAATACCTCGTCTGCCCGACGTTCGACCCGGACGTCGTCCGGCTGGCCCGGCGGTACGACAAGGCCGTGATGCCCGGCGCGTACACCCCCACGGAGATCCTGACCGCCTGGGAGGCCGGCGCCGACGTGGTGAAGGTCTTCCCCGCCGACGTCGGCGGCCCGCGCTACTTCAAGGCGATCCGCGGCCCCCTGCCCCAGATCCGATTGATGCCCACCGGCGGCGTCGACCTGGACACCGCCGCCGACTTCCTCAAGGCCGGCGCGTGCTGCCTGGGGGTCGGCGGCTCGCTGGTGGAGCCCAAGGCCGTCGCCGCGGGCGACTTCGCCCGGATCCGGGATCTGGCCTCCCGCTACGTCGCGATCGTCCGCGAGTTCCGCGCCGGCCGCTGAGGGCCGGGATCAGTCGTCCTCCGAGTCGTACCGCATCCGGTCCAGGACGTGCTCGGGGCAGGCGCGGATGAATTTCATGTGAAGGAAGAACCAGCCGGTGCCGAGATCCTCGCGGCTGGCGACGGCCTTGCCCTCGACGGCCGCGGGACCGTCGCGGCCGTTGACGACGAGGTTGAGCACGGCGTCGGCGGGGGGGACCAAGGGCACGATCAACCCGGCGCCCCCCTGGCTGAGGTTCACGACCCGGACCTCCATCCGACGCTCGGCCCAGCGCTCGTTCCAGGTCATCGCCGCTTCGTCGAACGGGGTCTCGCTGCGAGGCCAGCGGCGACGATCCAGGACCGGGGTGTTGAGCTGGGGCGTGTCCCCCCTGAGGAAACGGCCGAGGAGTCTCATGTGCCTGATCTCGCCGAGATGACGTCGTCGCCGCCTGGGCCCCGCGCCCGGCTTCCTAGGAAAGCCTAGGTCGTGCTTTCCGAGGCGGGGGCGTGTTGCCGAATCTCGACGCGGCGTGGCTGATTTCAGGCCGGGGGCTCGACCTTGTTGGGCAGGGGGAGGCCCTTCTCGTAGTTGGACAGGCTCTGGACGATCGTGCCGGCGATGCCCTCCAGGGCCTCGCGGGTGAAGAACGCCTGGTGGCCGGTGACCAGGACGTTGGGGAAGGTCAGCAGTCGGGCGAGGACGTCGTCCTTGATGACGCGGCCGGAGAAATCCTCGAAGAAATAGTCCTCCTCCTCCTCGTAGACGTCGATCCCCAGCGAGCCGAGCCGGCCCGACTTCAGCGCGGCGACCGCCGCCCTGGTGTCGATCACGTCGCCGCGGCTGGTGTTGATCAGCATCGCGCCGGGCTTCATCAGGGACAGGGTTCGGTCGTTGACGAGGTGGCGGGTCTCGGAAGTCAGCGGGCAGTGGAGCGAGACCACGTCGGAGCGCGACAGCAACTCGTCGAGCCCGACGTACTTCACGCCGGCGGCGGCGAGGTCCGGATCGACCCGGGAGTCGTGGGCGAGGACCTCGCAGTCGAAGCCGCGGAGGATCCTGGCGACCAGGCCGCCGATCTTGCCCGCGCCGACGACGCCGGCGGTTTTGCCGAAAAGGTCGAAGCCCATCAGGCCGTCGAGCGCGAAGTTCCCCTCGCGGACGCGGTTGAAGGCCCGGTGGATGCGGCGGTTCAACGTCAGGATCATGCCGACGGTATATTCTGCGACGGCGTGAGGCGAGTAGGCCGGCACCCGGACCACCGTGATCCCCAGTCCCGCGGCGGTGGAGACGTCGACCTGGTTGAACCCGGCGCAGCGGCAGGCGACCAGGGTGGTCCCCCCCTCCTTCAAGGTCATCAGCGCCGCGGCCGACGCCTCGTCGTTGACGAAGATGCAGACCGCGTCGCAGCCGCGGGCGAGCCCCGCGGCGGCGGGGGTGAGCCGGGCCTCCAGGTAGTGCAGCTCGTGGCCCGTTCCCGCCGCGGCGGCGTCGAGGAACTCGCGGTCGTAGGGCTTGGCGCTGAAGACGGCGACTCGCATCGGCGCGGCTCCGGGTCGTGGAATCGGGTCAGGTTTCGCGAGGGGGGACGTCGGCGAGGAGTTTCAGAAGCGCGTCGACGTCGATCGGCTTGAGCAGGTGGCGCGCGCAGCCCGAAGCGCGAAGGCGGTCGGCGACGTGGTCCTCGGCGTGGCCGGAGACCGCGATCAGGAGCGGCGGCGGCGGGTCGTCGCGAAGCCGCTCGGCGACCTCGAAGCCGTCGACGTCGGGCAACGTCAAATCCAGGAGCACGACGTCGGGGCGGAACCGTCCGTCGGCGGCCAGGGCGTCGCGGCCGTTGTAGGCCGTTTCCGTCTGGAAGCCCTCGGCGCCCAGGAGCGCCGCCGTCATGTCGGCGGCGTCGCGGTTGTCGTCGACGATCAGGACGCGGGTCGGTCGCAAGGCCGGCCTCCGGGTTTCGTCTGGGCGGTCACGGCGGCGTCGAGCCGCCTTTTCAGGTCGTCGAACGTGGAGGGGGCGTCGCGGTCGAAGACGAACTGGGCGGGGAGGCCGACGATCCGGCTGGCCCCAAGCTCCGAGAGCGCGCGCTGGCAGGCCGTCAGCTTCCTGGCGGCGATCAAGGCGGTGACCCGCCAACCGTCGCGGCCGGCCTCGTCCCGGACCTCGCCGCGGGCGACGTGCCGCGCCCCCCGGGAGGAAAGGTATTCGGCCACCCTCGCGGCCGTCTCCCGTCCCGTCGTCGACGTCGAGCCGACCGCCTCCAGGTGCAACAGGCCCTCCGAGCGCCTCGCGCCGTCCATCGCGTCCAGGAGCAACGCCAGGGGGCCCGCCTCCCCCTCCGCCACCAACTCCCGAAGGCTGGGGGCGTGGCCGATCAGGCAGGCGGCGGAGTCCAGCACCGTCCCCCCGCCGATCTCGCGCAGGCGGTTGTCCTTCAGCGTCACCCCGGAACTGGTCAAATCGACGATCACGTCGGCGATCCCCAGGCTCGGGTGCAGTTCCAAGGCGCCGTCGGAGTCGATGACCTGGTAGTGGAACACGCCCCACTTGCGGAAGTAGCGCCGGGTCAGGGCCGGATACTTGGTGGAGACCCGGAAGGTCTTGCCCGACGCCTTGAACTCGGCCGTCAGGTCGACCAGGTCCATGACGTGGCCGACGTCCACCCAGCTTTCCGGGACCGCGACCACCAGCCGGCAGCCGCCGTAGCCCAGGTCCGGATCGACGACCGCGGCGTCCCTGGCCTCGAAGGAATGCTCTGCGTAGACGTCCATCCCGGTGACGCCCAGGTGGCAGCGGCCCTCCTGGACTTGCAGCACGATGTCGGTCGGCCGCATGAAGACGACGTGGAACCGAGGCTGGCCGGCGATGACCGCCTCGTACTGGCGGTCGCTGGCGCGCTTGACCTTGTAGCCGGCCGTCTTGAGGATCTCCACGACCCCCTCGTACAGGTGCCCCTTGGAGGGGATCGCCAGCCGGATCGGATCGACGGGGCCGTTCATCGCGCGTCCCCCCCGGCCAGCGCCAGCCGGCCCTTGATCTGGGCGACCAGTTCGTCGCCGCGAACGGCCCGGACGTCGCCGTGCTCCAGGTCCCAGACCTCGACCTCCGCGGCGATGGTGACGATCCGGTCCAGCCCCAGGCTCTTCGCGTGGGCGACGGCCGGAGCGATCTCCATCTCCGCGACGACGACGGGAAGGTCGACGCGGTCGCGAAGGAACGTCGCCAGGGTCGCGGCCCGGCGAGGGTCGCCGGTGACGAGCCAGCCGCGCGAGGGCTTTTCGACCGTGGGGGCCGTCGCGGCGAGGGCGCGGTCGAGCCGTTCCAGGCCGAAGGCGAAGCCCGCGCCGCGGTCGTCGCGGTCGCGGCCTCCCAGCACGCGGGCGAGGCCGTCGTAACGGCCGCCGCCGCAGACCTCGACGGCCCCCTCGGACGTATCCACGGACAACTCGAAGATCATTTGCGTGTAGAACCCGATCCCCCGGCCGAAGCCGAGATCCAGTTCGACCCGGCCCAGGTCGACCCCCAGGCGGTCGAGCATGTCGCACAACTCGGCGAGGGCCGCCACCGTCCCCGGCGCCCGCGCGGCGAACTCGCGTTCCAGGCGCGCCAGCACCTCCCTCGCCGGCCCTCGCAACGCCGAAAGCGCCGCGACGATCCCCCGGACGTTCTCCAGGGCGTCGCTCAAGGAATGCTCAAGCGCCCATTTGGCCCGCAGCCGGCCGACGATCTCGCCCCCGGAGCGCCTGCCGGCGACGTCCGGGACCAGGTGCCGGAACAGGCGGTCGACGCCGGGGTCGGCCGCGGCCGCGGCGGGGGCGAACGCCGCCGCGGCGTCGGCCCCGGCGGTCCCCAGCCACTCGGTCAGGCGGTCGAGCGCCGCCTCCAGCGTCTTGACCCCCTTCCCCTCGCTGGCCGCCTCGCTCAACGACTCGATCAACGCCGAGTTCGCCGACGGCGGCAGCCCCGCGGCGTCGAGCAACTCCAGAATCAGCCCGACGTGACCGATCCGGACCTTGGGCGCGGCGACGCCCAGGGCCCGCAGCGACCAATCGGCCAGCCAGATCACCTCGGCGTCGGCCGCGGGGCCGCCGGCGCCGATCAACTCCACGCCGGCCTGGACGAACTCGCGGACCACCGCCTCGCCAGGCTCCTGGAACCGGAAGACGGGGCCGGAGACCGCCGCGCGCCACGGCAAGGGGGGCGGTTCGGCGGCCTCGACGTAGGCCCGCGCCAGTCCGGCGGTCAGTTCCGGCCGCAGACAGATTCCGGCGGTCCCCGCGCCGGAGACCTCGAACAACTTCCCCACGATCCCCGCGCCGCTCTTGCGCTCGTGCAGGTCGGCCAGTTCCAGGATGGGCGTTCGAACCGGCCGATAGCCGGCGCGGGCGAAGGACGCCGTCAGCGATCGCTCGTAGCCCGACATCCGGGCGCAGTCGGCTTGCAGCCAGTCGCGGGTGCCGCGGACGAGGCCGACGTGGCGTTCGACGCCGTTGGAGGGGTCGGGGCTCATGATCCGGCCCCCCGCCGCTCGATCACCTCCAGCGCCCCCAGCACCGAATCCTCCAGGACCGACCACGCCAGCCCCTTGTCCTCGGCTCGGGTCTCCAGGTCGCGAAGGTTGAACGTCTCGGCGGCGACCTCGTCGGGGCCGACGATCACCGCCAGTTTGTGCCCGCGCTTCGAGCCGTAGCCCATCTGCTTGCCCACCTGGATCGGCTCGGGGAAGATCTCGCAGCCGACGCCCGCCGTTCGGAGCGTCGCGGCCAGCCGGGTCGGGACGCTCGGGTCGACCCCCGGAAAATTGGCGACCAGGACCGGCGCGGTCGAGCTCGAGCCCTTCAGCGCTCCGGCCTCGTCCAGAAGCGCCAGCAGGCGGTCGAGCCCGATCGACGCCCCCACTCCGGGAAGGCGTCGCGAGGTGAATAGGCCCGCCAGGTCGTCGTAGCGGCCTCCCGAGGCGACGCTGCCGAACCGCTCCCAGCCGTCGACGGTGGTCTCGAAGACGACGCCGGTGTAGTAGTCCAGCCCCCGCGCCAGCCCCAGGTCGACGGCGATCCGGTCGGCGGGCACCCCGCCGGCCTCCATCAGCCGGACGACCTCGCGAAGATCGGCGATCCCTTGCGCCGCCCGCTCGTGGGAGCCGAATCGCGACGCCGCGGCGTCAAGCGCCTCGGGCGTTCCCCGGCCGGTCTGGGCGAAGTCGAGGACCGCCGCGGCCTGCTCGTCGGCGAGCCCCGCGCCGCCGGAGTCGTCCGGCCGCGCCAGTTCGGCCTGGACGCCGTCGCGGCCGATCTTGGCGAGCTTGTCCAGCGACCGCAGCACCAGCCCCGTCTTGCCCGAGAGTCCCAGCGACTCCAGCGCGCCGTCGAGGATCTTGCGGTTGTTCACGGCGATCGTACACGGCGGAACGTCGGCGGCGGTCAGGGCGCGGTGGATCATCTGGCCGGTCTCGGCGTCCGCCAGGCGGCTGTCGACGCCGATGGTGTCGAAGTCGCACTGGACGAACTCGCGGAACCGGCCCTTGGCGGGCCGCTCGCCGCGGAAGACTGAGCCGATCGCGTACCGCTTGAACGGCACGCCGACCTCATCCACATGCCTGGCGATGAACCGGGCCAGCGGCACCGTCAGGTCGAACCGCAGGGCCAGTTCGCCGGGCGTTCCTCCCTTGTTGGTGACCTCGAAGATCTGGCGGAGGACCTCGTCGGAGCCGGCCCCCTTGCCGGTGAGGACTTCCATCCGTTCGATGTGGGGGGTTTCGATCGGCGCGAAGCCGAAGGAGGCGAACGTCTCGCGGAAGCTCCGCAGGATGCGCTCGCGCGGGATCATGACGGCGGGGAGCAGGTCGCGCAACCCGCTGGCCACCCTGGGATCGATCATCGGCGTCCGCCCCGCCGCGGCGATCGGCCGAGTCGATCGGCCGAAGTCGAACCGCGTTAAAAAAGTCGCGGCGAGGCATACCGAGCCTCGCGAGCAACCCAGGTTAGCAAACCCCGGCCTTCGACGGCCATAGACATGGCCGCGTCTTACGTCTCCTCGACCCGTCGCCTCCTCGCAAGTCGGCGGCGAACGGCCTTCTCCCCTTGAGGGAGAAGGTGGCCCGAAGGGCCGGATGAGGGGTCGACCGGCGTCGCGTCTCGGTGAAAGTCCTGGTTTACCAAGGACTTCGAACCCGATGCCTTCCGGTCGCGCCACCTTTCATCCGGCTTCCCGCCAGCTTCTCCCTCAAGGGGAGAAGGCCGTTCGCCGCCGGCCCGCGTGGACGCGGTCGCCGCCGACCGCGCGTTTCGCCTCCGAACGTGGGGCCCGTCAGCACCAGCGGACGGGATTGCCGGTCTCGACCGACGCCCGAAAGACGATTTCCAGGGGTTGGAGGACGTATTCGTAGTCGGCCGCTCGTTCGCGCCTGAGTTCGACGTGGAGCCGCGCCGGGTGTTCGAAGCGGCATCGTCCCCGGTCGTCTTGCATTCGTCCGTCGGGCCAGGGAATCTCCCCGCCGGAAACCGCGAGCCGGCATTCGAAGGTCTCTCCCGAGTCCAACGACTGAAACACGACCCGTCCCGGCTCCGGCCCGTGCATGTACGCTTCCGGGTCGAGGAGCGTCTGGGTGAAACGGAGCGCCCGGAACCGTTCGACCCTGGAGTCGCGGTCGCGGATGAAGAACCCGATCGGATCGAACCCGGCGTCGAGCCCCGACCGCCCGTCCATGATGAAGACGCCCTCGTAAGCCGCGACGGCCCGCTGGATCGTCTCGCCGGTCGCCGGATCGACGAGGAAGACGGCCGTCCCCGCGTCGTCGATCCGTCGGAACTCCGCCAGCTCGCCCAGCGCCCCCGCGGCGGCCGTCGAATCGGTCTGGCCTCCGTTGACGTCGGGAAGCTCCCGTTTCAGCACGGGGAATCGCTCCCAGCCGATCGTTCCGAGCGCCTCTTGAAAGAGACGATAACCCGTCCAATTGGAGATTCGTTCGCTAGCGGCGTCCATGTCGGAGTGGACGCAAGCCGTCTCCCTCCATCGAACGAATCCGAGGAAGTTATCGTCCGAATCGAACTCCGGCTTCAGATTCAAGTATCCGTCGGAGTCGATCTTCAGCCAGTCCCGCGGGAACGGAGGCTCGCTCGCCAACCCGTCCCGAAGGCAGTTGCACATGACCGTCGCGTCGAGTCCCATCGCCTCGCCCTCGAATGCCCGCCGTCGAGTCGTCGAATCGAAGACCGTCCGCGCCGACATGGGGTTCGCCCCGGAATCGCGACGACTCGCCGGGTTCGGACTTGATCCTCCTCGCGGTACAATCAGCGTCGCCATGACGCTCATCCCCATCCACGACCTGGACGATCCCCGGATCGCCATCTACCGTTCGCTGAAGGCGACCAACGCGACGCGCGGCCTGGACGGCTTCGTCGTCGAGGGCGAAAAGCTGGTAAGGCGCCTGCTCGCCAGCCGGTTCCCGACGGAATCGATCCTCTTGACCGACCGCCACGTCGACCGCCTGGGGGCGACGGTCCCGGACGACGTTCCAACTTACGTCGCGCCGTTCGAGCGGGTCCACGACCTGGTCGGCTTTCCGTTCCATCAGGGGGCGTTGGCGTGTGGGCGACGACTCCCCTGGCCCGACTGGCGGACGCTTTGGGGCGAGGCGACGGGGCCGTTGCGATTCGTCGTCTGCCCTCGCGTGAGCAACCCGGAGAACCTGGGGTCGATCGCCCGCTTGAGCGACGCCTTCGGGTTCGACGGGATCCTGGTCGGCCCGTCGTGCCCCGACCCGCTCTCCAGGAGGGTCTTGCGGGTCTCGATGGGATCGGCGCTGAGGGTTCCGATCCTGACCGCCGACGACCCGCTCGCCCTGGCGGTCGCCATGAAGCGCGAGCTTGGCCTCGCGTTCCTCGCCGCCGAGGCCCGCGAGGCGACCCCGTTCGAGGACGTCGCGGCCCCCGACCGCCTGGCCGTCGTCCTGGGCGACGAGGACCGCGGCGTCGATCCGGCCTGGGTCGCGTTCTGCTCCCGGTCCATCACGATCCCCATGCCCGGCGCGGCCTCCTCGCTCAACGTCGCCGCCGCCGCCGCGATCCTGCTCCACCACTTCCGACGCCGATAAGCCTTTGTAGGCTGGGTCTCGACCCAGCTTGGAGAAGCCTCGGCCCGCGTGGGCTGGGTCTCGACCCAGCCTACAAAGACTTCCGCCTACGCTGAGGCGGAACGGTCAAGCGAACAGCCGGATCCTCTGCCTGCGAGGCCGTTCGACGACCTCCAGCGGCAGCGCCCGGCGCTCGGCGGCGGCCATCTCCCAGCCGAAGCCGGTGGTGAACGATCGGCCGGGGGGGCGCAGGGCCAGGTCGTCGAAGTCCTGGTCCTTGGCGCAAAGCGGCGGCGCGGCCTCGACCACGGTTCGACCCCAGCCCAGGGCGAAGACCGCGTAGGGCAAGGCGACGTCCGGGTCGATCCGCCGCGACACCGACACCCAGGGCGTCCCGTAGGCGTGCCGAGTCCGATAGCAAAAGACCGCCGTCCCCGAGAAGAGCGCGCCGTCGAAGTCGTGGTCGGGGTTGCCGACCCACTCGACGGTGTCGCTGAAGTGCTGCAACTCCCGCGACGGCGTCACCGCGAGCGCCATGCGCACCATCGCCTTGTACGCGCCGACCGGGACCGTCGAGGGCCCCGCGGCGGCGTCGTCCTCCGCGGCCAGCGCGCGCTGGAAGCGGACGAAGTCGGCGTCGATGGAGTCGGCGAACTGCTCGTGGCATTCGTCGCAGATCTCGGCGGTGGCCAGCGTGGTCGCGCCCAGGGCCCCGGGGACGACCGCCCTGGGCCTTGAGAAGC
This sequence comes from uncultured Planctomycetales bacterium, assembly GCA_937907525.1. Lineage (GTDB taxonomy): Bacteria > Planctomycetota > Planctomycetia > Isosphaerales > Isosphaeraceae > Paludisphaera. The sequence goes on along the minus strand of CALCIB010000336.1, from coordinate 1,895 downwards.
GGGCGCGGGGGGCGGCGCGCTCGCAGAAGCGACACCCCAGCCGCGACCGTCCGCCGACGACGACCGGCTCGGCGGAGACCAGCGGATACTCCGCCGCCGGCCGATACGCCTGTTGGAACGCCAGATCGACCTCGGCGGCGGCCCAGTCCTCCCGATCCGCGCCGTGCGCCCACCCCCGACGCTCCCAGCGCTCGTAAGCGGCGTGCTGAATCTGTTCCCAAGTAGGCTGCATCGCGCGATCCCTCGACAGTCGACGCGGTTCGATCCGATCAACGTCCCCAAAACGGCCCCGGGCCCTCGATCGCCCATCATAGACGCGCGACGATTTTCGAGAAAGACCGGCCGCGACGGCGAACCCGCTTGACCCCGGCGTCGTAGGATCGATAATGGACGACGATGGGGCGCGGGGCTTTTCCCGCGTTCCCAACGACGGCATCCATTCCCAAGGGGGCGAACCAGGATCGACCGGATGTCCGAAGTGAACGGTGGCGTGCCGAGGTTGGTCAGCTGGCCTCGTAAAAAGCCGACCAAAACTTAAGTGCCAACACCACTGTTGGTCTCCGTCTCGCCGCCTGAAAACGGTGAACGGCCCCGCGACGAGCCTTCTCCCGAGAGGTTCGGCCGGGGACGCCAATTCGGGATCGCCTAGGCCAAGCCGCTTGTTGAGGCCCAGGCTAAACTCATGACGAGCTAAGCCGAAAGGGATCCTGTCGACCGGAGCCCCGAAGCCGACAATCAAACGATCGACTACGCACGTAGAAGCCCTCGCCGACGCTTCTCGGGACGCGGGTGCAATTCCCGCCGCCTCCACTTCTAGCCCGCCTGGGAGAAGTCCCAAGCGGGCTTTTTTATTGGATTTACGTCGATCGGCCTGCCCTATAAGGACTTGCGTCAGCGTTCCGTGTCAGATAACGTGTCAGATAACCCCTTGGCCGTGTCAGATAAGCTGGTAGAATCGGTGCCATGACCTCGTGATCCACATGCACCGAGACCGCCATGGCACGCCGAAATCGTGACCTGAGCCCCGACCCCCAAGGCCGCTACCGCCCCTACCTCGGTTGGAAACTCGGGGAAGATGGGAAGAAGCGGCAGCATCGCTTCAACCTGGGGACCGACCGCAAGGAGGCGGAACACCGCCTCGCCAAGATCCGGCAACTGTACGACGAGAACTGCCGAGTCGTCGGGGAAGACCTTTGGTCACCGCTGGCCCTCTCCTACGCCGAGGAGATCGCCAAGGGGCGGCGTCAGATCACCTACTTCCCGCCGCCGCCCGAACTCTGCATCGAAGACCCGGAGACCGACTACGCCCAGATGATCCAGGTGGACCGGGATCGCTTCCCGAGCCTGGACCTCGTGCCGTCCGATCCGGCGCTCTACGCCGAGTCGGTTCGGCGAGGACAGCGTGGCGTGGTCGAGAGTCGGCTGCGAGAACTGGAAGCCGAGATGAGGGAGTTGGGGGCCTTGGCCTCGAAGCGGTCGCTGCCCGAGAACCTCATCCCCGGCTCGCTACACGAGGCCCTGGACGCCTACGGAGCCCACGACGTGCCGACGGCCAACACACGAGTCGGCTCCGGGGAGTTGAGCCCCTACGGCCGGCTCCGTCTGGCTCGCATCAAGCGGTTCAAGCGGGAGCACGAGGATGTCCCGCTCCACTCGCTTGATCGTGACCGCTGCTCGGCGATGGTCGCCCACTGGCGGGCCAGGCCGGTCGGGGCGAGGGGGGCGACGAGCCGGGACAACGCCCGCCACCACGTCGGCGAGCTGATGCGGTTCTTCCGCTGGCTCGACACGACCGACAAATTCCACTGGCGGATGCCGAGGGGGCTGGAGGGCGTCAAACGGAAGATCCCCAAGTCCGACGCCGACCGCAAGAAGGCCGTCATCAGCAAGGTGGT
>CALCIB010000335.1 GCA_937907525.1 uncultured Planctomycetales bacterium | reverse complement strand
CGTCGCGGCAGACGCGCATCCCCTTGCCGCCGCCGCCGGCCGCCGCCTTGATCAGCACCGGGAAGCCAATCCCCCTGGCGATCCGGATCGCCTCGGCCTCGGACGCCACGGCGCCGTCGGAGCCGGGGACGCTGGGGACCTTGGCCTGGGCGGCGATCAGCTTGGCCTCGGTCTTCAGGCCCATCTTGCGGATCGCCTCGTGGGGCGGGCCGATGAACTCGAAGTTGCAGCTTCGGCAGATCTCGGCGAACTGGGGGTTCTCGGAGAGGAACCCGTAGCCGGGGTGGATCGCCTGGACGTCGGCGACCTCGGCCGCGGCGATCAGACGCGGGATGTTCAAATAGCTGTCCGCCGCCGCCGCCTTGCCGATGCAGATGGCCCAGTCGGCCAGTTCCAGGTAGGGGGCGTCGCGATCGGCCTGGGAGTAGACGGCGACGACCTCGACCCCCAACTCCTTGCACGCCCTGATGATCCGAAGCGCGATCTCGCCCCGGTTGGCGACCAGTATCCTCTGGAACATCGGTCTAAAGCACCTCGGACGACGGGGCGGATCGAATCGGGTCGGGTCGGGTCGGCGGTCTCGGCTCAGGCGGGGGTGACGCGGAACATCGGCTGGCCGAACTCGACCGGCTGGCCGTTCTTCACCAGGACCTCGGCGATGGTCCCGGAGATCCCCGCGGGGATGTCGGTGAAGACCTTCATCGCCTCGATGATGCAGACCGTGGACGTCGGCTGGACCGCCGTCCCGATCGACACGAACGGCGGCGTCTCCGGGGTGCCGGAGGCGTAGAAGGTGCCGACCATCGGGCTCTCGATCACGACCGTCTTGGGACCGGCGGCCTCGGCGGGCGCGGCGGCGACCGCCGGAGCGGCGGCGGCCGGCGCCGGCGTGGAGTACGCGGCCGGGGCGGCGGCGACCGGCGCGACGGCCGCGGCGGAAGCCTCCGGCCGGCGGAGATGGACGCGGTAGGAGCCGTCGGTCACCTCGACCTCGCTCAGGTCGTAGGTCTTCATCAACTTGACGAGGTAATGGACCTTCTTGACGTCCAACGGCTCGCCGCCCCCCGCCTCGGGATCCCGACCCTGCTCGGCCATGCGCTCGCTCCACTCCTGCTTCGTATCCGCTTCGCGGCCGACTTTCGGCGCGCGGTGGGTTTCGTCTCGTCGCGGCGACCGACCTCGCCGTCAGGCTCGCGCCGAGTCCAACTCCCTGGGGAGGTTGGAAAGGACTTCGCGACCGTCCGGGGTCACCAGGACGTCGTCCTCGATCCGGACGCCGCCCCACTCGGGGAGGTAGACGCCGGGCTCGACGGTCACGACCATCCCCGGCTCCAGGATCGTCGGCGACTCCCGGCGCAGGCGAGGCCCCTCGTGGACGTCCATGCCGATCCCGTGCCCCAGTCCGTGGTCGAAGAAACGACCGAACCCCGCCCGTTCGATGAACGAGCGAGCCTCGGCGTCCACGTCCTGGGATTTGGCGCCGGGTCGGATCGCGGCGATGGCGCGCTCCTGGGCCGCCAGCACGATCCCGTAGACCTCTTCGAATTTCGGAGTGACGTTACCTGTCACGACCACCCGCGTCAAGTCGCTCTTGTAGGATCGGCCGCAAGCCCCCCAGTCGATCAGCACGAAGTCGTCGTCGCCGATCCGGGTCTCCGCGGTCGGCCGGGCGTGCGGCAACGCGGCGCGGCGGCCGACGGCGACGATCGTCGGAAAGCTGGTCCCGGTCGCCCCCAGGGTCCGCATGTGGGCGTCGAGGCGGTCGGCGGCGGCCTTCTCGGAATCCTCCGGCCGCAGTTCCCCCTTGAGCCGGAGGAAGGCGTCCTGGGCGATGGCCACCGCCTCCCGGATCGCGGCCAGCTCGGCGTCGTCCTTGATCTGGCGGAGCGACTCGACCAGGTCGAGCTTCGGCGCGAGTTCGACCGTCTTCAACTCCTCCTTGAGCTTCAGGTGGGCGGCGACGCTCAGATGAGCGGCCTCGAACCCCAGCGACGCCAGCCCCAGCTTGCCGGCGACCTCGGCGACCGCCTGGGTCATCTCCCGGGTGTTGGGCCGGATGTACGCCTCCAGCCTGGGACATTCCTGTTCGAGCTGGGTGGTGAAGCGACCGTCGGAGAGGGCGATTTCACGGTCGCGGGCGACGATCAGGTAGGTGGAATCGCCGGTGAAGCCGGTCAGGTAGGCGACGTTCGTCGGGTCGACGACCAGAAGCGCGGCGATCTTCTCGGCGGCCAGTTTGGCCCGGAGGGCGTCGCGACGGCGGGGGAACCGATCCATGGGGGCTCCGAGGCTGGGCGCGGAGGAATCCGGCGCGGGGGAGGGACGACGGCTGGATCCGCCGGCCCGTCCTGTTACGTTAGCCGGAACCGGCGCCGCCGCAAAGGGGTTGCGGCCGAACGCCGGGTCCCCTCCTCCCGCGAGTCCACGCCATGACCTTCCGCTCGACGTCCCTCCTAAGCGCCGCGGCCTTCGCCGCGCTGGCCGTCTCGTCGGCCCTCGCCGACGATCCCCGACCGCTGTTCGACGGCGCCACTCCGGCCGGCTGGATCCTCACCGACGGCTCGCCCCTGCCCGCCAAGTTCATCCAGGACGGCGCGATCAACCCCCACGGCAGCGGCAGCTACATCGTCTGCTACAAGGAGAAGCTCGGCGATTTCGTCGTCGATCTCGACTACAAGCTGAGCAAGGGGTGCAACTCGGGCGTCTTCATCCGGGTCAACGACCTGAAAGATCCCGTCTACACCGGCATCGAGATCGCCATCGACGATACCAAGGGGACGGGGGTCCACGATCCCGGCGCGTTCTATGATCTGGTCGCTCCCAAGGTCAACGCCCAGAAGCCCGCCGGCGAGTGGAACCACATGACGATCACCGCCAAGGGCCCGCATATCAAGGTCGAGCTCAACGGGGAGGAGGTCTCCAGGATCGACCTCGACGAGTGGAGCGAGCCCGGCAAGCGCCCCGACGGCTCGAACCACAAGTTCGAGCGCGTCGCCATCGGCAAGCTCGCCCGCGAGGGCTACCTCGGCTTCCAGGACCACGGCCAGGACTGCTGGTACAAGAACGTCACCCTTCGCAAGCCCTGAGCGCGGGTCGAGGCCGTCGGGCCCGCCCCGGCGGCCTCGGCCGTCGTCAGTCCACGAGTTCCAGCACGGCGAACAGCGGGCGGTGGTCGGAGGCCATGGGTTCGTCGAGGACGCGAAGTTCGACGACCTTCCAGCGCTGGGCGGGGCGGACCAGGACGTAGTCGATCTGGCGGTCGGGCTTGTCGGCGGGGAAGGTGAGGGTGGGGGTCTCGTCGGTGCGGGTCCAGGTCTTCATGAACTCGGCGATGACGCGGCTGTCGGGCGTGGAGTTCAGGTCGCCGACCAGGATCGCGGGTGAGTCGGGACGTTCGGCGACGATCCCGGCGATCGTCTTGGCGGAGTCCATCCGCTCGGCGTCGTCGCCGCGGTAGTCGATGTGGGTCGCCAGGAAGCGGAACGGGGTCCTGGCGGCGTTCGGGGCCGTCAGGTCGATCACCAAACAGCCGCGCTGCTCGCCGACGTAGTGCGACGGCAGATGCACGTTCTTGGTGGCCGTGATCGGCAGCTTGGTCAACACGGCGTTGCCGTACTCGCCCCCCTGATAAGGGATGTTCCGCTCGAAAATCGGCGTCATGCCGGTGAGCTTGCCCAGTTCGGCCGGCTCGTCGTGGCCCTCGGTGCGCTGGCAGCCCTTGTCGACCTCGTTGAGGCCCACGACGTCCGGGTCGACCGACTTGATGACCTTGGCGATCCGCGCCAGGTCGAGTTTGTGGTCCATCCCCTCGCCGTGGCGGATGTTGTAGCTCATGATTCGAAGCCGGGTCGGCTCCGCGGCGAGGGTCGAGGAGGCCAGCGCGAGCAACGCCAGCGGAAGCAAGAGGCGGCGGACGGTCATGGGGAGCGTCTCCGGGTTCGTCGTCGGGGTTTCAACCGGTCCCCATTATCGGGCCCCGTCGCGGGCCGGGTCGAGACTCCGCCTCCCGTCGATCCCCGCGGCCGCTTCCGGCGCGACTTCCCGCCGGTCTATAATCGCGGGAGGCGTTCCGCGGATCGGGGCGCGTCCCGGTCGCGAGGCGGCCGGTCGTTTTGGCGCGGAACCCCCGCGCGACGCATCGAGATTCAACCGGCTCGACATGCCCATCCCGACCGCCGATCAGGCCCGAACGATCTCGACCTACGGGCTTCAGTGGAACCGCTTTCGGATCGTCCGGGAGGAGGAGGACCGCGCCACCTTCGCCAACCGAACCGGGCTGAAGCCGGACGATCTGGCGGGGAGGGTCGTGCTCGACGCCGGCTGCGGCATGGGCCGCTATCTGCGGCTGACCGCCGGGGCGAGGCTCGCCGTGGGGATGGATCTCAGCGAGGCGGTGCTGGCGGCTCGCGACCTGACCGCCGGCATGGAGAACGTCGCGATCGTCCGCGGCGACCTACTCCGACCGCCGCTCGCCGCGGGGTCGTTCGACCACGTCTATTCCATCGGCGTCCTGGACCACACCCCCGACCCCCGCGGCGCGTTCCTCGAACTGGCGAGGCTGCTCAGGCCCGGCGGCCGGATCGCGATCTGGATCTACAAGCGCGAAAGCCCGATCGTCGAGCGGATCATGAACGCCCATCGCGCCGTCTCCACCAGGCTGCCGCTTTGGCTCCTGCTGGCGCTTTGCCGCTTCACGGCGCCGATCGGCCTCGTGAAGCGGCGGCTGATGGCCAGCAAGCGGCGGCTGGCGGAGCGTTCGGGCGTGGCCCTGCACGCCCTGACCATCGGCGTCTCCATGCACCCCGACGCCGAGGTCCGCGTCTGCGACACCCTGGACTGGTACGCGCCCAGGTATCTTTCGCGACACACGGTCGAGGAGGTCCGGGGCTGGTTCGCCGAGGCGGGGTTGGTCGACGTGGAAGACCTGAGCGTCGGCCAGGTCTTCCACCACGAAGGGCAGGGCGACGGCGTGAACCTGGCGGGGCGTCGGCCGGCTTGACCGTCGGAATCCGCGGCCTCTAAGATGAAGAGGACGCCCGTCGCGCGAACGCCTGGTGGGGTTCGGTCGTAACAATCGCATTCGTCCTCTCCGCGGCTCGTCGGCCGCGTCCCTAGCGGTCGTCCTCATCTGGAGATCTCCCAACATGTTTCGATGGGTCATCCTGGCCGTCGTCGTGATCGGGATCGCGGCGGTCTCGGTCGTGGTCATGAACGCGACCGAACCCTCGGCGAGCCCGTTCAGCCAGCCCGTCGCCTCCAAGCCGACCGGCCCCCAGCCCAAGGCCGTCGTCGACGGCGAACTCACCTGGGAATTCGGCGAGATGGGCCAGCAGGAGACGGGCAGACGCCTCTGGAAGCTGAGCAACCAGGGAGACGCCGACCTTCAGATCTGGAAGGGGACGTCCACCTGCATGTGTACGGTCGCCAAGCTCCAGAAGGACGGCGACAAGCTCACCCTCAAGCCCGGCGAGTCGACCGACATCGAGATCGAGTTCAAGACCAACCAGGTCGTCGGCGATTTCCACAAGGGCGCCAACATCGAGACCAACGACCCCGACCATCCCACCTTCCCCCTGTTCGTCCACGGCAAGATCAACCCGCCGGTGATCGTCCTGCCGGGCGAGACGGTCGACCTGCACGCCGTCAGCAGCGAGGAACCCAGGGAGGTCTTCGTCGCCGTCTTCTCCCCCGACCGACCCGAGACCAAGATCACCGACGTCGTCACCTCCAAGCCCGACCTTCTCAAGACCGAGGTCGTGCCGATGACCGAGTCGGAGCTGGCCGAATCCAAGATCAAGGCGGGCTGGAAGCTGAACCTCGACGTCCAACCCGGCTTCCCCCTGGGCCTGATGCGCGAGGAGGTCGTGATCCACACCGACCACCCCCATCGACCGGAGATCAAGCTGATGCTGGTGGGGACGGTCTCGGGTCCGGTCAGCGCCATCCCCGACCGGATCCGGATGGTCTCGGTCAAGAGCAAGGAGGGGGGCTCCGGCGAGGTCCTGCTCAACGTCCGCGGCGGTCAGGAGGCGACGTTCTCGGTCGCCGAGAAGCCGGGCAAGCTCGACGTCGCGGTCGAGCCCACCGACGCCAAGGGCCGCTACCGGATGAAGGTGACCGTCCCCAGGGAGACCCCTCCGGGCCTCATCGACGGCGACGTCGTCCTGAAGACCGACCTTCCCAACGGCGGCGAACTCAAGGTCCCCGTCAGCTTCCTCGTCGGCAATTGATTTTCCCGGCGGCCGCGGGGCGGCGGTTTGACCTTACCGACCCGCGGCCGGACGGATAGACTCGGGCGATCGACCCGGCGAGGGGTCGGAGGTCGCGGACCACCCGGGCCGGCGTGGGACGGAGCCGTCAAGGAGGAAGGATGTCGGTTCGATCACCCTATCGGTCGGTCCTCGCGGTCGCGACGGCCGCCGCCTTGTTGGGTTACGTCGGCTGCGGCCGCCCCGCCGCCCCCGAGCCCGAACCCGGCCAGCCCGCGCCCTCGGCCGCCGCGTCACCCTCGACGACCGCGGCGGACAAGCCCGCCGCCGCCGCCGACGCCGGCGACGCCGCTTCCAGGGACGCGCGCGAGTTCTTCGAGCGCTGGGACGGCCTGAAGGCCGTCCTGATCGTCTCCGGCGAGACCGACGGCTACCTGGAGCCCTGCGGTTGCACGATGGGCCAGATGGGCGGGATGATCCGCCGCCAGGAACTCGTGGAGCGCATGAAGGCCAAGGGCGTCCCTTACGCCCTGATCGACCTGGGGGGGCTCACCAAGGATCCCACCGCCTCCCGCGGCGGCTTCGAACAGGCCAAGATCAAGTTCGGGATCGCGCTTAAGGCGCTGGCCGCGTTCCCGTACCAGGCGATCGCCCTGGGCGCCGACGACTTCAAGGTGGGCGTCGGCGAGGCGTTCGCCCAGTTCCTCAACTACCAGGACGCGCCCACCAAGCTGCTATCGGCCAACCTGGTCGCGGCCGAGGGCTTCGACGCGGTCATCCAACCATCGCTGGTGGTCGAGGCCGGGCCGTTGAAACTGGGCGTGACCGCCGTCATCGACCCCGACGCCGTCGCCAGGCTCTCCGACCCGGACAAGGAGGCGCTGATCCCGACGGTCAAGAAGCCCGACGAGGTGCTTCCCGCGATCCTCAAGGACCTGGAGGCCCAAAGCGACCACCAGGTGCTCATGGTCCAGGCCCCTCCCGCTGAGGCGCGACGGCTGGCCGAGGCGTTCCCCGGCTTCGACGTCGTGGTCGCCACGTCCGAGGCCCCCGACCCCGAGGCCGACCCCAGGACGGTCAACGACGGTAAGACGATGATCGTCAACGTCGGCCGTCGCGGCAAGTACGTCGGCGCCGTCGGCTTCCTCGGCGACGGGAGTTTGAAGTATCGCCGCGTCGCGTTGACCGAGAAGTACGACAGCAAGGGGAACGAGGTCAAGAAGATCATCGAGGACGAGTATCGCGGGCTCTTGAAGGCCGTCGGCACCGTCGCGAACTTCCCCCGCCGCGATTACGTCGGAGGCGCTCCGGGGGCGAGGTTCGCCGGCGCGGAGTCGTGCCGGGAATGCCACCCCAACACGTTCCTCAAGTGGTCCAGCACCAAGCACGCCCATGCGTTCGAGTCGCTGGAAACCGACCCCAAGCCCAACGTGATCTACGACGCCGAGTGCGTCTCCTGCCACGTCACGGGCTTCGAGTACAACTCGGGCTGGGTCTCGACCGAGGCCACCCCCTACCTCAAGGGCAACCAGTGCGAGAACTGCCACGGCCCGGCGTCGAAACACGTCGCCGAGCCGGACGACGAGACGTTCCGAAACGCCCTGAAGCTGACCGCCGAGCAGGCCGACCGCAACCGGCTTTGCGCCCGCTGCCACGACGAGGACAACTCCCCCAAGTTCGACTTCGCCGGCTACTGGGCCCAGGTGGCGCACAAGGGGCTTGACGACTACGCCGATCCCAAGGTCCACCAGGGGGCCGCCGCCCCCGAGGCGAATTGAGGACGACCCATGGAAGGCTCGACCGCGACCCGTCCCGCCGGCCGCCTGGCGAAACTCCAGGCGACGTACCGCGAGGACCACCAAAACCCGATCAACCACTTCCTCCACGTCGGCGTCGGCTGGCCGATCATGGCCCTGGCCGTGATCGCGGCCCCGTTCCGACCGTGGTGGGGGCTGGGCCTGTTCTGCCTCGCCTACGGCTGCATGTGGACGGGTCATTTCGTCTTCGAGCGCAACCTCCCGACCGTCTTCCGCCACCCGACCACCCCGTTCCTCATGGCCTGGACCGTCATCGGCCGGATCCTCGCGGGCCTGAAGCGGCTGGCGACCGGCGGTAAGGCGTAAACGTCGCGCGTCGCCGGAGGCGGGCGAGCGTCAACGCGCGCCGCGTTCCTCGGCGATTAGTTCGCGGTACAGGGCGACGTAACGGTCGACCACCGCGGGCAGCGCGAACTCGCGTTCGACGCGAGCGAGGGCCGCGCGGCCCAGGCGACGAGCCTCCTCGGGATCGTTGAGAAGCGAGAGAAGGGCGGCGGACCAGGCCGTGGGGGTCGGCTCGGGGACGAGCAGCCCGGTGACGCCGTGTTCGATCAGGTCGGTGTTGCCGCCGACGCCGGAGACGACGCAGGGGAGGGCGGTCGCCATCGCCTCCAAGAGCGAGTTGCTCATCCCCTCGGCCACGCTCGGCAGGACGAACACGTCGGCGGCGCGGAGGTACTCCGAGGGGTTGGGCGCGGCGGCGACGAACTGGACGCGGTCGGCGATCCCCAACGACCGCGACCGCTCCATAAGCGCCTCGCGCTCGGTCCCCGGTCCCACCAGGACCAGGTTCGCGGGCGACTTGCGGGCGACCTCGACCCAGGCGTCGAGCAGGAGGGGCAGGTTCTTTTGCGGGTGGAGCCGGCCGGTGAAGACGACCCGCGGCCGCGGGAGCAGCTCGTCCTCGACGGCGCTGGGGCCGGGGTGGAAGAGTTCAACGTCCACGCCGCTGGCGGTTCGGGTCAGGCGGCCTGGAGGGACGCCGAGGGCGAGCCACTCGCGGGCGATGTCGTCGGAGATGGCGGCGAAACGGCTGTTGCGCAAGATCAATCGACGGAGCAACGAAGCGCCTCGGAGCCGGGTCAACTCCCGGGCCTCGCCGTAGGGGCCCGAACTGGCCGGCTGGATCAGGGTGGGAATTCCTCGGAGGAAAGGGCGAGCGGCGCCGGTCGCGACGGCTTCCCAGAGGGCCTGGTGGGCGTGGACGACGTCCAGCTCGCCGCGCAGCCGTCGCAGCGATCGCGCGGCGCTGGCGACGAACGAGAGGCCGAAGAGGGGGCCGCGGTCGACCGGTCGGATCCGGCGGTGGATCTGGACGCCGCGGTGTTCCTCGTCGTCGATCGGGTAGCCGGGGACGGCGCGGGTGAGGACGCGGACGGAGTGTCCCCGTCGGGCCAGTTCGACCCCTTGCGCCAGGGCCTGCTTTTCGGCGCCGCTGGCGAAGGGGTGGAAGTAGCCGACGACCAGGCCGATCCGGAGAGGGCGGTCGGCGTCAGTCGCCGGAGGGCTGGTGGACGTTCTTGAGGTCCCGGTAGCGAGGGTGTCTGGAGAGGATTTTGACGGCCTTCTTGAGTTCGCTCGGCGGGACGTAGACGCCGCGGCCGGGTTCGAACCCCAGGCCGCCGAAGGCGGCGCCGCCGCGGGAGGCGTCGGTGCGGGCGGGGACGCCCTCCCCGGCGAGGAAGTTGGCGACCATGGTCGCCTCGATCTCGTTGGCGGCCTCGCAGAGCCGCGCGAGTTCCAGGCCGGGCTCGTCGCTTCGGTCCAGGTCCCGGTCCTGGCCCCGGTCCTGGAAGCGAGGATGGCGGGAGAGGATTTCGACGGCCTTTTCAAGGTCGCCCGAGGCGACGAAGACGCCGCGGCCGGGCTCGAACGGCAGGCCGCCGAAGACGCCGCTGGCGCGGGCGGCGTCGGTGTGGGCGAGGACGCCCTCCTCGGAGAGCAAATTGACGATCAGGGTCGCCTCGACCTCGTCGGCGGCGTCGCAGAGATGCACGGGTTCGACGTCGGGTTCATCGGCCATGGCGCGGCTCCCGGAATCGGCGCGGCGACCGCCGCCCCCTCGAGCGGGACGGCGGCCGATCGCGGTCGGGTGGACTCAGCGGGTGATGGTCAGACTGGGGACGTCCCGGCCGTCGGAGTCGGTGATGAGGCCGTCGCTGACGGTGATCTCGCTGACGGCGTAGGTCCGGCCGCTGGGCATGGCGACGCGGACGGTCCAGTCGCCGTCGGGGAGGCGGACGGCGAAGCGGCCGAAGGCGTCGGACATCGTCGAGCGGTCGGCGAAGGCGCCGGCGCGGTTGGTGATGGTGACGCGGACGCCCTCTTCCGACTCGCCCGAGTCGCGTTCGCGGACGCGGCCGAACAGGACGTTGCGGCGGGCGCGGTCGACGACGTCGTAGGTCGACGGTCGGCGGACCTCGCGGCGGCCGGTATTCATGCCCAGGCCGTCGCCGGGGGCGGGGAGCAGGTCGTCGGCCGGCGCGACGGGGGCCGGGGCCGTCTCGGCCGGCGGGGCGGTCGACTTTTCGCGCTCGATCGACCGGGGGGTCGGCGGGCTCTCCTCGGCGTCGGCCGGCGCCGGGGCGACGGCCCCGGGCGTCGATTGCACCGGGGCGGGGCGGCTCCTCGGGGCCGGGGCCGGAGCGGGCGACGGCAGATCCTCCACCTCGGAGGAGAGGGCCGGGCCTTCGTCCCGGTCGGCCTCGATCCGGGCCCGCGGCGCCGGCCGCGACGGCTCGGCGCGGCTCGGCGCCGGCTCGACGACGACGGTCCTCGCCGAGGTCGTCGGCGCGATCACGGCGTCGCCGCAGCAAACGTCCGAGGAGATCGAGTAGGCGGTCGCCACCAACCCGCGGTCGACGACCGTCGGCGCCAGGTACGTCGTCGGAGTCAGATACGTCGTCGGCGCGATGTACGTCGAGGGCACGACGTAGGCCGAGGGATAGTACAACGTGGTCGGGAAATAACTGGTCGCGTAACTGGTCGCGTACACCGCGCGGGTGCCGGTGGGGATCAACCGGCGGCCGAAGAGGCTGCGGCGGAAGCGGGTCTCGTAGTAGGTCGGCACGGCGTAGCCGCCGGTCGCGACGTAGCTGGTCGGCGCCAGCGCGGGGCCGTCGAGGTAGGTGGTGGCGTGGACCGTCGGCGCGAGATAGGAGGTGGTGGGGATCAGCGGCGCGCTTACGACGCTCGACGTCGGGACCCAATCCACCGTTTCGAACCAGACGTCGAACGCCGCGGCCTCGCGGCCGGCGCCGATCGTCACCAGGGCCGCCGCCAACAGCGACGACCGATAGCCGCGGAAACGCATCGCGATACCCCTCATGGTGATGCCCGACGGCGCCCCGGTGAACCACCTTCGGCTTCATGCGCGGGGACGCCGACCTTTCATCATAACAAGTTTACAATACGGACCAAGCGGTCGCATCCTTTGCGGCTCGCGCCAAGGGCGCGGATCGTCGGGGTCGGGCCGGGTCCGCGGCTCGCGACGGACCCCGGCGGCCGCGGGGCTTCCCAAAACGCGGGGGGCGAACTACCTTTGACTCAGGCCGGGCGCGTCGACGGGAGTCGCGGTTCGCGCCCGCGAACGACTCCCCCGCGAAGGAGCAGCTTCGGTGCCGATCCTGATCCCCATCGCCCTGATCGGCTGGATCCCCGTCTGCCTGGCCCTCTTCGCCCTGCTTCCGCGTCGACAGGCCGTGATGGTGGGGGTGGTGGGGGCGTGGGCGTTTCTCCCCCCGGGGGGGCTCAGCCTGCCGGGCGTTCCGGATTACACGAAGACCTCGGCGTTCGGTTATGGGATCATCCTGGCCACGTTGATCTTCAACCCCGACCGGATCGTCCGTTTCCGCCCGCGGTGGCTTGACCTTCCCGTCGCCGGCTTCATGGCGGCCCCGTTCTTCTCGTCGGTCCTCAACGGGTTGGGCGCTTACGACGGCCTCTTCGTGGTCAACGGGAACCTGACCATGTGGGGGCTCCCCTATCTGGTCGGCCGGCTGCATTTCGACGACGCCCGCGACGTCCGGGCGCTGGCGACGGCCACGGTCGTGGGCGGGCTCGTCTACGTTCCGATCTGCCTCGTCGAGACGGTCCTGAGCCCGATCATCGCCATCAAGGTGTTCGGGATGTCGGCCAAGGTGCAAGTCCGGTTCGGGGCCTTTCGGCCGCAGGGCTTCTTTCGAGAGGGCCTGGAGTTGGGTTTTTGGATGTCGGGGTGTTCGTTGCTGGGTCTTTGGCTCGGTCGATGCCGGGCGATCGGTTCGATCGGCGGTATGCCGTTCAACGCCGTCTGGCTGCCGGCCTTGCTGTTGACGACGGCGCTTTGCCGCTCCAGCGGGGCCTTGGCGTTGTTGGGGATGGGGCTGGCGATCCTCTGGCTGTCGATCCGGCTGCGAACGAGGACGATCCTGGCGGCGTGGCTCTCCCTGGGCCTCATCTATCCGACCGTGAGGATCGCCAACGTCTGGGACTACGACCCCTTGATCACCTTCCTGGCGGACTACTTCGACAAGGATCGTTCCCTCTCCCTGGCGTTCCGATTCCATAACGAGGACGTCCTCATGGAGAAGGCGATGTTGAGCCCCGCCTTCGGCTGGGGCGGCTGGGGACGCGCCCGGGTCTACGACGAGCGCGGGGGCGACCGGACGGTCACCGACGGCTACTGGATCATCGTCCTGGGCAACGGCGGGGTCGTCGGACTCCTGGTCTACACGCTGTCGTTCATGGCGCCCGGCTTCGCGTTCGTGGCGCGGTACCCGCCCCGACGATGGACCGAGCCGGACGTGGGGGCGATGGCGGCGATCTCGACCTTGATGGGAATGTACTTGATGGATTGCATCATGAACGCGTTCCCAAGCACGATCTGCATGGTCATGGCCGGCGCGCTGGCGTCGGCGGTGACGCATCGCTCGGCGACGGTCGAGCTTTCGGCCGAGGACGAGGCCGATTTCGCGGCGGGGGGCGGGGTGAACGATTCGGCGGCCTTCCTCACGCCGGAGGAGCGGCTGGCCGCGCGCTACGTCGAGCTGGCGCGGACCTCGCGGTCGGCCGGCAACCACGCCGCCGCGGCCGAGGCCCGTCGCCACGCCTACGACCTGATGGCGGTGCTGGCCGAGCGCGGGCCCGAGCCCCCCGCCTCGCGCCGCGCGCGACTGGACTACGGCAACGACCTGGCGTGGTTGTTGGCCACCCGGCCCGACCCCGAGCCGGGCGACCTGGAAGAGGCCGTCGAACTCGCCCGCGCCGCGACCGAGGCCGAGCCCGGCGACTCGGCGTACTGGAACACCCTGGCCCTGACGCTCTGCCGCCTGGGCGACGACGAGGCCGCGCTGGCCGCCGCCCGCCGCTCGATGGAACTGGACGCGGCCTGGAACGGCTACGACATGGCCGTGCTGGCGCTGGCGCTCGCCCGGCTGCGGCGACGGGACGAGGCCGGCCGCTGGCTCGCGGAGGCCGCCGGCCGGCGGGACTCGCGGCGGCCGGCCGACCCCGCGCTCGACTCCCTCATCGCCGAGGCCGAGGGCCTGCTCGCCTCGTGATCCGATTCAGAGTCCGTCTCATAAGTGGGCAAAGGACGACCATCACGGTCTTCCCCCCTCGCGGGGGAAGACAGACGCCGAAGGCGTCAGAAGAGGGGGACG
>CALCIB010000334.1 GCA_937907525.1 uncultured Planctomycetales bacterium | reverse complement strand
GGGCCGGATGAGGGGGGGCGAGCCAAAACGCCGTTGACGTCCAGGGCTTCCCGGACGGGCTTCCGCGAATCCCAACGGTCGTCTCGCGCGTCGTCCCCCTCATCCGACGCCTTCGGCGTCCGTCTTCCCCCGCGAGGGGGGAAGACTCGTTCAGGCCCCCAAAATCCGTGACGGTCAGGAAAATCGTCGGGGATTCCGGATACGGATCCATTCCGGGGAACGGCGACGGCCTGACTGGGCCCTCGGGGGTCGGGTCGCTCCATTGTACGACCGAGTCTGGTCCGGTGGCGCGACGGGCCGTCCCCATGGCCGGGGGGTTCGCGGTAAAGTCGAGGGTGGAGGATACGCCCGCCGCCCCCAGCCGGAGCCGCCGATGTCGAGCAAGAAGAAGCCCAAGCGCCCGTTGCCGCCGAGCCGTCGCAAGGGGATGCGGATCTATACGCTGGAGACCGTCGTGATCGGCGGCCCGATGACCGACGAGTTCCTCGACGCCAACCCGGTCGTCTCGCGGACGTTCCTGATGCTGGGGGACCAGACGCTCGAGAAGCTCCACTGGGCGATCTTCAAAGCCTTCGGCCGTGACGACGACCACATGTACGAGTTCCAGTTCGGCTCCCAGCCGATGCAGCGCGGCGCCGCCAACTACGTCATGCACGAGGACGCGGCTGACGATTTCGCCGGGTTGGCCCCGCGGACGACGCTCGACGACCTGGATCTGACCACCGGCAAGGTCTTCTTCTACTGGTTCGACTTCGGCGACGACTGGTGGCACTCGATCAAGGTCGCCGCCATCGACCTCGGAAAACCCGCGGGCGACTACCCCCGCGTCGTCGCCAGCGTCGGCGCCAGCCCGCCGCAATACCCCTTCCTGGACGACGAGGAATACTACGACGAGGAGGACGAGGACTTCGACGACGATGAAGACGAGGGCGGCCCGATCGTCGAGGGCGTGAGGTTCGTCGAACTGGACGAGGACGGCCCGATCATCGAGGGCGTGAGGTTCGTCGAGCTGGACGAGGACGGCGAGGAGAAGCCCGCGCCCGAGCGGGACGCCGGGGATGATCCGAAGCCGCGGCCTTGACCGCGACGGTCGCGCCTCCCCGCCGGGTTCGGCCTCGCCGGAACTCGCCTTCCATCCCGGCTTTTGCAGGCCGGGTCGAGACCCAGCCTGGAGAAGCCTCGGCCCGCGTGGGCCGGGTCCAGGCCCAGCCTACTAGACCGTCGCTCTTAAGATCGTAGGTCGGTCGCCTGGCTTTTGTAGGCTGGGTCGTGACCCAGCTTGGAAAAAGCCTAACCGTCACGGATTTTGGGGGCCTGGACGAATCTTCCTCCCTTGCGGGGGAAGACAGACCGCGCAGCGGTCAGATGAGGGGGACGACGCGCGAGACGACCGTTGGAATTCGCGGCCCGCCCGACCGGCTCGGACACGCAGCGGCCGTTCGTCACGTCCTCCCCCTCATCCGGCCCTTCGGGCCACCTTCCCCCGCGAGGGGGGAAGGCCGTTTCGCCGGCCGCGGCGCCCTTATGGGACAGACCCTTAACGATACCTTGGGCCCGAGGGATTCGGCACGCCCATTTTCGCGCCCGCCGGCCGAAATCGGAGGACCGGCGGAAGCCGCGCCGCCGGACGTCTTTCGGCGACCGCCGCCGCCGACTTGAATCCGACGGCCGCGGCGGGTTTGAGTGGACGCGGCCGGGCGGCGGGTCGATAAAGGTTCCACCACCAGGCGACCCGCCGACGACGTAGCCGCCCGCCTGATCGACCCCGCGAGCCCAGGTCACTCTGGATCATCGATAGACGCGAAAAGGGCGTCCAGGCTCGCGCCGGGACGCCCTTTTCTTGGTCCGCGAAACCTTCGATTCGACTCGACGCGATCGGGCTTTCACGGTTTCTCGGCGTCGGCGGCCGGCGTCGGCGCGTCGAGCGGGGGCGGCGGGGGCTCGGGCTTGAAGGCGGCCGGCGGGGCCTCCTCGGCCGGCTTGGGGGCCGGAACGGGCTTGCCGATCTTCTCCAGGTAGTAGGCGATCAGCGGACGGAGCGTCAGGTTCGGAATCAGCTCCAGGGCCTTGGAGAAGGCCTCGGCCGCGGCGGCGGGCTCGCCCGATTCCAGGAGGCACTGGCCCAGGTCGAAGTTCCAGTTCGCCCGTCTGGAAAGGATGCCGGGGACGGCCATGCCGGCGTTGACCGCGGCGATCGCCTCGCCCTGCCGCATGCGGCCGATGACGTCGAGCGCCCTGGACGTCTCGTCGAAGGCGATCCGCGGCAGCGCCTGGTTCCGCCAGAGCATCACGGCGTAGGAGTAGTTCCCCATCAGCTTGTAGACCAGCCCCTGGCGGAACGCGGCGGTCGCCGGGTCGCCCAGGTTGGGGTCGGTCGCGCCGGTGGGGGAGACGACCTCCAGCGCCCGGTCGGGCTGGCCGGTGCTGCAATACAGGTCCAACAACTGGGGCTTGACCAGGGTCGGCGCCATGTTGCTTCGATTGGCGTCCTCGAACTCGGTGATCGCCAGCCCGGCGGCCCCCTGGGCGAGCGCGAACTGTCCCAGCTCGACCGGTCCCGCCTGACGTTCGATCCGCAGGTCGCTGGCCGCCTTTTCGATCTGGCCGACCTGTTCGTCGAGTTGCGCGAGCTGGGTTTGATACTGGAGGCGGGCGTCGGCGACCAGGTCGCCGGGTTTGGCCAACTCGAGCGCGGCGCGGAGTTGGTCGCGGGTCAGGTCGACGAAACCGAGTTGGGCGAAGATCTCGAAGAGTTGGAGCCTTAGCCCCAGCAACTGCTGGCGTTCGTCGGCGGAGCGTGGCGGCGGGGTGGTCTGGATCGCGTAGTTGAGGGCCGTGACGATCTGCTTGAGGCGTTCGGCCATGAGCGGGCCGCCGGGACGGATGGCGGCGATCTGGTCGCGGTTCTCGGGGGTCAATTCCAACCCGGCGATCAGGGCGGCCTCCTGGCGGGCGAGCGCCTGGTAGGCGGCGGCGAGGACGCGGTAGGCCTCGGAGTCGTCGGGGTTCTCGGACAGGGCGATCCGGGCGTGGCGGATCGCCAGCAGGCAGCGGGCGGGGTCGGGGGGGGCCGGCGCGCCGTCGGGGTCGACGCCGCCGGTCAGCCAGCGTCTGGCGGCGTCGACGGCCGACCGCGTCGGCGTCAGGGCGCGGGAGCGCGAGAACTCGTCGAGCAGGCCGACGGGGGTGGGGGCGCGGTCGGCCCCGGGGAGGGCGACGCTCAGCTTGTAGGCGCGCAGGTCCGGATCGAGCCGGTT
Source organism: uncultured Planctomycetales bacterium (assembly GCA_937907525.1). Taxonomy (GTDB): domain Bacteria; phylum Planctomycetota; class Planctomycetia; order Isosphaerales; family Isosphaeraceae; genus Paludisphaera. The sequence goes on along the minus strand of CALCIB010000334.1, from coordinate 4,494 downwards.
GGAGAGGAACATGGCGAGGTCGGGTTCCGGGGCGTCGGCCCTGCCGAACATCACGACCGCGCCGTCGTCGTGGAACGGGATCCAGTTGGGGCTTTGGAACAGCCGCCGGTAGGTGTTGCGGGCGTTCTCCACGTCGATCATGACCGCCGTGACCTGGTACTCGTCGAAGGCGGGCCGCCAGACCTCCGGGTCGTCGTCGCGAAGCGCGTCGAGGAGCTTGCGGTGTCGGGCGCGGAGGGAGTCGGGGAAGAGGCCGTCGCGGGAGTCGAGGAACGTCTTGCGGCCGGGCCCGGCGCGCCAGACGATCGCGTCGCCCTGGGCGGCCGACCAGTTGAAGACGTTCCCCTTAAGGTCCTCGCGGGAGGCGAGGAAGTCGGCCGCCTTGAAGGCGAAGTCGTCGCGGTCGAAGCCGAAGCCGAAGCGGGCCTCCCCGCGGTCCTTGCCGTAGCCGGTGATCGCCATCGCCACGCACGAGAAGACCGCGGCCAGGGTCGCCAGCCGGCCGCCGGTGGAGAAGGCCGTCCAGCCCGTCGCCGTCTTGCCGGCCACGCCGAACCGGCGCTGATACCACTCCTGGCCGTTGAGCGTCGCCGCCGCCGCCAGGAACACGGCGAACTCGGCGCCGTAGCGCATGTACGCGCCCCAGGCGACCGCCGCGAACGCGAACGGCAGGAACCGCCGCCAGCGGAACCCCCGCGCGTTCACGACGAACGTCGCCAGCCCCAGGCCCACGGTCAGGACGTAATAACCCAGAAGCCGATCGGCCAGGTCGCCGTAGACCGCGCGGATCGTCTTGCCGAAGTACGAAAGCTGGCCGATCGTCGCCGGCGCCTCGGAGGTCGTGAAGAAGCTGGTGACCGGCTCCAGCGCGACCGGATAGATCTTGACGTGCGAGGGGTTCGCGAGCACGACCAACGCGCACGCCAAAAGCGCGCCGACGGCCGGGCCGAGACGGGCCGGCGGGCGGTCGTCCCCCTTGACGGCGAAGGCCGGGGCCTCGCGACCGTCCAGCGCCCGGCCGAGGACCGCGGCGGCCAGCGCGCAGAGGCCGAACAGGAACGACTCGTCCACGTTCGCCCACAACAAAAACAGCGGGACCAGCGCGTACAGCGCGGCCGTCCGGCCGCGGCCGAGGCCGTGGAACAGCAGCAGCGCCTCGACGGCCAGGAACAGCACGCCCCAGGAGGCGGGGTCCACGATCGCCGGCTGGGCGACGCCGCCGAGCATCAATCCGGCGGGGCCGACCGCCGCCCCGAACGCCAGGGCGACGCACAGGGCCGCCCACCACGCGCCCGGCCCGACGTGGCGGATCTTGATCAACAGAAAGGCCGTCGCCAGGCGGATCAGGGCCGTAAGCGCGATCAAGGCCCCGATCGCCACCTGCTCGGCGGAGGCGCGGTTGGCCGTGGGGTCGTCGGGGGCGATCGGGACCAACCCGTGGGCCAGGTCGTGCAGTCCGGCGGCCGCGGCCTGGAACAGCCAGGGGACGTTCACCCAGGTCTTCCCCTCCTCGGTGTACGAGAACCCGTCGGCCGGCAGCGGGGTCTTGCGGGCGATGATCTCCCGACCCGTCTTCAGGTTCGACCAAAGCGGCGCGTGCCGGGTCCGGACGGCCGAGGTCGCGAAGACCAGAAGCAGCACCGCGCCTAAAACGTAAAGGTCGTAATAGGCGTTCCAGATCGTGGCCCGCTCGGGGGTCCAGGGCTCCGGCTCGGGCGCCTCGACGGCGGGCGCGGCGTCCTGGGGGGTCTCGGCGGCGGGCGGGGACGGGTCGGGTCGTGTCATGAGGCTCAATCGGCAAGGGGATCGAATGATGGCGGATTCGAGCCGGGACCGCGAGGCCAAGGCGCGCGCGTCGCTCGACGGGAGGCAGGTTCATGCTAGAAATCATCGCCGAGCCCGGTCAAGGGGGGTGGCCCGCGGGGGGCGGCCGCGATCGTTGACTTCGCCCGGCCGCGAACTAAAATGCGTAGGTCCCGAGCGGCGAACGGCTTGAATTCCCCTGCGTCCAGGCCCGTCGCGCCCCCCTCCCCGCCATCCGCGTCGGGAACCCTCGCCCATGAAGATCCTTACCGCGATCCCCGTCCATAACGAGGAAGCCCACCTGGAGGACGTCCTCCGCCAGGTCCTGCGCCACGCCGGCGACGTGCTGGCGGTCGATGACGGCTCCACCGACCGCACGCCGGAGTTGCTCGCGCGCTTCCCCGAGGTCCGGGTGATCCGCCACGAGACCAACCTGGGCTACGGCGCGGGCCTGCGCTCGGCGTTCGCCGCGGCCCTCGACGGCGGTTACGACGGGCTGGTCACGCTCGACTGCGACGGCCAGCACGAGCCGGCCCTGATCCCCGAGATCGCCGCCGGGCTCGCCGACGCCGACGTCGTCTCCGGCAGCCGCTACCTGAAGGTCTTCGACCCGTCGCAAGCCCCGCCGGAGGAGCGCCGCAAGATCAACGTGGAGGTCACCCGCTGGCTCAACGAGTGCCTGGGCCTGAACTTGACCGACGCCTTCTGCGGCTTCAAGGCGTATGATCGCAAGGCGCTCGAGTGCTTCGAGATCACCGACCTTGGCTACGCGATGCCGCTTCAGGTCTGGGTCCAGGCGGTTCGGCACGGCCTTCGCGTCGTGGAGAAGGCGGTCCCCCTGATCTATTTGGACGAGTCGCGGGCCTTCGGCGGCGCGCTGGACGACTCGACGTATCGACTGAACCACTACCGCGAGGTCTTCGCCGACGCCGTGAGGCGCGCGGGCCTGGAAGTGGCCGGAGGCTGTCTGGGATGAAGCCGACGCGGTTGCGAACCCCCGCCCACGACGGCGGTCTGCTGGCCTCGCCCCCCCTGGACGAGGTGGACGCGCTGATCGACGCGAACCTGGCCCGATCCGGCTCGTGGGAGTACGACTTCCAGGGCCGGCCGGCGTCGCGGCTTCGCGGCGAGGCGCGACGGCAGGCCGCGACGGCGGCGGTCGCCTACCTCCGCGAGATCGGCGCGGCCCCGCCGGGGGCCCTTCATCACGGCGAGCCGGACTGCCTGGTCGTCACCGGCCATCAGCCGGAGATGTTCCATCCGGGAGTCTGGGTCAAGAACTTCGCCGCCGCCGGGATCGCCGCCCGCCGCGAGTGTTGCGCCCTCAACCTGGTGGTCGACGACGACATCCCCAAGAACGCCTCGATCCGCGTCCCCACCGTCGTGGACGGCCGCCTGACGGCGCGCCGGGTCGAGTTCGACCGCTGGGGGGGCGAGGCCCCCTACGAGGACCTCCCCGTCCGCGACGAAGCCTTCTTCGCCAGCTTCGACCGCCGGGTCCGCGAGAAGTTGGGGGACCTGATCGACGACCCGATCATCGACGTCTACTGGCCCGAGGTCGTCCGCCACGGCGACCGCGGCGCCCCTTTGGGTCGTCGCCTGGCCGCGGCCCGGCGACGGCTGGAGGGCTCGTGGGGCGTCTGCAACCTGGAAATCCCCATCAGCCGGCTCTGCCAGACCGAGGCCTTCGCCTGGTTCGCCTGCCATCTGCTGGCGCAACTGCCGCGGTATCAGTCGGTTTACAACCAGGCGCTGCTCGAGTATCGCGCGCTGTACGGCATCCGGAGCAAGAACCATCCGGTCTCGGCCCTCAAGACCGAGGGGGAGTGGCGGGAGGCCCCGTTCTGGGTCTGGCGGGCGTCGGCCCCCCGGCGGCAGCCGCTTCTGGTCCGCCAGGACGACCGGACGATGCTCCTGCGGATCTCCGGCGAGCCCGAGCCGTTCCTGGAACTGCCGTTGACGGCGGATCGCGAGGCGTGTTGCGCCGTCGAGCGGCTCCTGGAACTCCCGGCGACGGGGGTCCGACTGCGGACCCGCGCCCTGACCACCACCATGTTCAGCCGGTATCTCCTGAGCGACCTGTTCATCCACGGCATCGGCGGGGCCAAGTACGACGAGTTGGGCGACGCGATCGCGCGGCGGTTCCTCCACGTCGAGCCCCCCGGCTTCCTCACGCTCTCGTTGACGGCCTGGCTGGGGCTCCCCGAGGCGTCGGCCTCGCCCGAGCGGCTGGCCGGGCTCGACCGCGAGCTTCGCGACCTGACGTACAACCCCGACCGCCACCTCAACGGCGCGGCGACCCCCGACGCGGCCCGGCTCATCGCCGAGAAAGAGGCGCTGGAGGCCGTCGACCCGACCGACCCGGCCGAGCGCCTCGAACGGTTCCGACGCTTCCGCGCGATCAACGAGACGTTGCAACCGCTGGTGGAGCCCCGTCGAGAGACGGCCCGCCGCGAGCGGGAGCGGACGGCCCAGGCGCTCGACGTCGACCGCCTGGCGCGCAACCGGGAATACTCCATGGTCCTGTACCCCCGGCGACGGCTGCGGCGGACGCTCTCGGCGTACTCCGGCGGCGCGGTCGAAGCGGCCGTCGGCTGCTAAGCGTCTGTCCCAGAAGAGCGTCGCGGCCGGAATAGCGGCCTTCCCCCCTCGCGGGGGAAGGTGGCCCGAAGGGCCGGATGAGGGGGGCGG
>CALCIB010000333.1 GCA_937907525.1 uncultured Planctomycetales bacterium | reverse complement strand
CGTCGCGACAAGGCCATCGCGATGTCGAAGACCACGAAACCCCTGGGGTTTCCGGTTTCGCGACCCCTCATCCGGCCTTCGGCCACCTTCTCCCTCAAGGGGAGAAGGACGCGCGTCATCGGCCTCCGGTCCCGTCGAATCTCGCGCCGAACACTATCGCCTTGGGACTGCGGGCGGGGCGAAGCGTCCCGTCCATCGCCGTCAATCGGACCAAATCCCGACGCCGGCCGCAAGCGACCCGGCCCCGACGCCGCGCGCCGACGCCTCCCGAACGACCGCCGGCCCCTTGGCCGCGCGCGCGGGTCGTGCTACCTTCGAGAACGACTCCAAAAGGGGCGGCCGCGGCCGCGACCTCCCGAACCACGAGGACGACGACGATGGGGATCGGAACGACTTCGCGGCGGGCGCTCGCCTCCGCGTCCCTCTTGCTGGCGGGCGCGATCATGACGTCGACGGACGCGCGGGCGGCGGAAAAATACTGGGTCTTCGTCGGCACCTACACCAACTCCAAGGAATCGCCCAGCGAGGGGATCCACCGCCTGGAGTTCGACCCGGCCACCGGCGCCCTGACGAACAGGACCGCCGTCGCCAAGACCGACAACCCGTCGTACCTGGCGATCCACCCCGACGGCGAGACCCTCTACGCCGTCAACGAGATCGGCGAATACCAGGGCGAGAAGGCCGGCTCGATCACCGCCTTCGCGCTCGACGCGAACGCCGGCGCGCTGCGGGAACTCGGCCGACAATCCACCAAGGGCGCCATCCCCTGCCACGTCGCCATCGACCCCACCGGCAAGCTGGCGCTGGTGGCGAACTACACCGGCGGCAGCTTCGCCGCCCTGCCGATCGCCGACGACGGCGCGCTGAAGCCGGCCTCGGCGTTCGTCAAGCACCACGGCAAGAGCGTCGATCCCAACCGCCAGACGGCCCCCTTCGCCCACTCCGCGACCTTCGACCCCACCGGCAAACGGGCGCTGGTGGCCGACCTCGGCATCGACAAGGTCCTGGTCTACGACGTCGTCCCGGCCGCCGGGACCGTCACGCCCCACGACCCGGCGGGCGCGACCGTCGCCCCCGGCTCCGGCCCCCGCCATATCGCCTGGGACCCCTCCGGCAAGCGCGCCTACCTCGTCACCGAGATGAAAAGCACCGTCGTCGCCTTCGACTACGACGCGGACAAGGGCGAACTCAAGGAGATTCAAACCCTCTCCGCGCTGCCGGCCGACTTCAAGGGGACGAGCTACGGCGCGGCGATCGCCGTTCATCCCTCGGGGAAGTTCCTCTACGCCTCCAACCGCGGCCACGACAGCCTGGCGATCTTCCGAATCGACCCCGACACCGGCAAGCTCGCGTCGGCCGGCTGGGCCCCGACGAAGGGGAAGTTCCCGCGCGACTTCGTGATCGACCCCACCGGCGGCTGGATCCTGGCGGAGAACCAGGACTCCGACTCGATCGTCGTCTTCAAGATCGACTCGGAGACGGGCGGATTGACGGCCGTCGGCGATCCGGTCGCGGTCCCCAGGCCGGTCTGCGCCCGGTTCGTGGTCAGGCCGTCCCCGGCGAAGTGAGCCCGGCATGACCGCGTTCCTCGGCGAACCCGCCCCGATCCCCGCCGGGCCCGGCCCCTCGCGCCAGGCCCGGCTGGTCGCGCTTCTCTACGCGCCGGAGCAGGTCCGCCAGCGGTCGCGACGGATCTACGAGGCGATGGTGGACGAGTCGCCCCACGTCCGAACGGGCGACTTCGCCGCGATCGCCGCCGAGGACCTCGAACGGATGTTCCGCCTCTACGACGCGGACTTCTTCCTCGGCCGTCTCTCGGAGATGCTCCAGGAAGACCTCGCCTTCCCCATGGCCTTCCGACTCTCCCGCCGACTCACCCGCGCCGCCGGCCAGACGACGCGGCTGGTCCGGAGGGTCCAACGCGGCGGCCGGACGGTGGACCAGCCGGAGTACGAGATCGCCGTATCCACGACCCTTTTATTCAACACGTTCCGAGACGTCGATCGCGAGGTGGTCGTCGGCGGCCTGGTCTGCGCCGACCGCCTGGAGGCGCTCCAGCGGATCTTCGAGCACGAGCTGTTGCACCTGGCCGAGTTCCTGGGCTGGGGCCGTTCAAGCTGCTCGGCCGAGAACTTCCACATGCTCTCGCGACGGATCTTCGGCCACGAGGGGGCCCGGCACGACCTGGTGACCCCCCGCGAGCAGGCCGCGGCGACCTTCGGCGTGCGCGTCGGCGACGCGGTGGAGTTCGACATGGAGGGCTCGCGACTCCGCGGCCGGGTCAACCGCATCACCCGTCGCGCCACGGTCCTGGTCGAGCACCCCTCCGGCGCCCTGTTCACCGACGGCCGACGCTACCAGACCTTCTACGTCCCCCTGCCGCTCTTGCGCAAGGTGTAAGGGCGGGCGTCGCCGTGGTAAGCTGAAAGCCGCTGAGTCGAAGGAGGCGCGACCTGCCCAGGGGGGGCCCCGCGCCGCTCGTTGTCGGATCGAGAGAGGTGCGATCGTGTTTGATTCGAGCGTCGAGACGACGACGGCCGCCGTGGCCTACATCCGCCCGCGGGCGCTTGAGGCCGGCGTCTTGCTCAAGGAGGTGGTCGACGACGTCGCCGCGTTCGAGGAGGGCCGCGAGTTCCCGACCTACCTGCTCGACGCCCTCGGCTTCGCCTGGAACGCCGCGCTAGGCGCGCGCGAGGATCTTCTCGGCCTGGCGGTCGAGCAGGAGACGACGATCCGGCTCCGCGGCGGCTACATGCGGGTCGCCTCCTCGGCCGTCGAGGTCCTGGAGGGGGCGGCCGCGGCGCTTCGGCCCTGCCTCTGGCCGGTCGTCGACTGGCCCGAGCCGGAGGCCCGCGCGGCGGTCGAGGCGCTTCTCGACAAGGTCCGCCGCGCCCTGGAATTGTCCGTGGACCTCGCCCAGGTCGCCGCCGAGCAACTCCCCCCCGCCGAGGTCGACCGCCACCCCCCCCGCGAGACCGACCCCGCCAAGATTCGCACCGAGGAAGCCTTCCTCCGCGAACGCGCCGAACGCGAGAAGAATCAAGGCGAGTGACCATCACCTGAAAGCCGCGGAAGCGGGGCTCGATCCGACGACCCACGTCGCGACCAAGGTTCAATGCGCCGTCGCGGCGACGTAGCGCGCCGGGATCCAGAATTCGTCGCCGGCGATCTCCCATCCCCGCCGATGGGCGAGCTTCGCGAAGGCGGCGTCGGCCCAGGGCCAGAGGTATCGGTCGCCCATCCGCCTCGCGTCGAAGACGATCGACCCGTCTTCGGCCTTCGCGAGCGCCCCCGCCTTGCTCGCGAGCCTGGCATGTCGATCCACGGCCTTCTTCAGCGCGCGGCGGAAGACGTCCGGCCGCCCGCTCACGAAGGCCGTGACGAGGGCGGGGCCGGGCGTGACGAACACGCGCGCGGGGGAGGAGCCCGCCATGCGGTCGTATTGCCGCCTCATCGCCGCGGGGTCGGCGAGGACGTGGTATTTCAGAATGCCCGTCCAACATTGCGTTCCGACCTCGTCGGCGGAACCCGGGAGCGCCGGCTCGACGAAGTCGGCGGCCTCGGCCGCCAACCCCGCGTCGCCGGACAGGATGGCGCACTGGATCAGGAAGGAGTCGTGGAACGCCCGCGCGCCCGGATAATCGCCGTTGAGGCGATAGTATTCGTAGGCCCGCCGGAGCGACTCGGCCATCTTCGAGGAGGTGGCGCCGAACTCCTCGCCCGCGTGCCATCCCAACCAGGAACGGATGATCGCGCGCCGCAACAGGTGCATCGGGAGGTAGGCGCCCTGGCCCTCGGCGGCCGCCTTGCCGGCAGTCGTCGGGGCCAGGGCGCCGTACTCACGGATCAGGGATTCGAGGTTCGCAATCGACGTGGGCATCGGCCGAAGGCTGACTCCTCGGGGTTCGAGACCCGAAGCCGGACGGATCGAACAAATATCGATCCGCTAGATACCGCGACTCGATCCCCTCGTCAAGCCGGACCTTGTGGAGGGACAAGCCTCGCCCGGCCTCCCGGTCGATTCCGCTCACACGGATGGACGACCGACGCCGACGGCGCGAACCCGGGCGATCGGACGGCGTCCAGCCCTTGCCACGCCGAACCCTCCGCCGCGCCTCTCGCGAGCCGACCCCGATGCCACCCGACGATTACCCGACCTGCGCCGACACCTACGCGACGTTCATCGTCTTCGCCGCCGACGCGGACCCGGCCGCCGTCACCGAACGACTCGGGATCGAGCCGACCAGGTTGACGCGACGCGAAGAGCTTTCGGTCTCCGATCGCGGCGTGAGGAGTCTCGCCAGCGTCAACCTCTGGTCCTTGCATTCCAGGGGAAAGGTCGACTCGCGCGATTCGCGCCGCCACGTCGATTGGCTTCTCGATCGCGCGGAGTCCGTCGCCGATGCCCTTCGATCGCTTCAAAACGAGGGATGCCGAACGGAGATCGCCTGCTACTGGGTCTCTAAAGACGGCCACGGCGGCCCGACGATCCCCGCCGCCCAGATGAGGCGGCTCGCCGATCTCGACATCGAACTCTGGTTCGACTTCTACGGCCCGTTCGACGACGAGCCCTCGTGAAACGTCGAACGGCTCGCATCCTCGACTCGGAGCGCCGGCCGTCGCCGGCTCGCAAGGCGGGAAACCCACCCCGAGCAAGCTCCGATCGCCCAGGCCGCGGCGGACGCCCGGGCGAACAGCGTCATGGCGGTGAAACCGTCATGCATCACCGGCGCGAAGGCCCAGATCACGAGCGCGAGGCCGAGGAAGACCCAGGGCCGCCGCATCGCCCCGAGAGCGAACGCCGAGAGCAAAACGGCTGCGGCCGCGACGTCCACCGACTCGCCCCCGAAAAAGGCGAGCCACCCGAGTTCTTCCAGCAGCACCACCGCCGCGGCCGGCGACAGAACCAACGCCACCGCCAACCGCCGCCCCGAAAACCAGGAGGTCGGGACGAGGAACACGAAGCCCGCGGCCAAGATACCGAGGAACACGGCCTCGACCGCCCCGCGCCGATCGCCGATCGGCCCCCATTGGAACTGGCAAGCCGTGGGAATGGAATCCGCTGCCCTGGCGATCCCGTCCGCGCCCAGGTCGCTGATGTAGGCGTCCGCGACGGCGACGGCGATCGACCGCGCTTGCTCCCCCGACTTCTCGGATACGGAGTCGACCCGGAGCGTGCCGTCCGTCACGGACGAGACGGAGACGTACACCGTCGGCACCGGCACGGACCCGATCGCCTCCCACGGGTCGCCCGCGCGAAGCGGTCGAGCCAAGCCCGCCAACCGCGGATCAGCCGTGGCGCGGCGAAGGTGTTCGGTCGAGGCCAGACGCCGCTCGTGGAGCGCCATCCCCTCCGGAGTCCGCTCGCCCACGTCGAGAACGACGATCGTCGCGCCATCTCCGTAAAGCGGCGCGCGGTAACTCGTCGCGATTACCGCCAGGCTCGCGGCGAGAATCAGGACGCTCAGGGCGATCCTCGGCGCCGTGAGCCGCCGAAAAACGAATCGAGGCAATCGCATGTCCGTGGCCTCCGCGCCTCGCATCAACGACCATTCATCATGGCCTTGATCGACGTCGGGCCGCAAGGCGGCGTCGCCAGCCGCCGGGAAGCGGCGCGCGCGAGAAGGCCCCCCGATCCGGATTGGATCGGGGGGCCTTCTCGAAGCAAGAACCCGGCGATGACCGACTTTCGCGCCTAAGCACTATCATGGGCCCCGCGGGCTTA
>CALCIB010000332.1 GCA_937907525.1 uncultured Planctomycetales bacterium | reverse complement strand
CGAGGGGGGAAGGCCGTCATGTCCACCACCCCCAAAATCCGTGACGGTCAGGAAATTCCGGAGAACGGGCGTTCGGTTCGCGTCGCGATCGTCATGACCCTGATGCCACGAGGGGACCACGCCGCGTCCCCTCCCTCAAGGGCGCGACGCCGGCCGCGCCTTATCAGCCGGCCTGGGATGCGTCTCGATCGGGCTGGGGCGCAGTCGTCGGCATCGACTTCGGTCGATCATCACGAACCGGGAGCTTTGCATGATCCGCCGCCTTCGACGAACCACCCTGCTCCTCACGCTCGGGACCGTCCTGACCGCGATCCCTCCCGCCCAGGCCGGCGAGATCGTCGCCTGGGGCCTGAACCCTTTCGGCGTGGTCACGGGCGCGCCGACCGGGGACGACTTCACCGCCGTCGCCGCGGGCTCCGCGAACGCCTACGCGCTGCGGGCCGACGGCTCGATCGTCGCCTGGGGGAACTACGACGGGAACGGCCAGATCTCGGACGCGCCGACCGGGACCGGATTCACCGCCATCGCCGCCGCCGATCTCGTCGCCTTCGCGCTGGACGCCGACGGCGCGATCACCGCCTGGGGCTACGACGGCTACGACCAGGTCGGCGACGCGCCGAGCGGGACCGGGTTCGCCGCCCTCGCCGCGAGTAAGTACGCCGCCTTCGCGCTGGACGCCGACGGCTCGATCGTCGCCTGGGGCGACGACAGGTACGGTCAGCTCACGGGCGCGCCGACCGAGTCCGGGTTCACCGCCGTCGTCGCGAGCGAGTACGCCGCCTTCGCGTTGCGAGCCGACGGCTCGATCGTCGCCTGGGGCGACGACAGCTACGGCCATCTCACGGGCGCGCCGACCGCGTCCGGGTTCACCGCCATCGCTTCGGGCCTCTATGCCGCCTTCGCGTTGCGAGCCGACGGCTCGATCGTCGCCTGGGACATCGACTATTTCAACCAGATCTCGGGCGCGCCGACCGAGTCCGGGTTCACCGCCGTCGTCGGGGGCGACGGGAACGGCTACGCGCTGCGGGCCGACGGCTCGATCGCGGCATGGGGCTGGGACGGGGGCGACGCGATCTCGGGCACCCCGACCGGATCGGGGTTTACCACCCTCGCTGCGAGCGGCGCGACCGCCTTCGCGCTGCGCGACGGCCCGACGGCGGTGCCGGAGCCGGCGGCCGCGGCGATGCTGGCCCTCGGCGCGGCGGTCGTCGCCGTCGCGACCCGGCGACGGAGGCCCGCCGGCTGAGCGCCACCGCCGACCGCCGCGCGGCGAAGAACGAACGCCGCGCCGTGAACGACCGGAGACGATCGTCATGAGTCTTCCAAGATCATGATACGGGTGAAGGCGACGGGGCCGGGAAACCTCTTCGACCGGCGGCGGTCGTCGATTCAGAGCGCCTACGACGCGACCCTTCGCGACGTGGGCGCGAACGCGAATCTCCAAAACGTCGTGTCGCGACGATTCGATCGAATCGGCATCGGACGGGCGACGAAGAACGACCACCATCGAGAAACGATATGAAAAAGCACGCGAGCTTTATCATCCTGAGCATCCTGTCAGCGGCCGCGGCGTGTCAAAACGTTCGCGCGGGGAACCTGACCGACCACACCAAGGTTTGGATCGGCGTCGCGGGTAGCTCCCCGGTGGGGACTCACAACCTCCCGGAACTCGTCGGCGCCGACCACGCCGCCCTCGCATACGAAGGCACTGGGACGGGAAACGGGACCCAGCACCTTTACGCGAGCGCCGCGACCTCGGCCTCGGCCGCCGGCTTGATCCGATTGGAGACGCGGGCCTCCAGCGAACACGTCACTGGCTCCTTCATGCACGCTTCGGCCCGGGCCGACGCCTCCTGGGCCGACGTCGTCACCTACCACGGCGACTCGACCCCCGATTATTTGACCTTGTCCTTCCGGGTCTCCGGCAGCCTGGGAGGTTCCGCGCAATACTCGCAAGCGGGGATCAAGGCCGTCTTCGCGCCGACGACCTCCCTGGACGTCGTCTCCCACTCCGGGAGCGTCTTCAACCACGCGGGCGACTTCTACGTCGACCTTGAGGACGGTCAATTGCACGTCGGGCCCGGCTTTCGCGACGTCTCGTTCGACGCGGAAACCGGCTCCTTCACCGGGACGATGACCTACAAGGCCCGCTACGACTCAAAATACGACGGATACGTCTGGCACTTGACGGTCATGGGCGCGGCGTCGGGAGGGGAGCATTACCGGGGCCTGGACGGTTGGGCGTCGATGGAGTTCGGCCACACGATCTCGCTGACGTCACTGAGCCTCCCCGACGGGACGCCGCTCTCGGATTCGGACGTCTCGTTCGATTCCGGGTTGACGCTGGCGTCCGTTCCCGAGCCGTCGAGCCTGGCTCTTCTGGTCACGGGCCTGGCCGCGGGAGGGATCGTCCTGGCGCGTCGCCGTGGACGAGGGAGCCTCGACGTTGACCACACGATCAAGAATTGACGATCGACCGCGGGCCGCGCCGAAACGACGCGGCCCGCGCGACGTCCGACCCTGCTCCCCGGCGCTCAGAACTCCATCCGGTTGAACGCCTTGATCCCGATCCGAAGCGGGATGATCGTGGCCGCCGCGCCCAGGGCGAGACTCGCCAGCACGGCCGCGGTCAGCCAGAACCGCAGGTCGCCGCGGGACAGGACCACCCGCGCCGATTCCGGGAAGTCCTGGCCCGCGAAGTACAGATGGCACGGGACCGCCAGCGCCGTGACCACCGTGAAGATGAACACCAGGCTCACCAGCAGGTTGAACGTCCCGCCGAACCCCGCGGCGATCTTCGAAGGGTCGCTCTCGCGAAGGTTCGGCAGCCGCGCCCCCAGGCCCACGCTGATCCCGGAGAGCCCCAGGCACAGGACCGCGATCATCCCGACGTGCAGCACGATCATCCAGGGGTTCAGCCGCAGCATCAGGTCCGACAGCACCACCAGGAACTCCGTCGAGATCAGCGAGATCCCCGCCGAGAACGCGAACTTCCCCCAAAGGATCTGATCGCGACGCGCCGGCAACAGCCCCAGCGCCCAGAAGTTCCGCCCCTCCAGCGACAACTGCGGGAAGATGAATCGGCTGGTGAACGTCGAGAGGATCAACGCCGTCACCGACAGGTTCAAGAAGCTCACCAGGTTCCGCCAGTACGGGCTCTGCGCCCCGTAGCCCAGCCGGGGGATGTTCAGGAAGTAGAACGCCAGCAGCCCGAAGAAGATCAGGAACTGCGACCACTGCGTCGAGTCCCGCAGGAACGTCCGCAGGTCCTTGAGGATCAAGAGCCGAATCGGGTTCGGGAGGAAGAAGAACAGGCGATGGAACGCCGCGTCCATGAGCCGGAACCCCCGGCGCTTGCGACTGGAACGCCCCCCCTGCACTCGACCGTAGCCCCGTCGGTAAAGGTCGCGGGCCAGCACCGCCGCGACCAGGTACGCGAGCCCCGCGTGCGACGAGAGGAGCATCAGGTAGTACGCCGTCGGCCGCCACTCCCCGCGCGCCGCGGCCATCAGCCCGGCCGACATCCACCGGCTGGGCCAAAGCGGGTTCTGGCAGAACGCCAGGCGATCGAGCACGCCCCCCAGCCAGTCGCCGGAGAGCGTCTCGCCGGGCGCCGACCAGAGCCGCCAGCCGACGTACCCCGCCGCCGCCAGTCCCGAGACGATCGCGAGCGCCAGGACCGACTTCTCCCGCTTGGGGAAGACGTTCGCCACCACGAGCGCCACGATCGCCCCCAGGCTCGCCGGGATCACGATGAACACCAGCAAAAAGACGATCGACAGCAGGTAGAACGCCAGGGGCGCCCCGGCCTCCGACGTCGGCGTCGCCTGGATCGTCAACCCGTAGGCGACCAACATCGGACTGCCCAGCAGGAAGAACGCCCACGACGAGAACGTCACGGCCTCCACCAGCTTGTGGGCGAAGATCCGATCCGTCGAGACCGGCGTCGTCAAGAGATAGGTCGATTCCGGCGAACGGAACAATGCCGCGTGGACGATGATCCCGTTGGAGAACAGGAGCATCGCCAGCAACGACAGGAAGAACATGCTGAAGAGGTACTCGACCAGGGTGTTGGCCAGGTCGATGTAGCCGGCGATGAAGTGGAAGCTCCCCAAAAACAACAGGAACAGCCCGGTCCAGAAGACGGCCGAGCAAAACGTGATCATCGCCGCCCTCAGCCGGGAGTCGGCCACCATCCCCCCCAGGGTGTTGCGGAACCGTCGCCAGCGCAGCCAGCGCAGGGCGCGGACGGCGCGGGCGTCGTAAGTCTCGACCGTCGCTCGGCCGGCGCCGGCGGCCGGCTCGGGAAGGACCAGGCTCATGGCGTCGCCTCCGACCGGGCGCGGGCGGCCGCGGCGACCGCCCTGGGGCCGTCGTGGTCGGTCAGCTTCAGGAACAGGTCCTCCAGGCTGCCGTCGTGCCGCGATTGCGTCCGCAGCTCCGCCAGGGTGCCGACGGCCAGCATCTTCCCCTGGTCGACGATCCCGATCACGTCGGCCAACTCCTCGGCGATCCCCAGCAGGTGGATCGACATCAGGACCGTCGCCCCCGAGCGCGCCTGCGAGACGAACAGGTTCTTGACGATCCGGGCGCTCCTGGGGTCCAGGCCGACCAACGGCTCGTCGACCACCAGCACCTTCGGCCCGTGGACCAACGCCGAGGCGAAGACGACCCGCTGCTTCATCCCCTGCGAGTAGCCCTCGCACAGGTCGTCGACGAAGTCGTCCATCTCGAACGTGGCGATCATCTCCTCGATCCGCTCGGAGCCCTCGGCGCGGTCGACGCCGTACATCTCGACGATGAACCGGAGGAACTCCCGCCCGGTGAGCTTGTCGTAGAGGAACGGCTGGTCCGGGACGTACCCCAACAGCCGCCGCGCCGGCTCCGAGCCGGCCGGGTGGCCGCCGACGAGGACCTCGCCGAAGGAGGGCGCCAGCAGGCCGCAGATCATCTTGATCGTCGTGGTCTTGCCCGCCCCGTTGGGCCCCAGGAAGGCGTACAACTCTCCCGGGCGGACGGTCAGGTCCAGGCCGTCGACGGCCCGCTTCGACCCGAACGACTTGCCGACCCCGCGCAGTTCGATCATCGTCGGTCCTCGCCGGCCGGTTCGGCCACGGGTTTGGGGGCCCCCTCCGGGAGCCGTTCCAGGATCATGTCGACCATCGGGATCGGCACCTGCTGGCGGAGGATCGTGCCGTCCAGGGCCGCCCACGTCCTCGCCTTGATCGGCCCGGCGGTCTGCGCCACCTCGAAGGCGCTGACCGCCTCGCCGTTCCAGTCGATCAGCGTCCGCTTCTCCACCGTCACCCGCGCCGTCTCCACCGCCCCGGTCAGCGGGTTGACCACCTTCGCGTCCCAGCGTTGGCCGACCTGAAGGCCCGGCAGGCGGTCCAGAGGCCGCAACGAGTCGTAGACCACCCCCTTGGACTCGTAGGGGAACTTCATCCGGCGGTTCAATATCGGCGCGATCGCGCGGGTGGAGACCTCCATCACGCCGTCGCGGACCTTCCCCTCCACCGTGAGCAGGTTCTCGCCGATCCCGAGCGTCCTGACGTCCATCTCGAACGAGCGCAGGTCGCCCTTGGGGGAGACGTCGTAGCGGCCCTCGATGGACAGGGTGACGTCGGTCCCGGCGACCGCGGCCAGCGGGGTCCGCTTGAGCAGGCCGGAGGCGTCCAGCTCGATGTCGCTGATCATCCGGTAGCCGCCGTCGGCGGCGCGGAGCGATTCCGTCGTCGCCGAGCCGACCGTCCGCCTCGCGTCCGGCTTCGCCCGGTCGTCGACCACCTCGATCGCCCACGTCACCGGCCCCGGGTTCGTCCCCGCGGCCGTCGCGATCGTCCGCAGGTCCGGCGGGTAGCCGAGGGTCAACTCCGGCAGCACCTCCCACGTCAGCAGGAAGAACGCCGCGACCATCCAGTAAACCAGGATCGCCAACGAGACCAACCGCGGTGGCATCGCCCCTCCTCCACGCTCACGCTCGTTCCCGACGCGCCCCCACCCATTCCATGCTAGGGCCGACGACCCCCGACGGACAGGCCCTCCCTCCGCCGTTCTCTCCGACTTTCGTAAGACAGGCGTTTTCATCATAGGCGCGCCGGGCCTCATCGTCGAGGCTGGCCGGCGGAATTCGCCGCGCGAGGGCCGGCGGCCACGGTCAACCCTCGTCGTCGGCGACCAGCGGCCGCTTCGGGTCGACGGCGGCCCAGCAAGCGGCGGCCACGAGGAACGCCAGCATGTAGGAGACGAAGGCGGCGTCGTAGCCCGCCATCGCCGCCGCGGTCTTCTCGACCCCGGCCAGCGCGGCGGGGGCGACGCCCGTCGCGGCGGCCTTGGCCGCGATCGCCCCCTCCACCGCCGTGCCGGTCAGCCAGCCGTTGAGGGCGCTTCCCAGGGTGCCGATCGTGTTCATGCACGCCGCCGTCACCGCCGCGTGGCTTCGACCCAGATCCTGGCAACTCGCCCACGCCGCTCCCAGGGTGACGTCGATCGAAAACGCCGACAGCGAGACCAGGACGCAGAACGAGTACGCGCCGGTCGCCCGCGACGCCCCCCACCAGCAGCACGCCCCCAGGAGCATCGCCGCGACTCCCAGCCTCCGACGGGCCAAGCGGCGATCGCCCGTCCGTCGCGCCAGCAACTCCACCGCCGGACCGCCGAGCAGGCATCCCGTCGCCCCGAACCAAAGCGGCGCCCCCTTGGCGATCGCCCCCAGGGCGTCGTCCGATCCCACCCCGAACCGCTGCTCCACATACGACGGCAGATAGGTAAAGTTGAACGCCCAGGCGTAGTTCGCCATCAGGTACATCACGCAGAGCGCCCACAGGACCGGACTGGTCGCCAGCGCCCGCCACGGGATCGATCCATGCGATCCGGCGGCCGTTCGCCGGGCGCGCGGGCGGTCATGGAACCCCAGGCGGAACGCGACCGCCCACGTCACGCCGACCATCCCGAAGATCAAAAACGCGACCCGCCAACTCACCAGCCCGTCGCGGTCGTCCACTCCGCCGACCAGGAACGCCCAGAGCAAGGGCGTCAGCCCGCCGCAGAGCCGGCCGGACATGAAGACCAACCCTTGCGCCGTCTCCCACTTGGCGGGGGGGACGCGCTCGTGCAGGGCGCGGGTGATGTTGGGGTACGCGCCGGCCTCGCCGGCGCCGAAGAGGAACCGAAGCGCGACCAGCGTCCCCACCCCTCCCAGCGCGACGGGCCCGACGCGCAGGCCGATCAGCCCCGTCATCGCCGTGAAGGCCGACCACCAAAGGACGATCCGGGTCAGCATCGCCTTGGCGCCCAGGCGGTCGCCCATGGCGCCGGCGGGGATCTCGAAGATCGCGTAGGCGATCGCGAACGACGTGATCGCCCACTTCAACTCCGACACGTCGCGGAGCCCGAGTTCCCCGGCGATCGGCCGCAGGGCCATGCCGAAGCACGCGCGGTCGAGATAGGTGATCATCGACAGCGCGCAGACGAACCCCAGCGCGCGGGCCGACTCGCGCCCCCAGGCCGGTTCGGCGTCGATCTCCGCGACGGCCGCGGCCATCAGCGCGACTCGCTCACCAGGGTGGAGCGCACGAAGTCCTCGTCGATCGTCACGCCCAGTCCGGGGCGGTCGGGGACGGTGATCCAGCCGTCGACGGCCTGGACCTTCTCATGGGTCAACTCGTGTCGAAGCGGCGAGTCCTCCACGCAGTCCTCGAAGAGGAAGGCGTCGCGGCAGGTGGCCAGCCAGTGCAGGCTGGCGGCGACCGTCACCGGGCTGGTGTAGCAGTGGTTGCACGGCCGCGCCCCGATCTCCTCCACGCGCTGTCGAATGTAAGCGGCGTCGGTGAAGCCGTTGCGCGACAGGTCCACCTGGTAGACGTCCAGGCAACGGCCGTCGATGTAGGGCCTGAACGACTGTCGGCCGCACTCCTCCTCGCCGGAGGCGATCGGCACCGGCGAGCGGTCGCGGAGCCAGCGGTAGCCCTCGTAGTCGTCGGGCCGCAAGGGCTCCTCCAGCCAGCCGATCCGCTGTTGCTCGAACGCCTTGGCGCGCTCCAACGCCGTGCGGGCGTCCCAGACGCAGCCGGCGTCGATCAGCAACTCGGCCGAATCCCCCAGCCCTTCGCGCGCGCCTTTCACCAGGTCGCGGTCGACGGCCTCGTTCTGGCCCATCGGCTCCCAGCCGAACTTGACGGCGGTGTAGCCGGCGTCGATCCAGCGCCTGCCGATCTCGGCGGTCTGGCGGCCGTCCTCGCCGAAGAGGATCGAGGCGTAGGCGCGGAAGCGGTCGTGCTTCTTGCCGCCGAGCAACCGGTGGATCGGCTGGCCGAACTTCTTCCCCTTCAGGTCCCAAAGCGCCATGTCGATCGCGGCCATCGCCGTGATCGTCGTGGACCGCCGCCCGCAGTACAACGTGCCGCGGTACATCTTCTCCCAGAGCCGGTCGGTCTCGAGCGCGTTCTCGCCGATCAGCATGCCTCGCAGGCCGGAGGCGATGTTGTGGCTGAACGGGGCGTCGATGACGGCCTTGACCATCTCCGGGGACGAGTCGGCCTCGCCGACCCCCTCCAGCCCCTCGTCGGTGCGGACCCGAATCAGGACCGAGTCCTGGCTGCTGGCCGTCTTGGCCTCCACGTTCTTGATGCGGAGGATCTGGCAGACGATCTCGGTGATCTTCATATCGTATCGTGTTCCGTCGGAGCTTGGGATCGAGTCGGCGGTCAGGCCGAGACCTCGCGGGCGACCACGACGATATGTTGCCCGCGCGGCACCGGCGCGGCCCACGCCTGCGCCAGGACCACGCCGTCGACCGCCGCGACGGCCGGCCAGGGCTCCATGTCGATGTGGTCGAAGTCGTGGAGCAGTCCGACCGCGTCCCCCTTCCGCACGGCCTCCCCACATTCGAGCAGCGGTTCGTAGTGGCCGTCGAAGGGGGCGACGACGAAGCAGTCCCGGTCGACCATCTCAAGAATGCGCTGGGTCCCCTCGCGATGGAAGCCGATGGGCTCGATTTCGCCGCGCAACTGCTCCTGATGGATCGCCGCGGCGAGCACGCCCTGTTTCGCGTAGCGGACCCCGAGGGGGTCGACCGCGCGGCCCCAGCCCAGTTCGGTTCCGACGGTGATCTTCCCCAGCCGCTCGGCCTCGCTGGGCAGGAGCCCCGGCGTCTGGTTCTGGTAGACCATGATCGAGGGGACGCCGAACCATCGGGCCGTCTCCAGCGACTTCGCCTCAAGCGCGGGATCTTCCAGGCGGTGATAGCTGGCCGCGTGGGAGAACCGGGCGACGTCGCCGCCGGAGTGGAGATCCAGCACCGTATGCACGCGCGGCCATATGTGCGACCTTACGAACGCCGCGATCCGGTGGGTGATCCCCGAAAGCGCCGGCGCGACCCCCGCGCCGTCGACGAACGCGCGGTTGAGGTTCACGCCGTCGTCGGGCCGGCTCTCGCGCGTTCCGGCGCGGAACGCCGAGGGGTTCAGGACCGGAACGAGGATGATCCGTCCGCGGACGTCCTCGATCCGGATCGTCCGCAGCAGGTGCTTCAGCGCGACCGGCCCCTCGTACTCGTTGCCGTGGTTGGAGCCGAAGGCGACCAGCCCGCGCCCCTCGCGAGCCTCGGGGCCGACCCAGACCGTAAGCGGGATCAGGTGGTCCCCCCAGATGCTGTCGTGTTCCAGCGCGACCCAGTAGTCGCGCCTTCCGGGCGAGTCCAGGTCGATCCGGTCGGGGCGGGCGACGACGCGCGTCATGGGCTCGGGCTGCCTTTCACTTTGGGAGGCTCGATTCCAACGTCCTTCCCCCCTCGCGGGGGAAGGTGGCCCGAAGGGCCGGATGAGGGGGA
>CALCIB010000331.1 GCA_937907525.1 uncultured Planctomycetales bacterium | reverse complement strand
TCCCCCTCATCTGACGCCTTCGGCGTCTGTCTTCCCCCGCGAGGGGGGAAGACCGGGATGGTCCTCGTTCACGCTTATGGGACAGACTCTTAACGGAAGCTTTCGGACTCGGCGGGGAAGGCGCCGGAACGGACGTCGGCGGCGTACTGGGAGGCGGCGTCGCGGAGGGCCTCGCCGAACTCGGCGTAGCGGCGGGCGAAGCGGGGGCGGAAGCCCTCCAGGAGGCCGAGCATGTCATGGATCACCAGCACCTGGCCGTCGCAGGCCGGGCCGGCGCCGATGCCGATGGTCGGGATCGGCGACTCGGCGGTGATCGTCGCCGCGAGTTCGGCCGGGACGCATTCGAGGACCACCGCGAACGCGCCGGCCTCCGCCACCGCCTGGGCGTCGGCCCGGATCGCGTCGGCCTGGCGCTGGACCTTGAAGCCGCCGAAGCGGCGCACCGACTGGGGCGTGAGCCCGACGTGGCCCATGACCGGGATCTGGGCGTCAACCACGGCGCGGATGGTGGCCGCGGCGCGGACGCCCCCCTCCAGCTTGACGGCCGCGGCGGCGGTCTCCTTGAGGATCCGGCCGGCGGAGCGGATCGCCTGGGGGCGGGAGGCGTGGTACGACAGGAACGGCAGGTCGCAGACGACGAACGCCCGCCTCGCGGCGCGGGCGACCATCTCGGCGTGGTAGACCATCTGGTCGAGGGTGACGCCCAGGGTGGTGTCGCGGCCTTGCACGGCGGTCCCCAGCGAGTCGCCGACCAGGAGGCAGTCGATCCCGGCGGCGTCGAGCCAGTGGGCGGTGGGGTGGTCGTAGGCGGTCAGGACGCTGATCTTGCGACCCTGCTTCTTCCAGGAGGCGAAGTCGAGGACGGAGACGGGTCGGTCGTCAGTCGGCATGGCCGGGCTCTTCGGGGTGGAGGTCGGCCAGAAGGACGTCGGGCCGGTCGATCACGACTTTGTAACGCCGACGGATCTCGGCGTGCAAGTCCGTCCGCGCCGGGTCGTCGGAGCCGGGTCCGACGTCGGCGACCCAGCGCGCGCCTTGGTCCTTGTAGAACTCGACGAGGGCGGCGGGGGTCAGGAGGCCCGCCGCCGACGACCATTCCGAGGCGGCGCGGGTGGCCGCGGCGACGGTGTACTCCAGCCGGCAGCCGCGGCGATCGGCCTGGAAGAGCAGGGCCTCCGGGGCGACGACCAGGTCGTCGGGGCCGGTCGCCTCGGCGACGGCGCGGCCGGCCTCGGCCAGTCCCACCCACTCGTCGGGGGAGCGCCAGGTGGAGTCGGAGAACTCAAGCGCCATGGCCGCCAGGACCAGCGCCAGGGCGAGCGCCGTCAACGGCCGTCGGGCGTCCACCCCGCTCCACGCCGCTCCCAACCCGGCGGCGACGGGGGGCGCCAGGCAGAGCCAGTAGTACTCGTGGTGGAGCTTGGCGGCGACCGCCGCCATCGTCGCGACCGCGAGCGCCGTCCAGGTCCACCAAAGCCGCGCCTTGGGCGCGCCCGCCAGTCCCCAGAGCGCTCCCAGGAGCCCCAGCGGCGTGAAGGCGCGGACGACCAGGAACCGACCGACGTGCCGCCAGGTCTCCCCCGCGGCCAGCGCCCCCAGGCCCAGAAGCCCGAGCCAGACGTCGCGGTTGTCGGCCGCGGCCCGCGACGCCGACGCCGAGGTCAAGCTCCAGGCCCAGGCGTACCACGCGATGACCGGCAGGAGCGTCGAACCGCAAAGAACCGCCCCCCTCCAGTCGCGCCGCGGCAGAACGACCCAGAAGGCGACCGCCAGGACGTGGACCGCCGTGACCTTCGCCGCCAGTCCCGTCGCCAACAACAGCCACCCGACCGCCCAAAGCCCGCGCGCCTTGTCGCGCGCCCGGGCGCGGTCCCAGCACGCCAGCCCCGCGACGACGCCGCCGAGCATCAGGGCGTCGGGCTGGAACGCCCGGCCGTAGCGGATCACGACCGGCAGCATCGAGAACGCCGCGGCCGACGCCAGCGCCGCCCCCTCGCCCCAGCGCCTTCGGGTCAGTTCGTAGACGCCCCAGGCCGCCAGCGTGGCCGCCAGCGCCGAGACCAGCCGCCCGGAGGCGTCCAGCGGCAGGCCCGAGATCCGCCGCATCCCCACCACGAGTTCCTGATAGATCGGCGGCTCGACGGGGAAGTAGTTGGGGAACGGGCCGGTGTCCAGGGTCGGCCGGAGGAAGCCCGAGCCGCGCTCCAGGTTTCGCGCGACCATCGCGGTGGGGATCTGGCGGCCGACGTAGTTCTCGACGATCGGCTGCCCCGGGTGGAGCGAGCGCAGCACCAGCCCGGCGAGCAAGGCCAGCGCCAGCCGCGCCGCCTCGGCCGCGGGGCGGGCGGGGGGGGAGGGCGCGTCGAGGAGGCTCGTCGAGGGGGCCTCGGGGTCGGCTGGGGGTCCGGTCACGTCGGTTCGCGCTCCGCGTCGGCGGCGGTGGATTCGGGGGTCAGTTCCGGCGGCAGGTCGCGATCGGCGTCCTCGCGGTGCTGGTCGCGTTTGTCGGGGGCCTCGCCGTTCCAGCGGCCGTACAGGGAGGTGAACGAGGCGAGACGGTCGATCTCGTGGGCGGCGGGCCGGTCGGGGAGCATCCGCCATTCCCAGTTCCCCTCGGCGCGGCCGGGGACGTTCATCCGGGCCTGGTCGCCCAGACCCAGGACGTCCTGCATCGGGGCGATCGCCATCGCCGCCACCGAGCCCCACGCCTGTCGGATCAGGTCCCAACCGAACTCGCGGCCGTCGGTCCCCACGAACCGCAGGGCGAAGAGCCGCTCCCGCTCGATCTGCTCGATCGACTGCGTGGTCTCGACGTGGGGGTTGGAGATCCAGCCGTAGCTGGTGTCGTTGTCGTGGGTGCCGGTGTAGGCGACGCAGTCGACGACGTGGCGGTAGGGGAGGTGCTTGGCGGCCTCCGGGTCGTCCGCGAAGCCGAACTGGAGCACGCGCATGCCGGGCAGGTCGAACTGGTCGCGAAGCGCCTCCACGGGGGGGGTGATGACCCCCAGGTCCTCGGCGATGAACGGCAGATCGGGGTAATGCTCCTTGAGGACGTCGAACAGCGCCGCGCCGGGGCCGGGGACCCAGCGGCCGTTGACGGCGGTCTCGGCGCCGCCGGGGATCTCCCAGAACGCCTCGAAGCCGCGGAAGTGGTCGATCCGGATCAGGTCCACCTGCTTGAGCAGGGCCCCGATCCGCGCGATCCACCAGGCGTAGCCCTCCGCGGCGTGGGCCTCCCAATTGTAAAGCGGGTTGCCCCAGAGCTGGCCGGTCTCGCTGAAGTAGTCCGGCGGCACTCCGGCGACGAACGTCGGCTTGCCGTCGCCGCCCAGGAAGAACAGCTCGGGATGGGCCCAGACGTCGGCGCTGTCGTGGGCGACGAAGATCGGGACGTCGCCGATCAGCTTCACGCCGCGCCGGGCGCAGGCCGCGCGGAGGGCGTTCCATTGCTCGTAGAAGACGTACTGGACGAACTCGTGGAACCGCAGGGCCTCGGCGGACTCGCGGGCGAAGGTCTCAAGCGCCTCGGGGTCGCGGCCGATCAACTCGGGCTCCCACTGGAACCAGGCGGAGCCGCCGCGCGCCTCCTTGATCGCCATGAACAGGGCGTAGTCTTGCAGCCACTCCTTCTCGCGGATCACGAAGCGGTGGAAGTCGGCGTCGGCCGCCGAGAACCGCGCGAACGCCCTGGCGAGCAGGTCGTCCTTGGCCCGGAACGCCGCCTCGTAGTCGACCCGATCCGTCGCCGGGACCGGCTCGGGAAGGTCGCCCTCCTCCAGCCAGCCGGACTCGACCATCGCCTCGGGGCTGATCAGAAGCGGGTTGCCCGCGAACGACGAGTGCGACTGGTACGGCGAGTTGCCCGCGCCGGTGGGCCCCAGGGGGAGCATCTGCCACCAGCGCTGGCCGGTCCTCGCCAGGAACTCGACGAACTCGTGGGCGCGGGGCCCGATGTCGCCGACGCCGAACCGTCCCGGCAACGAGGTCGGGTGCATGAGGACGCCGCTGGACCTGGGGTGTTTCATCGTTTCCTCCCGCCTCCTCGCCTCGCGTCCCGGCGACCGTCGCCGACGTCGGCTCGCTCAGCCGACGATCCGCAGGAACCGTTCCAGGGCCTCGCGGAAATCGATCCGGTTCTCGACGTGCGGCATGTGTCCCACCCCCGGCAGGACTTCCAGCCGCGCGCCGGGGATCTCCGCGGCCAACTCGCGGGCGGTCGCCGGGGGGTTGATCAGGTCGTCCTCGCCCACCAGCGCCAGGCAGGCGACGGCGATCGTCCCCAACCGGCCGTGGGCCTCGTGGCCCATCGTGGCGCGGGCCTGGCGTGAGAACGCCGCGACGTCCTGGGGCCAGGGGTTGCGCTCGGCGAACCGAATCAGTCCCTGGACCTGCTCGGGGTGTTCGTAAAACTTCCGACCGACCAGCATCGGCAGCGTCCCCCGCGCGAACCGCCCCGCGTCGTCCCCGGCCAGCTCGCGAAGCTGGACCCACGACTCGACCACCGCCTTGCGCCACGGCGACGCCCCGGCGTGGGTGGACGACAACGCCAACGACCGAACCAATCGCGGATGTCGGATCGCGACCTCCTGCGCCACCAGCCCTCCCAGCGAATGACCGACGAGATGGGCCCGATCGACCCCGATCGCCCCCAGCCACGAGGCGACGTCGTCGGCCATGTCGGCGGTGGAGTAGGGGGCGTCGGCCCGCCAGCTTCGGCCGGCGTCGCGCGAATCCAGGGCCAGCGTTCGGAACGTCCCCGCGAAATGGCGCTGGGTCAGCCCGAACGCCCGATGGTCCCCTCCCAGCCCGCTGAGGAAGACCAGGACGTCGGCGCCCTCGCCGGCTTCCTCATAGTAGAATTCGCGACCGTCCAGGGAGATGATCGGCATTCCGCGCCCCGTTTTCCCGACGAGCCCCCCCGCGAGCCTTCCCGCGGGCGCTTCAGACTAAGGTATGCCGAATCGCCTCCGAAGGGAAAGCCTCGCCCCCGAGGATCGCGACGATTCCCGCCGGCGTGGCGATCGGCCCGGCGTTATAAGTGGTGGACGTTTGCGCTAAGGCGACGCCGAGGGAGGCCGCCCGTGGGCACCGCCAATCCCGACCCGACGGCCGGCCGTTCCCGCGGGTCGACGGGTTGTGTCCAGTGGAACGACCGCCGATTCCGAAGTACAATGAAATCAGCTTGGTCGTCGATCAGCCCGTGCCGCTCAACGGCAGTGTCAATGTCGGATCGAGTTGCGCCACGAGACGCGCCATGGGTCGAAAACCCGACGTCAGGCAGGTCGAGGAGGTCGCGCTCGCGCTTCGGATGACCGAAGCCGAACGTATCGAATTCGGTTATTACATTGAAGACTGCAAGCGGCATGGTGATCGCGGGTCGAAGAATGACCGGGGTGATTTCACCTGGGACGAGTTAATGCGGAAGGGGCGGGAGTTCCCGGGGGACGATCGCTGAGAATTCATGGGTTGGCGGGGACGATAAGATGATCAGGCTCACCGATTACGCGGAGGTCCGTTTCGAGTCGAGCGACGCGGACGATCTCTTGTCGGTCCTGACCCAGCTCCAAGGGCAGCGGTTCCTGTCGTTTCTGGTGAGCTACGGCGACGAGTTGCGGCTCAACCTTGGCGAGCCGATCCCGTTTACCTCGCCTCGCCTCCGGGGGCGTTCCCGCGGCGCCTACGTCCTGGGGGCCCGCGCGTCGTCCTGGGTGGTCGTCGGCGGGGCGACGCGGCTGGGGGCGGCCAGCGACGACGTCCAGGTCGAGGGGGCGACCACGTCCCGCGTTGAAATCGCGACGATCGAAACGTCCCGCATCATCACCCCCGAGGCTTACGTCGTCGATGTGGCGGTGACCCCTCGAAATGACGGCTTCGCCGTCATGTTGAAGTTTTCGGATCAGTCGGTGGTGTTGATCGATCCTCGATTCGACCCCGATGAACCGCCCGACGCATCCGACGAGCCGACCGGCGTCGAGATCGCCGATTGGGAACTCCTGACGCCGCATTCGCGGATCCTTCGCGTCGGTCCCGGCCGGCGTTGGAGCTACGTCGATTCGACCCGGAGGCCCGGCGGCTGACCGCGGCCCGGCGGCCGGCGATTCCCCGCTCGGTCCTGTCGCGACGACCGCCGGAGCGGTAGGATCCGGTCGACTCGACGACGATCGGCGCGAAACGCGGGAGGGCGGCATGCGGGTCTCGATTTGGGCGGCCATGTTGACGATGTTGGCGGCGACGGCCTCGACCCCGGCGGCGGAGGCGCGACGGCCGAACATCGTGCTGATCATGACCGACGACATGGGGTACTCGGACATCGGCTGCTACGGCGGCGAGACGCCGACGCCCAACCTCGACGCCCTGGCGGCCGAGGGCGTCCGGTTCACCCAGTTCTACAACACCGCCCGCTGCTGCCCCACGAGGGCCTCGCTCCTGACCGGGCTGTACCCCCATCAGGCCGGGATCGGCCACATGATGAACGACCAAGGGTACGACGGCTACCGCGGCGTCTTGAACCGGAACTCGGTCACCATCGCCGAGGTCCTGCGCCCGGCCGGCTATCGGACGTACATGGCCGGCAAGTGGCACGTCTCGCGGTTCACCGGCCCCAACGGCGACCGCGCCACCTGGCCGCTGGGCCGCGGCTTCGAGAAGTTCTACGGCACCATCGACGGCGGCGGCAGTTACTACGACCCCACCGGCCTCTGCCGCGGCGAGACCCTCATCACCCCCGAGAACGACCCCGAGTACAGGCCGAAGTCGTTCTACTACACCGACGCCATCGCCGACAACGCCGTCAAGTTCCTCGGCGAGCACCGGGCCGAATCGCCCGACCGGCCGTTCTTCCTCTACGTCGCCTTCACCGCCGCCCACTGGCCGATGCACGCCCCGGAGGCCGACGTCGCCAGGTACGAGGGGAAGTACGACTCCGGCTACGCCCCCGTCCGCGCCGCCCGCTTCCGGAAGATGAAGGATCTGGGCCTGCTCCCCGCCGACGCCGAACTCTCCCCCGCCTCCGACGACTGGGACGCCGTCGCCGACAAGGCCCGCGAGGCCCGCTGCAAGGAGGTCTACTCGGCCATGGTCGAGAAGATGGACGCCGGCGTCGGCCGGATCGTCGCGGGCCTCAAGGAGGCCGGCGCGCTCGACGACACCCTGGTCCTGTTCCTCCAGGACAACGGCGCCTGCGCCGAGGAGGTGGGCCGGAACGACGCCCGGCCCCCGGTCGAGGGGCTCAAGCCGCTAGGCCCCGACGATCTGCAACGCGGGGGCACGCGGCCGATCCAGACCCGCGACGGCCGCCAGGTCCGCACCGGCCCCGGCGTGATGCCGGGCCCCGCGGACACCTTCGTCGCCTACGGCCGGGGCTGGGCCAACGTCAGCGACACCCCGTTCCGCGAGTACAAGCACTGGGTCCACGAGGGCGGCATCGCCACCCCCCTGATCGCCCACTGGCCCGCCGGAATCAAGCCCGAGCGCAAGGGCGCGCTGGAGCCCCAGCCGGGACACCTGATCGACCTGATGGCCACCTGCGTCGACCTGGCCGGCGCGTCCTACCCGACGGAGGTCGACGGCCGACCGATCAAGCCCCGCGAGGGGGTCAGCCTCCGCCCGGCCCTCGACGGCCTCCCCCTGGATCGCCCCAACCCGATCTTCTGGGAGCACGAGGGGAACCGCGCCGTCCGCCAGGGGGACTGGAAGCTCGTCGCCAAGGAGAACCAGCCCTGGGAGCTGTACGACATGGGCGAGGACCGCTCCGAGCTTCACGACCTGGCCGCCGACCACCCCGACCGCGTCCGGGAGATGGCCGCCGCCTGGGACGCCTACGCCGCCAGGGCCGACGTCCTCCCCCTGGGCGCCTGGAGCCAACGGCGCGCGCCGAAGCCCAGCCGGGAACGCCGGTTCGAGTTGAAGTCCGGCGCCGACCTTCGCGGATCCGACGCGCCGGAGATCGCCAAGCGACCGTTCACGATCACCGCCGACGTGACCACCCGCGCGAACAGGCCCGACGGCGTCGTGGTCGCCCAGGGAGGGTCGTCCGTGGGCTTCACGCTCTTCGTCGCCGACGCCAAACCCGTCTTCCTGGTCCGTCGCGAAGGCGGCAAGGCCGGCGCGGCGCGAATCGTCGGCCCGACGCTCGCGCCCGGAAAGCACGCGATCGTGGCGCGGCTGGCCGCCGACGGCCGGCTGACCCTGGAGGTCGACGGCGAGGCGTCCGAGCCCGTCGCGGGCGAGCCCGTCCCCCGCCAGCCGATCGACGGCCTGCAAGTCGGCCGCGACGCCGCCGGCGCCGTGGGGCCCTACGGATCGCCCAATCCGTTCAAGGGGACGATCGACTCGGTGGTCGTCGAACTCGATTGAACCGAACCGATCGGCGCCCGCTTCCCAGCGGCTCGCGGGTCATCCTAAAATGGGGCCCGCGCCGTCGTCCGTCCCCATCGACCCGAGCGACCGTCGCCATGAAGATCCGCCCGTTCGCCTTCGTCCTCGCACTCGGCCTGACCGCGACGGTCGGGCAATCGACGGCCCGCGCCCAGGGGTTCGGCTGGGGCTGGGGGGGGATCGCGATGCCGTGGGTCCCCTCGCCGACGGACACGGTCAACGCCTTCGCGCTTCAGAACGCCGCGAGGGCCGGCCGACCCCCCTCGAACAACGTCTACGCCAACAACCCCAACTCGTATATCAACCGACTGCGCGACAACGGCCTGGTCCAGCAGCAAGACGCGCGCGGACCCGCCGCGGGGAGTCGCGGCGCCGTCGCGCTTGCGAACCGCTCGCTGGGCGCGGCCCCGCCGTCGGAGCCGGCCCCGCGCCGAGCCGAGCCCAAGCCCGCGGAGGCCCGGCCGGCCAAGCCGCCCGCCGCGCCGCTTTCGAGTTTCTTCAACGCCGCGGGGATCCTGGTCTGGCCGGCCGACGCGCCCGTCGCCGGGGAACTCCAGACCAAGCGCGACACGTCCGACCAGGCCGTCGCCGCGGTCCGCTCCGAGGTCGACGCCCGCGGCGTCGCGCCGATCCCCCTGGCCGCGGAGGCCCGCCAGAAGCTTCTGGACTACGGCCGCCCCGCCCTCCAGGAGGTCCGCGCCGAGTCCACCCCCGGCGTCGCCGAGAACTTCCACGAGTTCCTGCTGGGCCTTTACGACTCCCTGGCCGCCGCCACCGTCCCCCCCGCGCCCCTGAACTGACCGCGCCGCGGCGATTGCCGAACGGGCCGCGATCGTCATATAATGGCGACGTCGCCGCAAGAGCGTGCGCGACCGGGGTTCGCGGCGTGAATCGGGCGAGCCGGACGGCGCGCGTCCGGGGCGGATGGGATTCCGCTCGGGGCCCCGCACCGGGGTCGGGCGCCGGATCGTCGATCGTATCGGTTCACCGCGGGGAGTTTCGCGCCATGGCGCTGCCCAAGGTCGTGATCGTGGGCCGGCCCAACGTCGGCAAGTCGTCGCTGTTCAACTGGCTGGCCGGACGTCGGATCGCCATCGTCGACGACGTCGCCGGCGTCACCCGCGACCGGATCGCGACGTTGGTGCAACTCGGCGAGGACGACGCCGACCCCCGGTTCTTCGAGCTGATCGACACCGGCGGGGTCGGGATCGTCGACCGCGACGACCTCGACCAGGACGTCGAGCGCCAGATCGACACGGCGATGAACGAGGCCGACCTGATCCTCTTCGTGGTCGACATCCGCGAGGAGTTGATGCCGCTCGACGAGGAGGTCGCCCAGCGCCTTCGCTACCTCAAGACGCCCGTCGTCCTGGTGATGAACAAGGCCGACGACCCCAAGATGGACGACCGCGGCGGCGAGTTCTACAAGCTCGGCCGCGGCAAGCCGATCGCCGTCTCGACGC
>CALCIB010000330.1 GCA_937907525.1 uncultured Planctomycetales bacterium | reverse complement strand
TGCGACTCTCACGCAAGCCGGCGCTTAACGGCCTTCTCCCTCAAGGGGAGAAGGCGATGATCGCCGCGGCCTCCGAAAAAGTGTCGGGTCGTCAGCCCGCCGGGAGAGGGTGGCCGCGCCAGCGGCGGGTGAGGGTCGCGGCGCTTCGGAAGGAGCGTCGGCGCGCGTCTGGCGCGGCCGTCGGCGTCCGCGAAGCGCGACGACCCTCACCCGGCCCTTCGGGCCACCCTCTCCCGGCGGGAGAGGGGACGGCGCGCGTCGTCCCGGCTGAATCCGCGTCGAAAGATCAAGGAGACTCGACCCGCCCATGACGCCCCCCGACGTCGCCTTCACGCTCGCCCCGCCCCCTCCGGGATCCTTGCACGCGCTCGTGAAGTACGCCCGGATCTTCCGGGTCGCGCTGATCGAGCGCATGACCTACCGCGGCGACTTCCTCATCGGCACGGTCCTGCGCTTCCTGCCGATCGTCACCACGATCCTGCTTTGGCGGGCGATCTACCAGGGGTCCGGCCAGGGGGAGCTGGGCGGATTCAAGTATCGCGAGATGATCGCGTACTTGCTTTTAACGAACATCAGCCGGATGTTCTCCAGCATGCCCAAGCTGGCCGCCGGGATCGCCCAGGAGGTCCGCGAGGGGACTCTGAAACGCTACCTGATCCAGCCCCTGGACCTCCTGGGGTTCCTGTTCGCCTCGCGGGTGGCGCACAAGGTGGCCTACGTCTCGATGTCGTTCCTCCCCTACGCGGCGCTTTTCTACCTCTGCCGCGGCTACTTCGACGGCTTCCCCGACGGCTTGCAGATGCTCGCCTACGCGGTCTCGCTGATCCTGGCGTTCGTGGTGGGGTTCTACTTCGAGGCCAGCGTGGGGATGGTGGGGTTCTGGTTCCTGGAGGTGACGTCGGTCCTCTACATCGTGATGACGCTCAACTTCTTCATCTCCGGCCACATGCTCCCCCTGGACCTGCTCCCCCAGCCCTGGTCGACCTTGCTTAAGCTGCTGCCGTTCCAGTACATGGCGTACTTCCCGGCGGTCGTCTTCCAGGGGAAGATCCGGGGGGCGGAGCTTGCGTTCCACCTGGGGCTGGAGTTGTTCTGGGCGGTCGCCTTCGCGGTGCTGGCGCGGACGCTCTACCGGACGGGCCTGAAGCGCTACAGCGCCTTTGGAGGCTGACTCATGGTCGCGGGAGTCGCTCGATACGCGCGGATGTTCGGGGGGCTGGCGCGGTACACGCTGGCGCGGGAGATGGCCTTTCGCGGTAACTTCCTGGTGAAGGTCTCGGTGGAATTGCTCTGGATGGCGATCCTGGTCGCCTTCTACAAGACGGTGTTCGCCAAGACGACGACGATCGCCGGCTGGAGCGAGCCGGACTACTTCTTCTTCGTCGGCTGCTTCTTCGCGATCAACGGGCTGATCGAGACGTTGTTCCTGGACAACTGCAACGAGTTCGCGGAGCTGGTCCGCACCGGCGACCTGGACTTCCTGTTGCTCAAGCCGATCGACGAGCAGTTCCTGGTCTCGTGCCGGAAGATGGACTGGGGGACGGCGCCGAACCTCCTGATGGGGGCGGCGTTGATGGTCGTGGCGCTGGTCCAGAAGGGCTGGGAGTTCGACGCGGGGCGGGTCGCGGCGTTCGCGGTGACGTTCGCCTGCGGGGTGGCGATCGCCTATAGCTTCATGATGATGCTGACGTCGGTGTCGGTCTGGATGGTCCGCAACCAGAGCTTGATGGAGATGTGGTGGCTTTTCTCCAGCCTCGCCCGCTACCCGCGGGGGATCTTCGAGGGGAGGGGGACGGAGGCCCTGGGGCGGTTCTTCACGTTCGTGGTGCCGATCCTGTTGGTCTCCAACGTGCCGGCGGAGGTGATGGTCCGGGTGTTCGATCCGGGGATGATCGCCTGGACGGTGGCGGTCGCCGCGGGGTCGCTCTGGGTCAGCAGGCGATTCTTCCAGTACGCCCTGCGCGCCTACCGAAGCGCCAGCAGTTGACGCGGACGCGCGCGGCGATGCCGAAAGGCGACGCGCATCGAGTCATGGGCCCCGAATGCTGGTCGCGACGGTTTCCCGGCCTAGGATTCCCGTAACGGGCGGCGCGACGGGTCGCGTCTCCGTCGATGCCGCGGCCCACGGGAAGGTCCCATGCTTTCAGTCGATCCGCCTCGCGAGACGAGCGCCGACGCGCCCCCCGTCCTGCTCCGGGAAGTGCATGAGCTTCGCCTGCGTCTGGCGGAGGCGTATGCGGCCATCGACGCCTTGCGGACGGATCGCGCGAGCCTGGAGGGCGACCTGCGGCGGTTGCGGCGGGCGGCGTCGATGGACGCGCTGACCGGCCTTTGGAACCGTCGCTTCCTGCTGGACTCGTTGAACCTCTCGGCGGCGTTCGCCTTGCGGCACGGGCTGCCGCTGTCGCTGGTGCTGTTGGACGTCGACCACTTCAAGGCGATCAACGACGCCCACGGCCACGCCACGGGCGACGAGGCCCTGCGCGACGTCGCCGCGGCGCTTCAGGGCGCCACCCGCGACCACGACGTGGTGGCGCGGTTCGGCGGCGAGGAGTTCGCGATCCTCCTGCCCGGCACCGACCGCGACGGCGCCACCGCGATGGCCGAGCGCGTCCGCCGCGGCCTTGAGGACCGCCCCTGGCCGGTCCAGACGATCACGGCCAGCTTCGGCGTGGCCACGATCCCCAGCCGGGAGAAGGAATCCGCCGCCGTGTCGCTGCTGTTGATCGAGTCGGCCGACCTGGCCTTGTACCACTCGAAGCGCCAGGGCCGCAACCGCGTCACCCACGCCGACGAGTTGCTCCGGCCGATCGAGGCCGTCGCGGCGATCGAGTGACGGGGCCGGCGCGCCGGGGCGGGCCCTCAGCAGCGGGTCGACTCGGGCTCGTGGGTCGCGGGGAGTCGTTCGTCGGTCAGTCCGCCGGTCAGGGGGCCCTCGGCGCGGCCGGTGATGAGCCGGGCGCCGCGGTCGTAGCTGAAGTACGACCAGGCCCACTGGATCATCACCAGCAAGCGGTTGCGGAAGCCGATCAGGAAGAAGATATGAACGAACAACCACATGGCCCAGGCGAGGAAGCCGGACAGCCTCCACGGGCCGATCTGGGCGACGGCCGCGCCTCGGCCGATGGTCGCCATCGAGCCCTTGTCGACGTAACGGAACGGTAGCGAGGGCTCCCAGTCCATCGCCCGGAGGATGTTCCTGGCGGCGTGGCGGCCCATCTGGGTCGCGGCCGGGGCGACGCCGGGGACGATGCCGCCGTCTTGCTCGACGCGCGCCAGGTCGCCGACGACGTGGATCTCGGGATGGCCGGGGACGGTCAGGTCGGGCTCGACCACGACCCTGCCGGCGCGGTCGAGCGGGACGCCCAGCATCCGTCCCAGCGGCGAGGCCGCCACCCCGGCGGCCCACAGGACCGTCCGCGCCGGGATCCGCTCGTCGCCGATCATGACGCCCCCGGCGTCGATCCGAGTCACCCGTTGATCCGTCCGAACCTCCACGCCCCGCGCCTCCAACTGGCGGCGGGCGCTTTCGGACGATTCGGGCTCGTAGGCCGTCAGGATTCGAGGGGCGCCCTCGACCAGGACCACCCGGGCCGTCGCGGGGTCGATGTGGGTGAAGTCCCTGGCCAACGTCATCCGGGCGACGTCGCGGAGGGT
Source organism: uncultured Planctomycetales bacterium (assembly GCA_937907525.1). Taxonomy (GTDB): domain Bacteria; phylum Planctomycetota; class Planctomycetia; order Isosphaerales; family Isosphaeraceae; genus Paludisphaera. Next base: position 704 of record CALCIB010000330.1, on the reverse strand, counting down.
CCCGGCCAGCTCGACCCCCGTGGGACCGCCGCCGACGACCACGAACGTCAGCCACTCGCGACGCGCCTCCTCGTCGCGCTCGCGCTCGGCGATCTCGAACGCCAGCAGCATCCGGCGGCGAATCGCGAGCGCGTCCTCGATCGACTTGAGCCCGGGCGCGAACTCCTCCCATTCCGGGTGGCCGAAGTACGAATGCGTCGCCCCGGCGGCGAGCACCAGGTGGTCGTATTCCACCTCGCCGTCGGCCAGCGTGACGAGCTTCCGCGCCGGGTCGATCCCCACGACGTCCGCCAGCAGGACCTCCACGTTCCTCCGCCCCCGCACGATCCGGCGGATCGGCGCGGCGATGTCGGCGGGGTTCAACGCCGCGGTCGCCACCTGGTAGAGCAAGGGTTGGAACAGGTGATGATTCTTGCGGTCGATCACCGTGACGCCGGCGCGGGCCTTGCGAAGCCCCTTCACCGCCGCCAGCCCCGCGAACCCCGCGCCTATGACCACCACGCGCGCCGGGACGCGCCTCCAATCCCGCCGCTTCGTTTCGTCGCCGTCGTTGGACACGTTGGGCTCGCTCCCGTTTTTCGAGTGGGAATTCAGGGTGCGTGGGCAATCACCGCGCAGTCCGAACCGCCTATTCCGTCCCCTCTCCCGACGGGCTGACGACCCGACACTTATCGGATCCCGCATGCGACTCTCACGCAAGCCGG
>CALCIB010000329.1 GCA_937907525.1 uncultured Planctomycetales bacterium | reverse complement strand
CCTCGCGGGGGAAGACAGACCGCGAAGCGGTCAGATGAGGGGGATGACAAGCAAGGACGCTGTTGGCGTTCACGGAGGCCCGGCCTGCGGACGCTTGATCCCGATGGCTTTCCCGCTCGCCCCCCTCATCCGGCCCTTCGGGCCACCTTCCCCCGCGAGGGGGGAAGGCCGTTTTGCCGGTCGCGACGCCCTTATGCGGCGGACTCTCAACGTCTGGCCGCGTTCAGGGCCCCGGTCAGCGCGTCGAGTTCGATCCCCTTCATGCGGGCCGCTTGCGCCAGCGTCGTGCGACGGCCCAACGTTCGGCGGAGGATCGGGTTTTGGAGACCGTCGAGGCCGAAGCGGCTGAAGACCGCGGCGGTCTCGGGGAACCAGTCCAGCACGTCGGCCGGATGGTGCTCGCCGCGGATCGACTCGGGGGCGGGGCCGGCCAGGTCGTCGGCGGCGAGGCCCCGGGCCATCAGCCAGACCAGCCCGCCTCCCCACCACGCCAGGGCCGTCACCTCAAGCATCCCGCTGACGCCGACGAGCGTGAAGGCCCAGGGGAACCAGTCGGTCAGCGTCTGCGTCGACACCCGCCAGGCGCAGCCGAGGTTGATCAGGACGTAAGGCCCCCACAGCTTCGTCAGCCTCCGCGGGTCGACGCCGTTGAGCGTCGGCACCACCTTGGCGGCGAAGCCCATGATCATCTGGCTGACGAAGCCCACCGTGATCGCGTGGCGGATCGCCCCGTAGTAGGCGTGGCTGAACGGGACGTCGTGGACCGCCTTGAGAATCACCGAGTACACCGGCAACAGCAGCAGCATCGTCAGCGAGATCGCCAGCCAGCCGTAGGCCGTCCGGACGAACTTCGTCACCCGCTCCGTCTCCGGGAACGGTCGCCAGGGCTTCCACGGCAGCACGATCATCGCCGAGCCGACGGCCAGCAGGATCCAGGGGACCATCAGGAACGCCGCCAGGACGTGGTTCTCCGTCCAACGGTAGGCGATGAAGATCCCCACCTCCAGCAGCACCGCCGCGAGCAGGATCCCGAACGCCGTCCACGCCCGACGGTCCTCGATCTTGGCCGTGCCGAAGAGCGCCGGCACGAACCGCGACGAGACCCCCAGGATCATGAACAGCGCCAGCCCGTGGATCTGAAGGTCGCGCAACGGGAATTGATACGTCGAGATGTACCAGACCTGGGTCGCCTCGTCGGCCGCGGTCATGGTCGTCCAGGTGTGCCAACCGCTCATCACGACCGACGCGAGGAACCAGCCCAGCCCCGCCATGATGAAGGCGACGTAAGGCTCGAACCTCGCGTGGGAGCCGCGATAGGTCGCCACGATCTGGCCGGCGAAGATCGTCACCGCGATCACCTGCAACCCCGCGCCGAGCATCGCCAGCGACAAGCCGACGCTCGACCCCTGGGGCATGATCATCCCCGCCGCTTGCGTCAGCACGCCGACCACCATCGCCAGGAAGACCGTCCCGGCGAGTCGGGGCGCGGCCAGACTGGTGTGCCAGATCCGGGGGAACGCCTGGCAGGCGAAGCCCATGATGAACAGGCCCATCCAGCCGGAGATCTGGGCCACGCCGTGCGCGTTGATCGTCTGGATCGAGGCCGCCTTGAACGAATGCCCCAGGCCGATCCGCCAGAGCAGCCACGCGCCCCACGAGGCGCCCGCGGTCAGCACGATCGCGATGCCCGCCATGAAGAAGCGGCGGTAGATCGTGTCGGCCATCAGGGTCGTCTCGTCGCGCGAGGCCCCCATGACCACCTTGCCGCCCAGCGCCTCGGCCAGCTCGCGGGAGAGCTGGTCCCAGTCGACGCCGTGGGCCCTCGCGTAATACCCCAGGGTCTCATACGGCCCGTCGGGCCCGCCGCACCCCCGAAGCCCGTAGCGGTCGAGGACCGCCCTGGCCTCCGGACGTTTCTTGAGCAGGTCCGGGATCATCGTCTCGGCCGTGAAGCCGGCGCCGTCGGCCGGGGGGGCGTCGAAGACGGGGAGAGGGATCAGCGCCATGGGATTCGCCCGACGCTCGCCGTCGGATCCTTTGCTCGCGAGAGACCGCCGCCGAGCGGCCCCGCCGGACTTCCGCCGGCCCCAAGAGCCACCCCGGATCTCGTCGCGGGATGTTCGAACCTGAAATCCGCACCTTCGGGTATAGATTACGTTCCAGGGCGTCGATAGTAAAGCCCGGTCGATCATCGTTCGGGGTCGTCGGGATCGTTCGCGACGGCCGGTCGACCTCGAAGCTCGGGGGCGAAGGCGCATGCGCCGACGTCGTCCCTGCCGATTTTATCCCGCCAGGCTTTGAGATCGTAGTCCCCGCCCTCGTCCTTGAGGTTCGTCCCCAGCGAATAGACCCGCAAGCGGCCGTCGGCGAGGCGCATGCGGAAGGGCCCGCCGGTGTAGGGATCGCGAGGCGGATCCGGCAGGATCTCGGAGTCGATCTCCGCGACCGTCGCCGGCCATTCCCCCGTCGCCAGCCGCTGGCGTTCGGCGGCGAGGAGGACCGCGGCGGCGCCGAGGTACGCGCGGCGGCTCATCCAGGCGTCGAACGCGGAGTCGGACGTCGGCGCGAGCAGGAGGGCGAACAGGCCGGTGATCCGGCCGACGCGCGACGCCTCGCGGGCCTTCATGCGCGCCCGCCACGCCTCGACGACCGCGAGCCATTCGGGCGTCGGCCGCTCGACGATCGCCGCTAACTCGTTCGACGACTCCAACACCAACACTTGCTGCCAGGCCATGAACGGCGCCCAGATCGGGAGCAGGATGCGGGAGACGGGCTCGCCGTCGTCCTTCTCGCCTCTGAACACGTTCGGGTCGGCCGTGGCCCGCTCGAACATCGCGAACGACAGCGCCCGCTCGCCGCGAAGGGCGTAGCGCTCGATCGGCGCGGCGAGGGCGGCCAGGACGTCGCGTTGCGCCTTCGCGAGCGCGTCGGCGGAGGGCTCGCCCCACGCCAGCGTCGCGAGGATCGTATGGACCGCCGAGCGGTCGACGGCCCCTCGGACGAGTTGGGGGATCAGCCCCGGCTGGTCGCCGATGGCGCGGCCGACGCCGAGCATCGCGCGACAGGAGGCGAGGGCGTCGTCGGGCCGACCGTCGCAAGCGGCGACGATCGCGTCGGCCTGGAGCAACCGCGCGACGCGGCGCGCGGCGTGCGCCGCCTCGTACTTGGTTTCAAGAACGTTCGGGGGGACGACGAGTTCGCTCCGCCCCCGGGCGAAGCGCGCGACCTCGCGGGCGACGGCCAAAGCGTCGCCGCGGGCGGCCAACTCCGCGCGGAGGACGGCGAGCGTTTCGTCGTCGGGCCGTTCCGGCCCCTCGGCCTTGGTCGCGCGATCGAACGCCTCTTGCAACGCGAGTCCCCCGGCCGCTTGCTGGGGAGTCGGCGCCGGCGGCCAGGGGTCGGGGAGTTTCGCCGCCGCCTCGGCGACGGGGATCGCGCCGTTGTCGGCGTCGGCGACGGCCTCGCGATGCGCCAGCAGGTCGTCGAGCCGCCAGTTCGGATCGTCCCGCCCCGCCGCGGCGATCGCCGCCGACCGCCGCGTCCCCATTCGATAGACCAACCAGAAGGGCGCGACGACGGCCAGGACCATCGCCGCGACCAGGACCTTGCGCCAAGCGCGTTGGAATCGGCCCGGCCGCTTTTCGGTCACGGTTTGGGTTCGACGTTCAGGGTCTTGACGAGAAACGCCCACTGGTCGGCGGCCTCCTCGATGATCTTGGCGGTGGGCTTGCCGGCGCCGTGGCCGGCCTTGGTCTCGATCCGAATCAGGATCGGGTTGTCGCAGCCTTGCGCGGCCTGGAGGGTCGCGGCGAGCTTGAAGCTGTGCGCGGGGACGACGCGGTCGTCGTGGTCGGCGGTGATGACCATCGTCGGCGGGTAGCACGTCCCCGGCTTGACGTTGTGCAAGGGGCTGTAGGCGTAAAGGGCCTTGAACTCCTCGGGGTCGTCGGACGAGCCGTAGTCGTCGATCCACGCCCAGCCGATCGTGAACTTGTGGAATCGAAGCATGTCCAAAACCCCCACCCCCGGCACGCACGCGCCGAAGAGGTCCGGGCGCTGGGTCATGCAGGCGCCGATCAAAAGTCCGCCGTTGGACCGGCCGGTGATCGCCAGCTTTTCCGTGCGGGTGTAGTTCTCGGCGATCAGCCATTCGGCCGCGGCGATGAAGTCGTCGAAGACGTTCTGCTTGCGGGTCCGGGTGCCGGCCTGGTGCCAGCGTTCGCCGTACTCGCCCCCGCCGCGGAGGTTGGCCACGGCGTACGCGCCCCCCATCTCCAGCCACGTCAACACCGACGGGCTGAACCCCGGCGTCAGCGGGATGTTGAACCCGCCGTAGCCGTAGAGAAGCGTCGGGTTGTCGCCGGTCTTCTTCAGGCCCTTTTTCGAGGTGATGAACATGGGAATCCTCGTCCCGTCCTTGCTCTGGTAGAAGACCTGGACGGTCTCGTAGCCGGACGGGTCGAACTTGAGCGCGGGGGCGCGCCAAACGGAGCTACGGCCGGCCTCGACGTCGTAGCGGTAGACGGTCGACGGCGTGGTGTACGACGTGAACGAGTAGAACGTCTCCTTGTCCGTCCGCTTGCCGGCGAAGCCCGAGGCCGTCCCCAGGCCCGGCAGGTCGACGTCGCGCTCGTGGTTCCCCTTCAGGTCGAAGACCCGGACGACGGCGTGGGCGTCCTTCAGGTAGGAGGCGATGAAGCGGTCGCCGACGACGTCCACGCTCTCCAGGGTCTCGGTCGCCTCGGGGATCAGCTCGACCCATTTCTCGGGCCTGGGGTCGCGGGTGTCGATCGCCACGACCTTTCCGCGCTCGGCGTTCTTGTTGGTCTTGAACCAGAAGACGGGACCGTCGTTGTCGAGGAACTCGTACTCGGCGTCGAAGTCGCCGACGAGGTGGACGGGCTCGGCGTCGTGTTCGTTGAAGGGTCGGAAGAGGACGCGGTACTTGGCGTCGGTCCCCTTGTGGAGCGTCAGCACCAGGTACGCGCCGTCGTCGGTGACGGTGGGGGTCGCCTCCCATTCCTTGTGCTCGGGGTCTTCCCAGATCAGCGTGTCGTCGGCCTGGGGCGTCCCCAGCTTATGCAGGTAGACCTTCTGGAAGTAGTTGGCGCCCTTGAGGTCCTGGCCCGGCTCGGGCTCGGGGAAGCGGCCGTAGAAGAAGGCGGAGTCGTCGGGCGTCCACTCGGCGGAGGAGAACTTGACCCACTCGATGCGGTCGTCCAGGTCCTTGCCGGTCGTCACGTCGCGGACCTTCCAGACGTTCCAGTCCGAGCCGGCCTCGGCGATCCCGTAAGCCAGCTTCGCGCCGTCGTCGCTGGCGACGGTCCCGGCCAGGGCGACGGTGCCGTCGGCCGAGAGCGCGTTGGGGTCCAGCAGTTCCCGCGGCTCGCCGTCGAGCGATTCTTGAGTGTAGAGGACCGCCTGGTTTTGCAGCCCGGCGTTGCGGGCGTAGAAGTAGCGGCCCCCCTTGCCGCGGGGGACGCCGAACTTCTCGTAGTCCCAAAGCTCGGTGAGGCGCGCGCGGATGGCGTCGCGCTGGGGGATCGACTCCAGGAACGCGCCCGTGATCTGGTTCTCGGCCTCGACCCAGGCGCGGGTGACGTCGGAGTCGGGGTCTTCCAACGGCCGGTAGGGATCGGCCACCTTCACGCCGTGGTAGACGTCGACCGTGTCCGATTTGGGGGCGTCGGGATACGAATACGTCTTGGCGGGCTCGTCGGCTTTCATCGGGACGGCGAATGCTCCCAGAAGGAGGACGGACGCGGCGACGCGCGAAACTCGAATCATGGTCGGCTTCTCCGCGGAAGGGACGGGTCGCGATCGTCCGATGGTACTCCCCCCTCGACGCGCCGGGAAAGGCGCCGCCCCCGGCCGACCGCGCTCCGATCGACGGGCCGGATCGCGAGATTTCCTCCGGATTCCTGAAATCCCGGCGTCGATCCCGCGGATCATGTCTCCGAGGGGCGTTCTTTGACATCTCGGACGACGGTGGCCGGATACGCCCCGGCCGAGACCCTTCGGCGCGAGCCACGCGCGCGGCGATCACGAGCGCCATCCCCCCTTCTCCCCTTGTGGGCATAGGTATGGTCACAACGTTCCGACTCGGAATCCGGGAAGGATGGGGAAGGAGACGATGTCCCCTCTCCCGGCGGGCTGACGACCCGACACTTTTTCAGAAGTCGTCACGA
>CALCIB010000328.1 GCA_937907525.1 uncultured Planctomycetales bacterium | reverse complement strand
CGCGGTCACCCTCCATCTGGACAAAAATTCCACCAACTTTCAAGACGCCCACCGGCAACGCGACGGACGACGGTTTTTCGACCGAACGAGGAAGACGGCGGGGCCGACGCGCGAACCTCCCGCGACGACGGGCGTAAATCGGCATTGGGCGCGACGTACCATGTTACGGGGGCGAGGACGGGCCGCCGCGGGTTCGTCTTCCGCCGCCGCGCCGTCCGCTTTAAGCTGGACGTGAGCGCATCCACGGTCGCGACGGCTCGTCGCGACGATCCGAAAGACCACGGACGACGCGACGCGATGGGATCCGAACCTCCCCCCCAGGCCGAGAACGAACGCACCGGCGACTGGTCGCCGTCCGGGCCCGCCAGGGTCGCGCCCGCGGACCTTTCCGGCATGACGCTGGGAGACTTCCGCATCGACCGCCTGCTCGGCCGCGGCGGCATGGGCGCGGTCTACCTCGCCGAACAGATCAGCCTCAAGCGCCCCGTCGCGCTCAAGGTCCTGCTGCCGGAACTGACGTCACGACCCGCCTACCTAAGCCGGTTCTCGATCGAGGCGACGGCGGTCGCCAAGCTCAACCACCCCAACATCGTGCAGGTGTACGCGCTGGGGGAGGCGGACGGCGTCCATTACATCGCGATGGAGTACGTCGAGGGGACCAACCTGCGGGAGTACCTGATTCGCAAGGGGTCGTTGGATCTGCCGTTGGCGTATTCGATCATGAGGCAATCGGCCTCGGCGGTGGGGGCGGCGGGGGAGATGGGGTTGATCCATCGCGACCTCAAGCCGGAGAACCTGCTTCTCACCCGCAAGGGTCGGATCAAGGTGGCGGACTTCGGGCTGTGCCGCGACATGGAGGCGGATCGGCTCCACGTCACCCAGCAGGGGACGACGATGGGGACGCCCCTGTACATGAGCCCGGAGCAGGCGCAGGGGAAGGCGCTGGATCCTCGCAGCGATTTGTATTCGCTGGGGGTGACGTACTACCACATGATCGTGGGGGAGCCGCCGTTCCGGGCCGAGTCGGCGTTGGCGACGGCGATGAAGCACATTCGGGAGCAGCCGGTGCCGATGCGGGCGCGTCGGCCCGACGCGCCTCCCGAACTGGATCTACTGGTCCTGAAGCTGCTGGCGAAGAAGCCCGACGACCGCTACCAGTCGGCGGCGGAGATGCTGGTCGACCTGGGTCGGATCCGCGGCCAGTCGTCGACGGTCGCGACGACGGCGGTGGGAGCGACGACGGCGGCGTCGATCGTCGCGGTCGAGGAGGTCGCCGCGGCGGCGGAGACCCCCGCGGCGGTCGAGCCGGCGCGGGCGTCGCGGGGGCTCGGGTTCGATCCGGCCCTCCTGCTCGGAGCGCTGGGGGGCGAGTCCGGGGGGTGGTTCCGGCCGCGGAACCTGGCCGCCCTGGCGGTCGTCGCGGCGGTCGCGGGGGCCGCGGCGGGATGGCGGGCGCGGTCGGCCGAACTGGCGTCGGAGCGGGGGGCGGTCGCGGCGGCGACGGCGCCGGCGTTGGGCCTGGGGCCGCGATGGGAGTCGACCCCCAGGCGGGAGTCGGCCGAGGCGCAGTACCGCCACGCCTGGCTGGCGGCGCCGCCGCGACGGCTGGCCGCCGCCTGGCTGGCGGTGCCGGGATACTTCCCGGAATCGCGCGAGTGGATCTCGCCGGCGTACCTCCAACTCGGCCGGACGCTCTACCGCGAGCGCGACGCCGAGCGGGTCGCCGCGTTGGCCGGCGACGTCCGGGCGTGGCGGGAGCGGCAGACCCGCGACGAGCAGCTCGCCGACGTCCTGGAGGCCGGCGAGGCGCTTTTGCGGCGCGACGTCGACGGGGTCGTCGGCCGGGTCCGCCGGATCCTGGAGTCGAGGGACCGGCCGCTGTCCGAGCCGGGGTTGATCGACTTTTGCGTGGAGATCGTCGCCGACGGCCTGCGGTCGCTCGACCAGCCGGGGGCGACCGGGACCGCGGCCCAGCGGCCGGACCTGGCGACCCTGCGGGGCCGGCTGTTGCTTTTGCGCAATCAAGTCCTCAGAACGGATCTCGCCGTCCGATGACGGCGGGCCGCGGTCGTGGTACGCTATCAAGCGGTTCGAGGCGTCGAGCCGCGGCGTCGGGACGGGATCGGCGGGCGTGCTGACGGAGGGCGGGCGGGATGGCGTTCCTGAAGCGAGCCAACGGCGATTCGGCCGGGCAGATCATCGAGTTGGCCTGGGAGCGGACGGTCATCGGCCGCTCGCCGGAGCAGTGCCAGGTGGTGCTGGGCCTCAACGGCGTCAGCCGCCGCCACGCCGAGGTCTACCGCCGCGGCGACGCCTTCTTCGTCGCCGACCTGAACTCCCGCAACATGACCAAGGTCAACGACGCCAAGCTGGCCCCCGGCGCCGACCACAAGCTCTCAAGCGGCGACCGGATCAGCATCTGCGACGTCGAGTTCGTCTTCCACGCCGCCGAGCCCGGCGAGGATCCCCGCGGCCGCGAGGTCCAGATCGTGGGCGACGGCGAGACCATGGACGTCCTGCCGCTGCACACCCTGGACGCCTCCCGCTCCACCGCGGTCGCCAGCATGGTCAAGCCCGAGGCCAAGCTCCGGGCCGTGCTGGAGATCACCCGCGACCTCTCCACCGAGCTGGAAATCGACAAGGTCGCCCCCAGGGTGCTGGAGTCCCTCGCCCAGCTCTTCCCCCAGGCCGAGCGGCTGTTCCTGGTCCTGGTCGACCCGACGACCAAGCGGCTGATCCGCAAGGCGACCAAGATCCGCCAGGGCCGCGGCCGGATCAGCTTCAACACCACGATCCCGGCCGACGAGGCCCCGATGCAGATGAGCCGGTCGCTGGTCAACCACGTCCTGGGCCAGAAGAAGGCCGTCTTGAGCCAGGACGCCGGCGCCGACAAGGACCTGCCCACCAGCGCCTCGATCGCCGACCTGAAGATCCGCTCGGTGATGTGCGTGCCCATGGTCACCCCCGACGGCGAGGCCGTGGGGATCGTCCAACTGGACACCAGCGACCGCAAGCAGTTCCGCCAGGAGGATTTGGACGTCCTGACCGCCATGGCCGGCCAGGCGGCGATCTCGATCCAGAACGCCCGGCTCCACGAGTCGCTCCTGGAGCGCGAGCGGCTGGACCGCGACCTGAAGCTGGCCGAGCAGGTCCAGAAGCGGTTCCTGCCGCAATCGGTCCCGACCGTCGCCGGCTACGAGTTCTTCGCCCACTACGAGCCGGCCTACGAGGTCGGCGGCGACTACTACGACTTCGTGCCGCTGTCGCCCGATCGCCTGGCCGTGGCGCTCGGGGACGTCTCGGGCAAGGGGGTGGCCGCCGCCTTGATGATGGCCAAGTTCTCCGGCGATACCCGCTACTGCATCCTCACCGAGAACTCCCCCGCGGCCGCCGCCGGCGAACTCAACGCGCTCCTGTTCGCCGCCGGCATCGAGGAGAAGTTCATCACGTTGAGCCTCGGCGTCCTGGACGCCGCGACCGGGACGCTCACCTTCGCCTCCGCCGGCCACCTGCCGATCCTGATCCGCCGCGCCGACGGCCGCGTCGAGGAGCTGGGGGGGGAGATCGCCGGCTTCCCCCTGGGGATCCTGCCGGGGACCGAATACCAACAGGCGCGCACGACCCTGGCGCCCGGCGACGTCGTCGTCGTCCACTCCGACGGCGTCCCCGACGCCCGAAGCGTCAGCGACCAGTTGTACGACTGCCGCGACGACCGCCGGTTGCTCCGTCGCCTGGCCCAGACCGCCGGCGGCCCCCAGGCCGTCGGCCGGGCGATCCTCCAGGACGTCCGCCAACACTCCCTCGGCCACCCCCAGGCCGACGACATCACCCTGATCTGCTTCGGCCCGGTCGCCGCCCCATGAACACGACGGTCAAGCTGAACAATCTTCGGTTGGAACTCGACGACGCCGAGGCCGCGCTGTCGGAACTGGCCGCGGCGCGGCTCGGGCTGGGCGCGGAGGCGGTCTCCCGGGTCCGGATCCTCCGCAAGTCGCTCGACGCCCGCCGCGCCGACGACCTTCACTTCAACTACGCCCTGGAACTGGAACTCCCCGCCGAGGACGCCGCGCGCGCCCTGGCCGCGGGAGGCCCCGACGTCCGCCCCTTCCGGGAACAGGGCTTTCTCTGGCCCGAGCCTGGAGCGAACCGGCTGGAACATCGCCCGGTCGTCATCGGCGCCGGGCCCGCCGGGCTGATCGCCGGCTACATGCTCGCGCTACACGGCTACCGCCCGCTGGTCCTGGAGCGCGGGCGTCGGGTCAAGGAGCGCGTCGCCGACGTCCGCAAGTTCAACGCCGGCGGACCCGTCGACGCGGAAAGCAACTACCTCTTCGGCGAGGGGGGGGCGGGGACGTTCAGCGACGGCAAGCTCACCTCCCGCGGCGGCGGCCCCGACGTCCGAAAGGTGCTTGAGATCCTCTCCACCTGCAAGGCCAAGCCCTCCATCCTCTACGAACACCGCCCCCACCTGGGATCCAACCGCCTCCCCCTGGTCGTCAAGAACCTTCGCGAGAAGCTGGAGGCCATGGGCGGCGAGGTCCGCTTCTCCTGCCGCGTGGAGGACCTCGACCTCGTCGACGGCCGCCTCCGCGGCCTGGGGACCAGCTCCGGCTACGTCCCGGCCGACGTCGCGATCCTCGCCATGGGCCACAGCGCCCGCGACGTCTACCACATGCTCCTGCGCCGGCGCGTGCCGATCGTGGCCAAGCCGTTCCAGTTCGGCGTCCGCGTCGAACAGCCCCAGGAGCAGATCGATCAGGTCCGCCACGGCGCCAGCAAGGGCCACCCCGCGCTGGGCGCCGCCGACTACGCGCTGAACGTCCGCGCCGGGGATTGCGACCTGTTCACGTTTTGCATGTGTTCCGGCGGCTACGTCATGCCCAGCGTCTCGGAACCGGGCTACTGGTGCTCCAACGGCATGAGCGAGAGCCGCCACGACTCCCCCTTCGCCAACAGCGGCCTGGTCGTCACCGTCGACCCGACCGAAACGAGTTCCCACCCGCTGGCCGGGGTCCACTTCCAGCAGCGCCACGAGCGCGCCGCGTACATCGCCGGCGGCCGTTCCCACGCCGCGCCGATCCAGTGGGCGCGCGACTTCCTCGCCGGCCGCGCCAGCCGGGGGACGGTCGCCTCCAGCTACATGCGCGGCGAGGTCCGGCCGATGGACCTGGGCCCGCTCTTGCCGGAGCGGGTCGTCCGGGCGCTCGTGAAGGGACTGCCGATGATGGACCGCCGGATGGACCGGCGGTTCCTTCGCGACGCCACCCTGACCGGCCCGGAGTCGCGCGGCAGTTCGCCGGTTCGGATCCCCCGCGATCCCGCCACGTTGCAGAGCCCGGCCGCCGTCGGGCTCTACCCCTGCGGCGAGGGGGCCGGCTACGCCGGCGGGATCGTCAGCGCCGCGGTCGACGGCCTCCGCGTCGCCCGCGCCCTGGTCGCCGCCTTCGCCCCCCCCGGCTGACGTCGAGGATCGCGGCCCGGTCTCCGAGGAAGCGCGCGGGGTCTTCTTGGCATCCTCGCGCCCCGATCATAACATGGCGTTCCGGCGCGCGAGACCGCGGCGAGGGGCGCTTCACGCTCATGATCATCGACTGCCCGCAATGCGGCTTCACCGGCAGGGTGCCCGATCACGCGACGTCGTCGTCGCGGCGGGCGCGCTGCCCGAAGTGCCTTTGCCGCTTCGCGGTCGTCGGCGCCGACGGATCGGCCCGCGCGGCGCCCGACCCGGAAGACTCCTCGTACGAGCTGGCCCCGATCGTAGCCGACGATCCGGAGGTCGATTCCTGGTACGGCGATCCCGACGAGCCCCGCCTCCCCCTCGCGGAGCGACGCCTGGCGGTCCGCCCGCCGCGCCGGGGGGTCCGAATCCCCAGGCTCGCGACGCTTCGGATCCGGATGTTCCAGGCGTGGGCGGTCTTCTTCCTGATCTGGGCCGCGACGATCGCCGCGCGAACCGCCGCGGCCGCCTTCCGGCTCGACGACGCCCGCTTCTTCTCCAACGACCTGCTCCGCCCCGTGGCCGCCGTCGTCGTCCTGGTCTGCGCCTCGGCCTTGATCTGCCTCTCCAACGACCTGAGCCGACGCCTCCAACGCCTCACCTACGGCCCGCCCCCCCCGCCCTCCCGCCCCCCCGCCGCCGACTCCGACTCCCCGAACCGCGCCGCCTGACGCGCCCGCGGCGTCTGGCTTCGCTCGTCGTCGCGACGACCGAAGCCATCGGACGCAAAGCCTTATCGAAATACTAGTTGCGGCGAAAAATCGCGGCGTCCTGGTTCAAACTCGAACATGGTTTTCGAAGGTTGCCGAGGCGATCGCGAACGGTTTTCGCGACCGTCGCCAGACCGCCGCGCGGGCCGCGCTCGGGGTTTCCCAGCGTCCCGTCCGAACGTTGATCCGGTCGAATTGTCAAAGAACGACGGACTCCGCCGACACTCCCATGATCCGCGGCGGGGCCGTCCGGATTTCAAGATTCCGCGCGGTGGCTGGAATTTTCCCGAAACCGCGGCGGATTCCAGGGAGCTTGCCGGCCGCGCGTGGGCGTCGCTATGTTGATGCGGGTCGATGAACGTTCCACGCGGGGCGGCGGGGATCGATCGACCGAGCCAGGGAGGCCGCCGATGACGGGACGGCGACGGACGTACTGGGCCTTGGCGGCCTGGCTAGTGGTCACGGCTCTTTTCGTCGTTTGCGGTCGCGGTTCGCTCGGCCACTTCATCACGTTGGGCATGGCGACGGTCGCCGCCTTCGGATGCTGGGCGATGGACGGCTTGATTTTCATGTTCGCGCGGCCGGCCCCGTCGGGACGGCGGGAGGCGAGCCATGTCTTCCTCATCGCCGCGACGGTCCTCTTCGGTTCGTGGGCGTCCGTCCCGTTCGGACTCGTCCTATATCGGCGCGACGTCGCCGAGGCCCGGGCGTTCTGCGAGGCCCTGATTCCGGCGATCGAGCGTTTCAAGGCCGAGACCGGCCGCTATCCCCAATCTCCCCCCGGGCTCGCCGAGATCGTCGCCTGGCCTCGGTTGATCCGCAAGGATGATTGGTTCTATCACGCGATCGGCATGGACGACTACCGCTTCGACTTCGTCGACCCCGGAGGACTATTTAGTGGGTTTAAATACGAAAGCTCGACGGGTCGATGGGACGGATCGGGCGGATGGGACTGACGGCCGTGACTCTGGCAAGAGGGTCGCGAGGGGACTCGGCCGATTCGGATTCGTCGCCGAGCACGGCTTTTGGTAACCCCATTTGAAGCCACCGCGCCGGCCGCCGCTCGCGGGTCGCTCGACCCGGTGTCAGCCAGGACGCAGACCGCCGCGGGACGCGCCCCCTTGACTTCCGCCCCAATGTGGCAATACAGTGCCACATGGCGGTGGATTGCCATTTGATTTCCATGGGGGGGCCGTCATGGCGAGGGACGATCCGAGGGAGGCGCTGGGGGCTCGGGAGCGCCAGATCATGGACGCGGTGTATCGGCTGGGGGAGGCGTCGGTGGCCGACGTCCTGGCCGGGTTGGCCGATCCCCCGTCGTATTCGGCGGTGCGGACGATGATTCGCTCGCTGGAGTCGAAGGGGTTGCTGAGGCATCGTCGGGAGGGGGTCAAGTACGTCTATCGCCCGGCGCACTCGCGAGACGCGGCGAAGGCCGGGGCGCTTCGGCACCTGATGCGGACGTTCTTCGCCGGGTCGGCCGCGGCGACCGTGGAGGCGATCCTGGATCCTTCGGTGACGAAGCTCTCCGACGACGACCTGGCGCGGCTGGAGTCGCTGATCCAAGAGGCCCGGAAGAAGGAGAAGCGGGATGACGCTCACGGTTCTGCTTGACGCCGCCGTCCGCTCGACGCTCCTGCTGGGGCTCGCCTTCCTGGCCGCGCGGCTGCCCCGGCGGGCTTCGGCCGCCTATCGCCATCGCGTCTGGACCGCCGCGCTGCTCGGCATGACGGCGCTACCGATCGCCGCGGCGATCGCCCCGGCCTGGACGCTGGCCGTCCCGTCGGCCCCGGCGCCTCCGCCGGCGCCGGTCGTCGCGACGGCGACTCGCGACGCGGCCCCGCGCGTCCCGACCGCGCCGCCGGAGCTTCCCGCGTTTCCGTCGGAATCAGCGATCGCGACGGCCCCCGCGCCGTCGCCGGAGCCCGTTCGTGATCCGTGGGTCTGGATCTGGGCGGCGGGCTTTCTGATCGCGGGCTTTCCGGCGGTCGTCGGCCTGGTCCTGAACTTCCTGAGCCTGCGCGCGTCCGTCGCGGCCGGCGAGGAATGGACGACGACGCTCGCCGAGCTTCAAGGCGCGTCGGGGCCGCGGCGTCGCGTCGCGTTGCGGATCGGCGCGGGCGGGACGATCCCCTCGACGTGGGGCCTCTTCCGGCCGGTCGTCCTGCTGCCGGCGGAGGCCGCCTCCTGGCCGGAGTCGACCCGCCGGGCGGTCCTGGCGCATGAACTGGCGCATATACGTCGGAACGACGCGGCGACGCACCTGCTGTCGCGGCTGGCGGTCGCCGCTTACTGGTTCCAGCCGTTGGCCTGGTACGCGCTTTATCGGCTTCGGGTCGAGTGCGAACACGCCTGCGACGACGCGGCGTCGGCCGCCGTCGGCGGCGCGGGCGACTACGCCGAGCGGCTCGTGGAGGTCGCCCGCCGTCTGCGGGCGCCCCGGCTCGGCCTCGGCGCGGCGGTCGGCATGGCCCACGCGGGCCCGCTGGAGGGTCGGCTTCGGGCGCTGTTCGACGCCGCCCGGAGCCACGCCCCGCTGGGGCGGTCGGCGGGCGCGTCGGTGTTCGTCGTCGGCCTGGCGCTGGCGACGCTGCTGGCGACGGCCCGCGTCGCCCCTCGCGTCTCCGCGGCCCCCGCGCCCGCGCCGATGGCTTTCGTCGCGCCCGTCGATCCCGTCGCCCCCGAGGAACCCTCGACGCCCGTGAAGGTCCCCGACGGGACGCCGAGGCGGCTGACCGGCCGCGCGACGATCGACGCCGACGGCGCGCCCGCCGCGGGGGCGGACGTGGTGCTCTGGTGGCCCCCTCGTCGCGACGAGGCCGATGGCAAGATGAGTGGCTCGATCCTCAAGACGACGAAGGCCGGGCCCGACGGCTCCTTCGCGTTCGACGCCGCGCCGGGGCGCTACCGCGTCTGGGCGACGCTCGGCGATCTGGCGACCCCGCGCGACACGGTCCACTGCGTCGCGACGGTCGTGCCGGAGGGGGACGAACCGCCGAAGCCCGTCGAGCTGCGGCTGAAGCCCGCCGTCGCGGTGACGACCGTCGTCAAGGCCCGCGACGGCGGCCGGCCGATCCCGGGCGCGACGATCGAGATGGGTTGGGGCGTCTTCCCCGAGGAGTTCACGACCGACGATCGGGGCGTCGCTCGGATCTTCCCCCTGAGCGCCGATCGCTGGCACCTGCGGGCCGTCGCGCGGGGCTTCGCCTCGGAGGCGCGCTGGCTGAACCTGGAGAACGGCCGCGACGCCCGGGTCGAGTTCCCCATGGGCGCCGGCGGCGATCTCCGCGGCGTCGTCCGCGACCCCTCGGGGCGGCCCGTCGGCGGCGTCGGCATCAGCGTCCGGGTGCCGAGCGCTTCCTCGTTCCAGTACGCCTGGGTCGTGTCCGATCCCGACGGCCGCTATCTCGCCCGGAGCGTCCCGCGCGACGCCGACCTGAAGCTCTCGCTCTCGAAGGACGGCTACGACCGCGTCGACGTCCCCGTCCGCGTCGAGGGCGAGGAGGCGTCTCTGGACCTGACGATCGCCCCCCGGCCGTTCGGCGGCGCGGTCGCGGGCGTGGTCATCGACCAGCAAGGCCGGGCCGTCGCCGACGCCAGAGTGACGAACATGGGGACGTCGTCCGACGAGGTCCGCGAGACCCGCTCCGGGCCCGACGGCGCGTTCCGCCTCGACGACCTTTATCGCGGGACCATGCGGCGCGTCCAGGTCCTCGTCCGCGCTCCGGGGTTCCAGGCCAGGCGCGTCGACGTCGAGCCCGGCCCCGCCGATCGCCCTGGCCGCGCGACGATCGCGCTCGAACCCGGCCACCGGATCCGCGGCCGGGTGGTCGATGAAGCGGGCAAGCCGCTGGCGGGGGTCCGGATCGCCTACGACGAAGGCGCCAATCCGTTCGGCGACGGGGGGACGGGCACGACCGACGCCGACGGCCGCTTCGCCTTCGACGATCTCCCCCCGAAATGCCCGTTCGGGTTCGCCAGGGCCGGCTATTCGGACCTTCAGCGCGACGACCTGCCGCTTGACGGCCCCGACGTCATCGAGGTCCGCATGGCCCCCGCCGGCGTGATTCTGGGCCGGGCCGTGGACGGCTCCGGCGCGCCGTTGCGGTCGTTCCGCGTGCGGCTCAACCATTCCCCGCTCCGGAAGCCCGGCGAGCCGAGCGCGGGCCTGTGGTCCGAACTGGTCGACCCCGGCCAGGAGTTCCAGTCGGACGACGGCCGGTTCCAACTCGGCGACCTTCCCGTCGGGACGCCCCTGCTGGTCAAGGTCTCGGCCCCCGGTCATGAAGACGCGATCTCCGAGCGCGTGGTCGTCGCCCGACCGGCGGACGCTCGCGAGGGCGAGTACCGACTGATGGCGATCGACCCGGCCTCGGTTCGGACCTACGCCGGCCGACTGCTTCGCGCCGACGGCAAGCCGGCCGTCGGTGCCGAACTACGGCTGATCGCGAGTCGGCCCGCCGGCGCCGTCCCCGCCCGCGAGGGCTTCCGCCGCCCTCTCTTCAACTGGGACGACGTCAACATCCGCATGAACCTGGATCCGTCGATCACGCGCTTCGAGGAGGCCGTCGCCGACGCCGAGGGCCGGTTCGCCTTCCCGTCGGTCCCCCGGGGGGCCCTCGTATCGCTGTACTGGCGGGGCGAGGGCGTTCCGCCGGGATCGCTCGAACGACTGGACCGCCGCGACGACGCGGCCGCGGCGGCGCTCGACGTGAAGCTCGATCCCCCCGCGCGGGTCGTCGTCACGGTCGATCGGGCGAAACGGCCCAAATTCGCGAGCGTCGATGTCCGCCCCCGTCGGCCCGAGGGGCCCTCCCGGACGGTCGCGCCCGGCTCGGACGACCAATCCCTCTTCGAGATCGGCGACCTCGCGGCCGGCGTGTACGACCTGTACCTGTTGGACTTCCTCGCGCCCTTGCCGGGCGGCCCTCCCGGCGCGATGACCCAGAAGGCCCTCGATTCCCGACACGTCACCCTGAAAGCCGGGGAGACGCTGCGGATCGAACTCCCGTGACCCTTCGAACCGGGCGTGGCGACGGCACACCCGTTGCTCCCCACGAACGGGGAGGTAAGGTGTAGGGAGCAGCAGAACGGCCTTCCCCCCCTCGCGGGGGAAGGTGGCCCGAAGGGCCGGATGAGGGGGAGGACGCGCCAGAAGGCCGTTGCCGTCCAAAGGCTTGCCGGACGGGCTTTCGCGAAATCCAACGGTCTTTTGCGCGTCGCCCCCCTCATCTGACCGCTTCGCGGTCTGTCTTCCCCCGCGAGGGGGGAAGACCGTGACAGCCGTCGTGAGACGGACTCCAATTGACTCCGGAGGACGCGAGATGAAGCCGACCTGCCGCCGCCGCCGATTCCTCCAGGCCGCCGGGGCCTCGATGCTGGTCCCGGCGTTCGCGCCGGCGATTCGGGCCGCCGGAGCGCCGCCATCGTCGCCGGTGGGGATCGCGAGGTGTCGTAAGTACGACTCGGGCGCGATCCTCGCCGAACTGGAAACGCTCATGGACAAGATCGGCGGGATTCGACCGCTGGTCGAGGGTAAGACGGTGGCGGTGAAGGTCAACCTGGTGGGGAACGTCCGCCAGGACGTCCACGGCAAGCCCGCCAGCCGCACCTACCAGGTCCATCCGGCCGTCGTCCTGGCCGTCGCCCGACTGCTCGACAAGGCCGGGGCGCGCCGGATTCGGTTCCTGGAGTCGACCCATCAGCACGAGCCGTTCGAACCCTACCTCAAGGCCGCCGGCTGGGACATCAACGCCCTGACGTCCGCCAGGGCGGCCGTGGAGTTCGAGGACACCCGCAACCTCGGCAAGCGGAAATCATACCTTGAAGTGAAGGTCCCCGGCGGCGGAGCGCTCTACCCGGCCTATCACATCAGCCCCGCGTACCACGAGTGCGACGTCTACGTCTCCCTGGGCAAGCTGAAGAACCACTTCGTGGCCGGCGTCACCCTGGGGATGAAGAACAACTTCGGCGTCACCCCGATCGCCCTCTACGGCCAGCACGAGCACGACGAACAAAGCACCAACAGCCGCGCGATGTTCCACGACGGCCACGACGAACCCGCCGACGGCGTCCCCCACGAACTGTCCCGGACCACCCCCCGGCGGCCGTCGTTCCGAGTCCCCCGCCACATCGTCGACATCGCGAGGGTCCGTCCGATCGACCTGGTGATCCTCGACGGGATCGAATCCACCTCCGGCGGCGAGGGCCCCTGGGTGCCGACCCAGCCCCAGGAACCCGGCCTCCTGATCGTCGGTCGCAACCCCGTCTGCGCCGACGCGATCGCCACCGCCGCCATCGGCTACGACCCGACGGCCCCCCGCGCCACCGGCCCGTTCCCCGGCGACAACCACCTCGCCATGGCCGCGGAACTCGGCCTGGGGACGAACGACCCGAGCCGGATCGAGGTCGTCGGGCTTCCCCTCGCCGAGGCCCGCCATCCGTACGATTGGCAGCCGCCGGAACGCAATATCTAATGATGTGAAAACATGTGGTTTCCATTCACCCGCCCAGGCCCAACCAGGCGGCGGCGTTGCCCCAGGTTATCCGCGCCTTGTCGGCGTCGGAGGCGCGCAGGAGTTCCAGCTTCAAAAGCGCGATGTCGGGATATTGAAACGGCATGCCCGTGCCGAAGGCGAGTCGACCGGGGCCCAGGGCGGTCAGGAGCCGGCCGACCTCGTCGGTGGGGATCGAGGTCGGCCGCGAGATCTCGATCAGGTAGTTATCCGGCAAGGCCCCCGCGCGGCCGAGCGGCCCGTTGATGAAGCCGACGCCGTTGAGAAGCACGAACCGCGCCTTCGGCCTCGCCGCGACCAGGGCCGCGATTTCCGCCAGCGGCACCTCCGCGACGTCGGTCAAAAGCGCCTGGTTGCGGACGTCCTCGACCCGGATCGGGATCGTGATCGGCATTCCCGCCTCGGTTGCGGCGTCGACCAGGTCCAGGCAGGCGGGGTCGCTCAGGGAGTAGCCGTGCCATTTGGGATAGATCCGAAGGCCGCGGAAGCCCAGGTCGCGACAGGCCCGCAGGTCGTCCTCCCAGCCGGCGTAGGCGGGGTTGAGGACGGCGATCGGGATGAAGCGGTCGTCTCGGCCGCGGACGTCCGCGGCCAGTCGCTCGTTGGCCGGCTGGACGTTCCGATAGGTGATCGCCAGGGCGCTTGAGACCGCCGCCCGGTCGATCCCCTTGGCGTCCATCCGGGAAAGCAAGCCGGGCGCGTCGTCGCGCCGAAGCGCACGGAAGGCGAACGGCCCCAGGTAGGCGTTGACGTCGAGGATCATCGTCGAACCCCCTCCAGGAGCCGGGCCATGTTGCCGCCGAGGATCTTCGCGCGGTCCTCGTCGGAGATCTCCGCCGCCCGGAGCCGGGCGACCCCGGTGGTCCGCGACAGGTCGCAACCGAAAAGCAGGCGGTCGACCCCCAGGGCCGCGACGGCCGCCTCGACGACGCCGTCGTCGGGGACGCTGCCGCTGGTGTCGAGATACACCGTGGGAGCGTGGCGAAGGGCCTTGATCGTCCACTCCCAGTCGCCGCCGCCGCAGAGATGGCCGCAGATCAGCTTCGCCTCCGGGTAGCGGCGGGCCAGGGTGGCGAGCCGGCCGCCGTCGGAGATGAACGGCTGGCCCGGCAACGGGTGGTGGACGTGGCCGGCGTGGTGGAGGATCACCGCCCCAAGCTCGATCGCCGCCTCGATCACCGGGAAGACGATCGGATCGTCGCAGAAGCGTTCGTTATACAGCTTCACGCCGACGAACCCCTCGTCGCCGACCCGCCTCTTGACCTCGTCGACCGCCTCGGCCCCGGCGCCGGGGTTGACGTAGCAGTAGCCGAGGACGCGGCCGTCATGCCGGCGCATGGCGTCCAGGACCCAGCCGTTGCACTCGCGGAAGCCGTCGGCGGTCGCGGGTCGTTTCGGGGTCAGGATCGAGCAGCAGAGCCGATCGATCCCCACGCGCTCGGCCGCGGCGACGAGCGCCTCGTCGGACGCCTCCCACGACGGCGACGAATGATGATGCAAGTGGGCGTGGCAGTCGATCACGAGGCTCTTCGGCGCGGGCGGATCCTCGGCGCCGGTCGACGCCGCCGCCAGCCGCGCCGTCGCGGCCAGGGCCGCGGAGCGCGCCAGGAACGCGCGCCGCGAGGGCGCCTCTCCGATCGGGCGCTGGGTCATGGGCGCGAAACTCCTAGGACTATTGAATATCATTATGTGAAATCATGCGGCTTATTCATCCTCGCGCCGCCGCGGCAAGTTCGGCGGAGCGACGGGCGGCGGCCTCGACGGCGTCGATCAGGGCGCCGCGGAGGCCGGCGCGCTCCAGGACCTGAAGGCCGGCGATGGTGGTGCCGCCGGGGCTGGCGACCTGGTCTTTCAGCTCGCCGGGGTGCAGGCCCGTCTCCAGGACCATCCGCGCCGCGCCCAGCACGGTCTGAGCGGCGAGGGTCGTGGCGACGTCCCGCGGCAGCCCGGCGCGGACGCCGCCGTCGGAAAGGGCCTCCACCATCAAGTAAACGAACGCCGGGCCGCTCCCGGACAACCCCGTGACCGCGTCCAGGAGAGATTCCGGCACCCGCGCCACCTTGCCCACCGACTCCAGCAGGGTTTGGACGACCTCGGCGTCGGCCTCCGTCGCCGTCGGCCCCAGCGCGAACGCCGAGGCGCCCTCGCCCAGAAGCGCGGGGGTGTTCGGCATTACCCGGACGACGCGGGTCGACTCGCCGAGCGCCTTCGCCATCGTCGCGATCGACACCCCCGCGGCGATCGAGACGATCAGGTGCCGCGGGGACAGCGACGGGCCGATCTCCGCCAGCGCCGCGGCCATGCTTTGCGGCTTCACCGCCAACACGACGACGTCGCTGGCCTCCACCACCAGGGCGTTGGTCTCGTGGACGATCACGCCCGACTCGCGGGCGAGTTGCTCGCGGGCCGCCGGGAACGGGTCGCTGGCGACGACGCGGTCGGCCGCGGCGACCCCCGCGCGGATCATCCCCCGCGCCAGGGCCGAGGCCATCCGGCCCGCGCCGATGAAGCCGTAACGGAGGGACTTGGGATGCGACGTCGCGGCGTTTGATTTCATGGTTCGCTCGGAAACGCGGCGTGGACCAGCCCCCGCAAGACCAGGTCGGGGACGACGAGTGCGTCCGGCCCCTCGACGGCCGGAGCCAGCAGGGAGGCGTCGCCGCCGGCCCAGACGATCCGCGGCGGCCCGTCCAGATCCGCCTCTTGCCGCTTGAGGAGTTCGCGAACGGCCCCGACGGTCCCCCAGAAGACGCCGGCCGTCAAGGAGTCCTCCGTCCCCCGTCCCCACGACGGCGACTCCGGACCCAGGTCCTCGATCAGCGGAAGCTGCGCCGTGTAATCGTGCAAGGCCCGCGCGCAGAGCCCCAGACCCATCGCGATCGCGCCGCCTTGCCAGACGCCCGCGGCCGTGACCCGCTCGACGGTGATCGCGGTGCCGCACATCACCACCAGGATCGGCCGGCCCACGCCCAACAGCTTCAACGCCCCAAGCGCCGCCAGGGCGCGATCCGAGCCGCCGGTCTCCGCGCCCTCGACGTCCTTGGGGATCGGCGCGTCCGCGGCCGTCCGGAACCAGCGGACCTCCGCCGGCCTCCGCTCGGCCAGGAACTTTTCCAGGCGCTCGGCCAGGGGCGGATTGACCGTCGAGACCGCCCAGACCGAGGGCCCCGGCAGCCTCCGATGCCAGACGTCGTACACCACGGCCCAGCGGGTCGGATCGTCCAGCGGCATCGACACCGTCGAGCCCAGAACGCCCGCCTCGTCCAGAAGCGCCCACTTCAGCCGCGAGTTTCCCAGGTCGACGACGATCCGGGGCATGGCTACTCTCCCGCGGCGGGCGGCGCGACGGCTTCGGCCTCTGCTTCGGCCTCGCGGACCTCGGCGCGCTTCTCCTGGATCGCGCGGAGGAGCCGGGGGACGCCCTCGCCGGTGACGGCCGAGATCGACAGCACGTCGCGGCCGATCTCCCGCGCGATCCGGTCGCGCGCCTCCGCCGCGCCGGTCAGGTCCATCTTGGTGACGACGACCAGTTCGGGACGCTCCGCCAGCGCCGCGCCGTGTTGGGCCAGTTCCTGGCGGATCATGGCGTGATTCTGGACCGGGTCCGAGCCGTCCGTGGGGACGGCCTCGACCAGATGGACGAGCATCCCGGCGCGCTCGACGTGGCGGAGGAACTCGTGGCCCAGGCCGTGGCCGGCGTGGGCGCCCTCGATCAGGCCGGGGATGTCGGCGACGACGAACGACTCGTCGTGGTCGACGTACACGGTCCCCAGGTTGGGGTACTTGGTCGTGAACGGATAATCGGCGATCTCCGGCCGGGCGCGGGAGATCCGCGACAGGAGCGTCGACTTGCCGGCGTTGGGGAGGCCGACCAGGCCGACGTCGGCGATGACCTTCAGTTCCAGGACGATCCAGCGCTCCTCGCCGGGGAAGCCCTTCTCGAACTGTCGGGGGGCGCGGTTGGTGGCCGACTTGAAGAAGGCGTTGCCGTGGCCGCCGCGGCCCCCCTTGGCGACGACGACCTCGTCGCCGTCGGCCTTCATGTCGCGAAGGACGTGGCCGCGGTCGCGGTCGCGGACGACGGTCCCCGGCGGCACGGTGACGACCACCGGCTCGCCGCGGGCGCCGAACTTGTTGGAGCCCTTGCCGTGCCAGCCGCGACCGCCCCGCCAGTGCCGTTGGTGCGACAGATGCGCGAGGTTCGTCAGCCCCTCGGCCGCGCGGAGGACCACGTCGCCGCCGTCGCCGCCATCGCCGCCGTCGGGGCCCCCCCTGGGGACGTACTTCTCGCGCCGGAAGCTGAGGCAGCCGTTGCCCCCGTCCCCCCCGCGCACAAGGATGGTCACGCGATCCACGAACATGGCGAGCCTAACCCAAGGGGCCGACGGCGAACGTTCCTCTCCACCGGCGGCATCCGTCGCGAACGCTACGGACGGGCGGAGTACGGCCTTCCCCCCTCGCGGGGGAAGGTGGCCCGAAGGGCCGGATGAGGGGG
>CALCIB010000327.1 GCA_937907525.1 uncultured Planctomycetales bacterium | reverse complement strand
CCCCTCATCCGGCCCTTCGGGCCACCTTCCCCCGCGAGGGGGGAAGGACGTTATTCCGACGTCTTCCCCCCTCGCGGGGGAAGACAGACCGCGAAGCGGTCAGATGAGGGGGACGACGCGCCAGGCGGCCGTCGGGCTTCGCGGCAGCCCGTCCGGGAAGCCTTCGACGTCGACGGCTTGCCGTCCCGCCCCCCTCATCCGGCCCTTCGGGCCACCTTCCCCCGCGAGGGGGAAAGGGCGTTACGATCGCCCCGCAAAATCCGTGACGGTCAGATTTTTTCCCGTTTTCCTGAAACCTCGCTCGCCGATCCGCGGACCTTACCCCTGAGAGGGACCGTCGCCGCTTTTTGACAATTCGGACGAGGGAGGACGAGAAGGCGATTCGACCGTCGGGGATCGGCCGTCGCCGACAAGGGGCCCGAGTCGCGGAAGGACGGACGGGGACACGCGGAAATACACATCGACTTCGACGAACGAAGCCAGTTCATGTGAATTGTAACATCAGAACTTATAAGGGCTTGAGGCGCGACGCCGGCCGTCGGGCCGCGGCGAACGAACCCGCCGTCACACCGGCGCGACGGCGGTGCGGGCGAGGACGTCGTGGGGACCGCGGCCGGGGGACAGCAGCGCGACGGCGACGGATGCGGCCATCGCCAGCGCCCCCGCCAGCCAGAGCGACCAGGCCGAGGCGATCGCCTCCGGGGAATGATTCCGGACCCAATGGGAGGCCAGCAGCAGTCCGACGGGGAGCGACCAGGCGACGAGGGCTCGGAAGCCGCAGGCGGCGCGGCGGGCGGCGCGGCCGTCGCTCCCGACCAGGGCCAGGCCGGTCAGGCGATAGCTCAGGCCGCCTCGGGTCAGGAAGGCCCAGACCGCCCAGACGACCGGGATCCCGGCCGTGATCTCCATGACCCACGGGCTCGGCTCCGGGTCGAAGTCGGGGTAACTCAACACCGTCAGGATCAAAAGCGCGGGGGAGACGAAGAACGCCTGGATCGCCAGTTGCAGGCCCCGGCGGCCGGCGCGGACCTCGGTGGGCCGCGACGCCGCGGCGATCAGGTCGGAGCGCAGGTGGGCGAGCCGGGCGTAAGGGGGGGCGTGGCCGGTGAGGCGGTCGAGCGTCACCCCCGCGCGCTGGGGGACGACCCCGCGGATTCGGCCTCCGGGGCGGTCGGTCGGACCCGCCCCGGACGGGGAGAAGCGGCGATGGGGGCGGTCGCCCTCCAGGGCCAGCCGGGCGACGTCTCGGACGAACGCCAGCGCGCGGGCCTCCTCGGCGGCCGTCGCGGACGGCTCGTTCGTCGAGTCGTCGCGGCCCCAGTCGCGCGGGGAGACCAGTTGGACCCGGCCGTCGTCCTGGACCCAGACGTCGTCGACCGAAGGCGCGCGGGGGAGGGTGCCGTCGCCGCGGGCGGCCTCCAACTCCTCGGACAACTGGATGAGGATCGGCAGGACGTCGCCCCAGGGGAGGCCGCCGGTTTCCACCGACTCGCGGAGCGGCCGGCCGGTCGGGGCGGTGAAGGCGTCCCAGCGGACCTCGGCCAGGTCGCCGCCGCCGATCCACCGCGGGCGGGAGAGTCGGTTCAGGGCGCAACGGCGGGCGTCCGGCGGGGGCGAGCCCGGCTCGCGGAGCACCAGCCACGCCCGTCGTCCCAGGGAGTCGTCGCGACCGGCGACCACCCGGAAGCCGTCGCCGGCGACGATCGACTCGTCGATCCGGTACGGCCCGACCCGGGTCGGCTCCGCGACGTCCGGCGGCCGCGGCGGGACGCCTCGGGAGCGCCGCCTGGCGGCGAGGAGGCCCCGCCGCCCTTGCAGTCGGCGGACGCCGCGGGCGGGGACCACGCGCACCACCCGGGTGCCGCTGACCAGTTCGTGAAGGCCGCGGAAGCCCGACCGACGCCGCATCGGCGCCGCCAGGATCAGAAGCCCCGCCAGGTTCAAGGCCGCCAGCGGCGCCGAGCGCGGCAGCGCGTCGACCGCGCGGTCGTCCGACGGCGCCAGCCCGTGCCAGACCACGGTCCCCAACCCGGCCAGGGACACGAACGTCAGAGTCCGTCCCAGCGTCCGCCGGAGGCCCGGAGGCTCGCCCGTCTCGGTTCGAGAGACGCTCAGCCCCGTCAGCCACTTGCCAAGCGACGAGCCGAGGAGTCCCTCCAGAACGGCGAAGTATCCCACCCAGACGGTCAGGCCGATCGCCTCGATCGCGGGACCGTGCCGCTCCCGGAACGCCAGGGTCTCCAGCACCTTGCCGCCGTGCTGGAGGAAGATGACGGCCAGGGCCGCCCAGACCGCGCTGAAGAACAGTGACAGGTCGACGAGGTAAGCGCCGATCCGAAGGCCGATCGAGCCGATGTCGACCCGTTCCGGGACGAACGGCAGGAGCGCCTCGTGGAACTCGCGAAGGTCGCGCCAGCGGCGGCCGCGGTCGCGTTCCAGCCCCTTCAGGACCACCGCCTCAAGGGCCTTGGGGACGTCGGGGGCGAGGTCGCGGATCGGCGGCGGGGGTTCGGAGGCGACCCGCGCCAGGGCCTCGGCGGCGTCGCGGGCGCGGACGGGGGGCTTGCCGGTCAGGAGGAAGTACAGGGTCGCGGCCACCGAGTAGACGTCGGTCCGCTCGTCGAGGACCTCGCGCTTGATCTGCTCGGGGGAGGCGTACAGGGGCGTCCCCAGGAACGCGCCGGAGCGGGTCAGGTCGGCGCCCCCCTCCAGCGGCTTGGAGAGGCCGAAGTCGCCGATCTTGACCCGGCCGGCCTCGTCCAGGAAGCAGTTCGACGGCTTGACGTCGCGGTGGATCATCCCCAGGCGGTGGAACTCGGCGAGGCCCTCCATGACGTCGAGGATCTTGGGGATCGCCTCGGCCGGGGGGAGCGGCCCGCGACGCTCGACCAGGGAGCCGAGCGTCTCGCCCGGCATCAACTCCATGACGATGTAGGGCCGGCCTTCCTCCTGGTCGATCGCGTGTACGAACACGCAGCGCGGGTGGGTGACCGCGGCGGCCGTCCGGCCTTCCAGGCGGAAGCGGTCCAGGGCCTGCTCGGACGCCAGGTTTCGGGGCGCGATCAGCTTGACCGCGACGTTGCGGGCTTGCTGTTCGTCGAACGCCTCGAAGACCGTCCCCATCCCGCCGGAACCCAGGCGGCGGCCCAGGCGGAAGCCGGCGACCCGTTCGGGGAAGGCCTCCTCCGCCGACGCCTCGCCGGGGACGTGGACGGCGGTCGGCTCGCCCGCCAGGAACGTGCCGGTGCGGTCGGGGTCGGTGTCGGCCCCGGCGGAATCGGTCACGGAGTCCGGCCCCAGGGGCGCGCCGCAGTAGCCGCAGAACCGCGGGGGGTCGCCCGAGAAGGTCAGGACGCGCGAGCAGTTCGAGCAGGCGGCCCGGCCCTCGGATCGCCGAGGTTCCTTCAGGGTCGGGTCGCGCTCCGTCATGATCGCCTTCGTGGAATGCGCCGGGGGCGTTGGGCGGCCCGCCCCCCGCGGCCGCGTCCAGTCTCAATCGTGGGCGACGGCCCCGCGGGCGTCAAGGGGTGGCGGTCGGCCCGGTCTTCCAGGCCGCGGCCTCCTCGCCGTCGACGCGGAGGGTCAGGCACTTGGCCGAGCCGCCCGACTTGATGAACTCGGAGAAGTCCAGCGGCCGGGTGGCGAAGCCCAGGGCGCGAAGGTCCTCGGCGAGCCTCGGCGCGCCCTGGTTCAGGACGACGGTCCTCCCCACGGTCACGGCGTTGCAACTGAAGCTCTGGGCCTCCTCGGGGCGGACCTCCACGAGGGTGGGGATCCGCTCGCGGATGACGGCCCGGCCGTACTCGTCGAAGGCCCCCGGATGGTAGATCGCCACGCCGGGCGCGATGGGGCAGAAGCAGGTGTCCAGATGGTAGTAGCGAGGGTCGACCAGTTCCATCGGCAGGACTTCCACCCCCAGCCGCTCGGCGACCCACTGGTGGCCGCGGGCGTCGCTGCGGAGGCGGTAGCCGGCGAAGAGGGTCTCGCCGCAGAAGAGGGCGTCGCCGGCGCCCTCGAAGTTCGTCCCCTCGGGGGGCTCGACGACCTGGAACCCGCGCGAGCGCGCCCACGCCTCGAAATGGGCCGTCTCCCCCTGGCGGACGCCGTGCCGGAACAGCGAGGGGATGAACAGGTCTCGATACACCACTCCCGCGTTGGCGGTGAAGACCAGGTCCGGCAGGCCCTCGACGGGCGTCATCAGATCGATTTCGACCCCAAGGTCGACGAGCGTATCCTTAAGCGCGTTCCACTGCGCCCGCGCCCGCGCCGGGTCGGCGCCCCGGGCGACGTTCATCCAGGGGTTGATCTCGTACTCGATGCCGAAATAATCCGGCGGACACATCAGGATGCGAGGCTTCTCGGCCACGGCGAAGGGTCCTCCCGATACGATGGTCGCGGTTCAATACCCCGCCAGGGCGACCGTCGCCGCCGAGCATCCCGCGTCGACGAGGAATCGGCGGAATTCGACGTTGAAGTGTTCGTCGCAACGACGCGCCAGGAATTCGACGTCTTCAATCACCTTGAGCACCGTGGCCCCCTTCACGAGTCGCTGCGGCGCTACCTTGGGACGATCGCAGTTATGGATGCAGTCGTGACGACGCTGAAAGATCATTCGGAAGCGCTCCTCGAACTGATCGATCGCCTCGTCACGCGTCGCGTGTTTGTCCTTGGGGGACAGCGCCGCGTAATCGGCCGACGGGATGCCGAAGAGTCTGGCCCTCGCGTCGGATCGAGTCATCCAGGAGTCCAACGGGTCGCGGAAAAGCCTACGGCCCTTGCGGAAGAACTTGTTGAAGAGCGTCTGGACCGTGGAGAGACTGATGACGGTTTCACGTTCCATCATTTTCCGGGCCGCCATCCGCCATCGCCAATTGGTTCGGTCGTAGTCTTCGAGGATGGCTCGGATCGGAAACCTGATCTCGAGGAACCACTCCGGCAGCGTCATCATCGACTGCCTGCTCTTGGCGATGGCCGCCGCCGCGACGACGTCCGTGTAGGCGTCGCAGTAGTAGGCGTCAAGCGCCGCGACGGCGAACATCCAGGCGCTACGCAGCACGTCGGAGCGAAGGAGCCTCTCCGCCTCCGTCGTCGTGGGTAGAGGATCGGCGTGGCCGACGATCGCCCTGGCTCGCGCGACGTCCTGGTTGAAATGCTGGAGGGCGGTCGCGGGCACGGCTGACTCCGATGAGACGGCGACGGAAAAGCCTGTTCATCAGTCCGCGTATCCGACCATCTCCTCGTTGTAATGAACCTCCCCCATATCCTCGTCAAACCAGACGTTCCGGTCGGCGGGGAAGAGGACGTTCCAAAGATCGATGACT
The DNA here is from genome assembly GCA_937907525.1 of uncultured Planctomycetales bacterium. Lineage (GTDB taxonomy): Bacteria > Planctomycetota > Planctomycetia > Isosphaerales > Isosphaeraceae > Paludisphaera. The sequence continues at coordinate 11,897 of CALCIB010000327.1, read as the reverse complement.
TCCTCCGCCTCCAGCCCATCCCGGACGTATCGAGCGAGATCGCTCCCACTCAGCGGGGACGGGGCGGGGCGATCCGGGAAGAGTTCGGCATGGATCTCCGCAAGCATGTTGGGCCCCGCCCCGGCGACGACGTCGGCCAGCTTCTCGGCCGCGTCGTTCTTGGAAATGGTCGGCATGTTTCGTGCTCCTGGTCGAAAGGACGCGGGCGCCCGTCCCGTCGGTATTATAGGCTCGGGCGCGGTCGTCGTCCGGCGAATTCACGCCGGCGCGGTCGGGGTGTCGACCCAGACGCGGCGGCGGTGGGAGTCGAGCACGGCGTCGGCGACGATCTGGGCGTTGAGGCCGTCGCGGAAGTCGGGGACGGCCGGGCGGCCCTCGACGATCGCCGAGACGAATTCCCACATCAAGTCGTAGCGGAAGACGGTCGCCGGCGCGCCTTCGGAGGGATCGCGGGGGCTGTCCCCGGGCTTGAGGAACTCGGCCGGGACGTCGACCGGCGCGAGGTCGCTCCCGGTCTTCCCCAGCAGCACGACGTTGGGCTCGTGCAGGCGGTAGACCGCCGAGCCCTCCGAGCCGTTGATCTCGGCCCATTCGTGGCCGAAGCCGTCGCGGTGGTAGCCCTTGGCGAGCGTCGTCCCCTCCCAGACGCCGGTGGCGCCGGACTGGAACTCGCCGATCAGGGCCGACCAGTCATCGACCTCCGACGGTGGGCAGGGCTTGCCGTCGACCGTCCTGTCGCGAGGGGCGAATCGGGCCGTCGCGCCGCAGACCCGCGCGATCGGGCCCATCAGGTCGATGGCGAAGTCGAGGCGGTGAATGGTCATGTCGAACAGGTCGCCCGCGCCGGCGCGGTCCTTGTACTGTCGCCACCCCCAACTGGTCTCGGGCCAGTCCAGGAACCGTTGCGAACGGAAGTGCCGAGGTTCGCCCAGAGCGCCGGACTTCACCAGGCTTCGGATGTACCGCATCGCCGGGGCGAAGCGGTAGGTGAAGGCCGTCATGTGGACGATCGAGGCGTCGCGGGCGGCCTCGTACATGTCGCCGACCTCCCGGGCGCTGAGGCCCAGGGGCTTCTCGGCCATGACGTGCTTGCCGGCCGCGGCGGCGGCCAGGGCGATCGGCCGGTGGGTGTCGTTGGGGGTGGCGATCACCACCGCGTCGACCAGGTCGTCGGCGCAGAGGGCGCGGGCGTCGGTCGTCGCGTGTTCGACTCCCCATTCCTCCTGGCGTTTCGCGAGCAGTTCGGGGTCGGCGTCGCAGATCGCGGCCAGTTCGGCGCGTGGGTCCAGGCGCAGACCAGGCAGGTGGTGGTAGGCGGTCACGGCGCCGACGCCGATGAAACCGATGCGGACGGGACGGGACGGGGAGAACTCGGACATGGGATCGATCCTCGCGGCCGGCTTGCCTTCGACTTCGGGCCCCACTATCCTGCGCGTTGCCACGATCGGAGTCCATTCTCGACCGGCTCCGCGGGCGACGACGACCAGGGGACTGAGACGATGGCGAGCGACAAACCGATCCGCGTGGCGATCATCGGCCTCGGCTTCGGGGCCGAGTTCATCCCGATCTACCAGAACTACCCCGGCGCCGAGATGTACGCCGTCTGCCGCCGCGACCAGAAAGGTCTGGACGAATGCGGCGACCATTACGGCGTCAAGGCCCGCTATCAAGACTATCGCGAGTTGCTGAAGGACCCGAACGTCGACGCGGTCCACATCAACTCGCCGATCCCCGACCACGCCTGGATGTCGATCGAGGCGCTCAAGGCCGGCAAGCACGTCGCCTGCACGGTGCCGATGGCCACCAGCGTCGAGGACTGCCGGAAGGTCGTGGAGGCCCAGCGCGCCAGCGGCAAGGTCTACATGATGATGGAGACCGTGGTCTACAGCCGCGAGTACCTCTTCGTCCAGGAGCTTCACGAGAAGGGCGAGCTTGGGCGGATCCAGTTCCTTCGCGGCAGCCACCAGCAGGACATGGACGGCTGGCCCGAATACTGGCCCGGCCTGCCGCCGATGTGGTACGCCACCCACTGCGTCAGCCCGTGCCTGGCGCTTCTGGGCAAGCACGCCGAAAGCGTCGTCTGCCACGGCTCCGGACGCATCCGCGACGACCTGATCGCCAAATATAATAGTCCGTTCGCGATCGAGACGGCCACGTTCAAGATCAAGGACTCCGACGTCGTCGCCGAGGTCACGCGCAGCCTCTTCGACACGGCGCGGCAGTACCGCGAGAGCTTCGACGCCACCGGCAGCCGCAAGAGCTTCGAGTGGCAGCAGGTCGAGGGGGAGGATCCGGTGATCCATACCAAGAGCACCCCGGAGACGCCGCTGTCGGAGCCGGAGATCGCCAAGCGGGCGAAGGTCCCCGACTACGCCCACCGGCTCCCCGAGGGGATCCGCCGCTTCACCCAGCCGGCGGCGATCCAGGACGCCGACCACCTCTCATTCCTTCAGGGAGGCGGCCACGGCGGCAGCCACCCCCACCTGGTCCACGCCTTCCTAAGCGCCGTCCGCGGCGAGAAGCCCCCCCTCCCCGACGCCGAGACCTCCGCCAACTGGACCATGGTCGGCCTGTGCGCCCACGAGTCGGCCATGAACGGCGGCAGCCGGGTCGACGTCCCAACGTTTTGACCGCGGGCCCTTCAAGCGGCCGTCAATTCGAGACGGCCGCGCAGCCGCCGCACGCCCTCTTCGGACTCCACGTCCCACTCGGACGGACGGACGGGGCGCGTGGAATCGAACAGTCGGTAGTTGTTTCGGATGCGCTCGTTGTCGGAATCGGATTGGATCGCGGCCTCGAAGTTGGCCCTGACGGCCGCGTCGGGAAAGCCCAGGGACGCCTGGCTTATGGCGGTCCATTCGAGCAGCGTCGCGTTGACGATCGGCGAGCCGCGTTGCTGAAGACCTCGCTGGCACCAACCGAGGCAGTCCCCGAACCGTTGGGTACGCAGCGCGTGGTGCGCCATGTAGAGGTACGGCGAGACGAGCCTCGTGTTCCCCTGGATCGCCCGGTCGAAATCCCGCAAGGCGCCCTCCGTATCGCGACCGTACAGTAGCGCGCCGCGGGCGGCTAGGAGCCCGTCGTTCGTCGGGAACCTGGCCAGGCCGCGGTCGAGATACGCTCGCGCCGCGTCGACGTCTCCGAGCCGCTCTTGATTGACGCCGGCTTGCACGAGGGCGTTGGCGAGCAAGGACGGGTTGCTCCGATCGACGGCCGATATCTGCATCGAAATGACGAGGTCGTCGAGGACCCGCCCCAGCCGTTCCCTCTCCGGCCGAGCCTCGTCGTCCGGGAGTTCGTCGGCGGCCTGAAGCAAGACGTCGACCGCCTTGGACCGCGCAAGCACGGAGCGCTCGCCGGGGTCCGCGAGGACGTCGCTCGCTCGCCGTCGCGCGGCGTCGGGGTCGGCCTTCTCCAGACACTCGAACTCCAGGTAGCGGTATTCGTCGTTTCCAGGTTCGAGTTCGACGGCGCGACGATAGAACCGAAGGGCGACGGCGACAAGCCCGGCCCCCTTCCAAATGGTCCCTCGCATATACGCCAACGCGCCTGGCGGGATCGACGCGGCGTGCTTGCGGAGCAACGCCAGCGCGGCGTGGAGGTCCCCCCGATCGCGCGCCTCGACGGCGGATCGGATCTCGGCTCGGGCCTCGCGGTCGGCGGGGCGAGGCGGATCGCTCGCCGTTGCGGCGGTCAGGGTATAGAAGTCGGCGGAGATTCCTTTCACCTCCTGGACCTCGGCGGCCGACAGTCGCTCCCCCGGATCGTCCATTCGGTCTCGCAGGGCTTCCCCCTCGGACGTTTCGTCGGCGTCGTTGGCGATCAACTCGTGCAGTTGCGACAATAGCTCGACGTACTCGATGAAATCAGGATTGGCGTGGAATTCTCCATGTCTCATGGTTCAGGCTCCTCGGTTTGCTATTGCGACCTTGTCGCCGCGAGCGCCCTCTGGAAATCCTCGACCGAGACGGATCGGCCCGGAGCGATCAGGGCTCCGTGGGGAGCGTGTGGCTTGACGATCACTTCCAGGTCGGCGTTCAAGACGGCGGCGCCGAACGGGCCCTCGCCCATCTTGTAGCAGGTCAGCGAGTTCGATCCGGTCGCGTCGTCGGAGTTCGGTATGAGCCTCTTGGGAATCAGGTGAGGGAGCATGTAACGCCAGTGCTCGGAAACCGACATCCCCTTGCCGTTGACGACGACGAGGCCGGCCGAATCCACGTCGACGTCGGCGTGGGGCGTCGGCGGCACTCTCACGCCGAGTTCCTTGGAGTTCGATCCGACGACGGGGAGGCCGTCTTCCGCCCGCTTCATCGTGCGATAGACCGTCGGCATGAACGCGGTTCCTCGATCGTCGACGCTGGCGCGGACACGTCTTTCCGGCCGCTCGGCGCGGCCGTTTTCATCCCTCGTGAGTATACCAGGCGACTCGATCGCGCGAGAACGGTTCGGAACGGCGTCCGCCGCGTTAGAATGGAAACCCCGCGTCGCGCGGGGGCTTCATTCCACGCCGTCGCAACAGGTCGAGCCTCGCCCATGCCTTCTTCCGCATCGAACCGCGCCGTGCATCTGGAGAACGTCGGCGTGCATCGCGCCGGGCGTTGGATCTTGAGGGGCGTGGACTGGACCGTGCCGGCGGGGGCTTGCGTGGCGGTCCTGGGGCCCAACGGCAGCGGCAAGAGCACGTTGACGCGGGTGATCTCCGGCTACCTCTGGCCGAGCGAGGGGGATGTGGAGGTCCTCGGCGAGCGGTTCGGCCAGGTCGCGCTTCACGAGCTTCGCGAGTCGCTGCGGTTGGTCCAGCCCACCGGGCTCGCCGAGCCCGACGCCGACATGACGGCCCTCGACGTCGCGGCCACCGGCGCGTTCGGGACCGTCGGCCTGTACGAGGCGATCGACGCGGAGATCCGTGACGAGGCGCTTCGGCTCCTGGAGACCGTCGGCCTCCGCGCGGCGATCAAGACGCCCTATCAAAACCTCAGCAGCGGCGAGCGCATCCGCTGCCTGATGGCCCGCGCGATGGTCCGCAAGCCTCGGCTCCTGCTGCTCGACGAGCCGACGTCGGGGCTGGATCTTCTGGCGCGCGAGCAGGTCTTGGCGACGATCCAGTCGCTCCACGGCGAGCCCGACCCGCCGACGGTCGTCCTCATCACCCACCACCTTGAGGAACTGCCGCCGGCGGTCTCCCACGTCCTGGTCCTCGACGACGGCCGGGTCGCCGCCCGGGGCGAGCCCGCCGCGGTGCTGCGCTCGGACCTCCTCTCCGACGTCTACCGCTGCCCCCTGGAGGTGGTCCGCTCCGACGGCCGCTTCTACTCCCGCGTCAGCCCCGGCGCGTGGGCCTCGCTTCTGGCGGGGGGTGGACGATCCTGATCGCTCGTCGCGAAATCGGTGGGTTATACTACACCGAGCCGCCTTGACCGATCACCCGTTCGAGCCCCCGCGGAGACGCCCATGTCCCGTCGTCCCCGATTCGTCCGATACGCCCGCCTCGTCGTTCCCGCCCTCGTCCTCGTCCTCGGCGCGACCGCCTCGGCGTCGGCCCAGGGCTTCGTGGAGAATGCGACGCCGCAAGCCGTCGCGGGCGCGCCGCAGTACCTCGCGGCCCCCCAGGCGCCGATTCCCGCCCCGCTCTATCAGGGGCGGCCGTTCACGCCCCATCCGATCCCCGCGCCGCGGCCGGTCCTGACGCCGGCGGCGGCCTCGCCGCAAGCCTCCGCGCAAGCGCCCGCCGCGTGCGCGTGTTATTACCCCCAGGGCTTCTGCCCCATGCCGCAAGGCTTCTGCCCGATGCCGCAAGGCAACTGCGTCGCGCCGCAAGGCGACTGCGCGGGCGGCGTCCCTTGCGGCGTCCAGCCGAGCGGCCAGATCCTCCCCGCGGCCCAGTACGCCGCGCCGCAAGGTTGACGTCCCGAACCCTTGCGTCGAGGTCCGGTCGCGATACACTTCGAAAGCGCCGCCGACGGGCGGTCAGGGTTTTTGAAGGGCGTCGCGACCGAGGGACCCCATGAGCCAGCCCGCCGTCATCGAGGTCGACGAACTCCTCGCCCCCATCTCCGAGTCCGCGCCGGTCGGCGACTACCTGCGATGGGAGGACGAGTACGCCGAGCTTGAGGAACATCGCCGCGCCGACGAGGACGCCGGCGACGAGGTTTGGAAGCGCGAGACGAAGGCCGCCGACTGGCCCGCCTTGCTGAAGGCGGGGGTCAAGCTGCTGAAGACCCGCTCCAAGGACCTTCAGATCGCCGCGTGGGTCGCGGAGGCCGCGGGGCACGTCCACGGGGCCGTCGGCCTTCGCGACGGACTTCGCCTGGTGCTGGGGCTTCAGGAGGCGTACTGGGAGACCCTCCACCCCGAAGCCGGCGACATGGAGCTGCGCGCGTCGGTCTACGACTTCATCGACCACGAGTACGTCTTCCCGCTCCTGGCGAAGTCGATCGAGGTCACCCACGTCCCAGGCGCGCCTGAATACGCCTTCACGTTTTTGGATTACGAGCAGTCGCGCCGAACCGAGATGCTCGCGAACCAGAGGTACGAGGACGAGGACAAGCGGGCCGCGGCCCTTGAGGGCCGGCTCACCGGCGAGCAGTTCGACTCGGCCGCGCAGGCGACCGAGCGGGCGTTCTACGCGGATCTGGCGACGACCCACCGGGAGATCGCCGACGCCGTCGAACAGATCAACGAGGGGATCCGCGCGCGCTGGAAGGGCCCCGACCGCCCCCGGCTGAGCAAGCTGGAGACGACGATCGAGGCGCTGGGGAAGTTCCTCAAGCAGACGCTCGCCAAGAAGCCCGACGACTCGCCCCCGCCGGAGCCGGAGCCGGCGGCCGAGGTCGAGGTCGAGGTCGAGGACGACGGTTGGGCCGCCTCGTCGGAGACCGAGGAGGAGGAGCCGTCCGAACCCGCGCCGAGCCGTCGCCCCGCCCCGCGCCGCCGAGCCGCCGGCGCGCCGACGACCGCCGAGGACGCCCACGACCAGATCGCCGAGGCCGCCCATTTCCTTCGCGGCCAGGATCCCGACGACCCGACGCCCTACCTCGTGCTACGGGCTCTGGCCGTCGCGCCGCTGTTCCGCCCCGACGGCCTGGACCCGTCGAACCTCCAGGCCCCCGCCAGCGAGTTGCGCGAACGATTGTTCACGGGATCGCGGGAGGAGGACTGGACCGACGTGATGGACGAGGCCGAACGCGCCCTGGGGCGGCCCGAGGGCCGGGCCTGGCTCGACCTGCACCGCTACTCGGCCCTGGCCCTGGCCGCGTCGGGCCGCGACGACGTCCGTCGGGCGTGCGCGGCGCTTCTGAGGGCCTTCCTCGAGGACCGCGCCGCCTGGCCGGACGCCCAGTTCCGCGACGGCACCCCCTGCCTCTCCCCCGCCACGCGGGCCTGGCTCGACGAGGAGGGCCTGGTCGGCGGCGCGGCCGAGGCCCCGGCCGTCGAACCCCCCCGCTTCGCGCCGCCCGCGCCCGAACCCCCGGCCGCCGAGGCCGGCGGGGACGAAGCGGCCGGCGGCCGACCGCCGGACCCCTGGGAGATCGCCCAGGAGCACGCGCGTCGCGGCGAGGCCGTCGAGGCGCTCGGGGTCGTCGCCCGCGCCGTCCGCCAGGCCGTCGGCGGCCGCGAACGCTTCCTCCGCGAGCTGCAGCAGGCCGAGCTCTGCCTCGCCCTCGGCCGCGACGCGCTGGCCCTGCCGGTCCTGGAAAACCTCGCGGCGCGGATCGACGAACGGAAACTCGAGCAGTGGGAGGATCCCGGACTGTGCGCCCGGGTCTTCTCCGCCTTGTACCGTTGCCTGCGGACCCGCGACCAGGACGGGGCCGCCGCGGTCCACCGCCGCCTTTGCCAGCTCGACCTGGGCCTGGCGATGCAATTGGACGCGGATTGACCGGGGGACGCCGAACCTCGCCGCGACAACCGAAGGAATTTCGAAGATTCCAAGAACCCGTCCCTCTCGGACATCCGATATAACCGGCATGACGGGCGATGTCGCCGAAACCCGGCCGACGATCGATGACGATTCGATCGTGACGGTCGGGTCGGAAGCACGGAAGCGTAGCAAGGAGGTGGTCATGAAGACCCATCGGTTCCTCGTCGGATGCCTCGCGCTCGGCCTTGCCGTCGGATGCAGCAGCGTGACGGTCGTCAAGAACCCTGGCGAGGGGGACAGGGGGATCCGCTATTACCGGCCGAAACCCTACCTGCTGGTCACGCCGGCGGACGCGACCGGGCGGATGGTCAACATCAAGCTCCAGTACCTGCCGGATTATTCCGAGGAATATTCGATCCGTCCCAGGGGCAAAAAGCCGCCGGCGGTGGCGCTCGAGGACGGCTGGAACCTGGTCGGCGTCGGCGGCCCGCCGGCCCCGCCCAAGCCGCAGGAGCCCGTCGCGATCCCCGCGGCCCCGACCGATCCGACCAAGCTCCCCGAGTTCGTGGTCGCCGCGACCAACGTCCCGATCGGCTATTACGAGTCCGTCTTCGACAAGAACAAGGACGGCGGCAAGACCCTCAAGGGCTGGCGCTACGTCGGCCTGACCCCCAACGGCGGCGGCGGACCCGCGGTCGGCGTCGAACCCAAGCCCGTCCTGCCGCCGGGATGCCCGCCGCCGCCGCCGGGCTCGGCGATGTCCGGCCCGCTCTACGGGATGGTCTTCTTCAACGGCGTGATGACCTTCCGCCAACTCGACGAGATCGCCGCCAACCAGACCTGCCCGCAGTACGTGAAGATCCTCCCCGACAAGCCCGAGCCGGCCCCGACCCGAAGCGGCGGCGCGAAGCTCGACGAGTCGCCCGATCACTCCGGCGGCGAGAAGCTCCCCGAGTCCGGCGGCGGCAAGCTCGACGACGCCGATCGGCTCGACCCGCTGACGCCCGACGAGGCCGCCCCCGGCGACCTCGCGCCTCCCCCGCCGCCGACTCCCGACGGGACGGCCCTGAACCTCGATCCGGCCCCGAGCCTCCTGGACGACGCCGCCGTCGCCAAGACCTCGATCGCGATCCCGCCCCCGAAGGTCTGGGACGCCCCCCGCTGAATCGTCGCCACGCGCCGAATCCCTCCCGACGCCCCGGCCCCGCCCGGGGCGTCGCCGCTTTCGAAACCCGAGCGGGCGGCGCGATGCGGATCGGCGGCGCCCTTTTTCCGTTGAGCGGCGCCGCCCCGCCGCGGTATCGTGTCGGAAAAGGACGTTTTCCAGCGAACGATCGGTAGCTTTCGATTTCGGGCCGGAGGGGCCGCGAGCCATGGCGACCACGACGGGACGGCGTCCCAGACTCTCCAAGCCGCGCCGCGCCGCGGTGATCCTCGAGGCCGCCGCGCTGACCTCGGCCGCGGTGCTGCTGGGGTGGCTGACGCTCTGGCTGCTCCAGCAGCGGGCGCGAGGGCTCGACGTGGTCGCCCGCCACCTGCTCGCCGACGGGTTGACCCGCGTCGACGCCCCGTTCGCCGCGGCCGACGCCCGAACGGTCCTGGGGCCCGGACGCCGCGACGACTCGGCGGCGCGCGAGGCCGGGTTCCTGGACGACGCCAGGGCCGCGGCGGCGGTCCCCGGCGGCCCCATGGTCTACTACGTCTCCGCCCCCTTGCTCGGCCCCGATCGCCCGCTCGGCGACGCGACGCTCGCCGCGGTGGTCGAGCAGGTCGCCGCCGCCGCCGGTCGCGACGTGGTTTTGGCCCTGGACGTCGCCCAGATCGACAGCGACCGCGACCTGGACGCCTACGCCGCGGCCCCCTTTCGCGGCCTGGCCGAGGCGGTCGCCCGGATCAAGCCGGGGCCCCACGTCGTCTACGTCCTGACCTCCGCCGCCCCCGCGCAGAAGAGCTGGACGTCGGACGCCCTGGGGGGCTCGGTCTTCGCCCACTTCCTCCGCGCCGGGCTGACCGGGGACGCCGCCGCCTGGGACGAGTCGCCCGTCCCCGGTCGCGTCTCGGTGGAGGGGTTGCACCGATTCGTCCGCAAGCACGTTTCCGAATGGGCGCGGAAGTATCGCGGCGCCGTCCAGACGCCGACGTTGCTCCGCGTCGGCGAGCCCCGCGGGCCGGTCATGCTCGCCTTCGAGAAGCCCCCGCCACCGCCCCCCGTCGTCGAACCCGCCGCGATCGAGGATGCGCCGCGGCCGGAGCCCAAGCCCGCGGCCAAGGACGCCGAACCGGCCAGGGCCCCGGCCCCGCCTCCCGAGCCGCCTCGCGAGGCCCTGCTGCGGCGGGTGCTGGAGGAGTGGAGGGCGCACGACGCCCTCGCCGCCGCCGCCGCGTGGCGGTGGTCGCCGGCCGGCTTCCGCGGCTACCAGTGGACCCTGCTCCGCGCCGAACGCCTGCTCCGGTCGTCCTGGAACGATCCCGCCGCCCTCGCCGATCCGAGGACGGGCCTGGCCGACGTCGAGGCGGAGTTGGCTTCGGCCGCCGCCGCCCGCGAGGTGGTCCGGAAGGTCGTGGACGACGCCCGGAACCACGCCGAAACCTTCCCCTTCCGCGCCGCCCGATCCGACGAGGCCGGTCGGCGCGACGTGACCGAGGCCCTGACCTTCCTGACCGGATCGGGCCCCGAGGACCACGGACTGTACGCCCCCCCGCCCGCCCCCGCCCCCGCCCCGCCCGCCGCGCCGACGCCGAACCAGGGCGCGACCACGGCTCCGACCCCGGCCGCGGCCGAGCCGCCGCGGGCGCTGGCCGAAGCGGCGACGGCCGAGCATCCGGAACGCTTCCTGGAATTGCAACTCCCCGGGTGGGCCCTCCGCTACGTCGAGACGTTCCGGGTCCCGGATCATTTCCGCGACGATCGCCGCGGCGCGGCCCTGCGCCGGCTGGTCGAGGCGCGGGCCGTCGCCGAGGAGGCGCTGGCGGTCGACCTTCGAGGGCTCGGCCGGGTTCGGGCGGTGGTCGAGAAGGGGGACGAACGACGGCGACGGCTTCAAGACGAATTGTTCGACCCGTCGTCCTCCGCCGGCGAGGCGGCCAAGGCGCTGATCGAGCAGGCCGCGGCGCTTCGCCGCGGTTACGAGCCGGCGCTTCGGTTCGCCCGGTCGTATCACGACGGCAGGGACGCCTGGGAGCGGACCGCCGCCCGTCTGGCCGATCTGGCGGAATGGTCCGTCCGGTCGCGGGCCGCCGCCCGTCCCGAGGCCGACGACCCGCTCCCCGGCCCCGCCGCCGCGGCCCTCGACGCCGCCGCGGCCCTCGCCGAGGAATCGTACCGACCCGCCGCCGAGGGGGCCGGCGACGAGGCCCACCGCCGCGCCGACGCCCTGGGGCTGGCCGCCCAGAAGGCCGCCGCCGCGACGGACCTGCTGCAACGGACGATGCTCGACTCCGTCCGGCTCGACGACTGGGACTCCCTGGACGCCGTCCTGCGGACCCCCTGGGTCCCGGTCGAGGCGCGCAAGCGGCTGCTGGAGGCCGTCGTCCGCGTCCCCGAGACGCTCGCCTCGGAAACGCGGCCCTCCGCGGCCGACGCCGGCGACGACGCCCCGGACGACCCGCGGTTCTGGGCCCTCGCCCGCGGCCTGGCCGAGCTGGACCGCCGCCTGCTCGCGATCGCGACGGGCCCCGCCGATCGACTGGACGAGCCGCTCGACCGGGCGACGGCCGCGCTTCGGTCCCGGCCGGTCGACGTCGACCTGGCGCTGCGCGCCTTCGCCGATTACGCCGCGGTCGTCCGCAAACGGCGCGAGGAGGACCGCGCGGCGAGGGCCCGGATCGGCCGGGGCGACCCTCGCGAGCCGGAGGCGCTGGGGCCGGAACTCCAGAAGGCCGATCGCGGCGTCCGCCTCATGGGTCGGGCCGAGGCCCTGGCCGGCCGCGGCGACGGCGACGCCGCGGTCGCGTCCTGGGACCGGCTCGCCCGACTCCTGACGCTCGACTTCCACGCCTCCCGGTTCCGCGACGACTACGTTCGCGCCGCCCCCCG
>CALCIB010000326.1 GCA_937907525.1 uncultured Planctomycetales bacterium | reverse complement strand
GCCGGTGTATCAGACCGTCAATCAAGAGCGCAAGTACACGGTGATGAAGCCCGTGACGCGCGCCCAGCAAATGGAGCGGCGCTACACCGTCTCGAAGCCGGTCTACGAGACCAAGAAGATGGAGCGGCGCTACACGGTGATGAAGCCGGTCTATCAGACCGAGCGTCGCGAGCGACGATACACCGTCTCGCGACCGGTCTACGAGACGGTCAACCGCGAGCGTCGCTACACGGTGATGAAGCCCGTCACCGAGACGGTGATGGTCGACCAGCAATACTCGGTCTGCCGTCCCGTCACCACGGTTCGTCAGGAGACGGTGGAGACCGGCTACTACGAGCGTCAGTATTCCACGATCCCCGGCCCGGTCGTCGAGCGTCAGGTCCGGGTGCCGGTGACCGAGGTCGACGAGTGCGGCAACGAGGTCCGCCGCGGCCTGCTGGGCCGCATCCTCCATCATCAGCCGAAGGTGACGACGACGGTCGCCGTGCAGTGCCCGCCGCGGGTGGTCAGCCAGCGCGTGTTCGTCTCGCGGCCGGTGACCCGCGACGTGTCCGAGACTCGTTACGTTCGCGAGACGATGGTCCGCCAGGTCCCCGTCACCCGTTGCCGCTACGAGGCCGAGGAGCGGGTGGAGACCACCCCCGTGACCACCTGCCGGTACGTCGCCGAGGAGCGGGTCGAGCCCTACGAGGTCCGCACCTGCCGGTACGTCGCCGAGGAGCGGGTCGAGCCTTACGAGGTCCGCACCTGCGAGATGGTCGCCGAGGAGCGCGTCGAGACGATCCCGGTGACGACGTGCAGCTACGTCGCCGAGGAGCGCGTCGAGCCTTACGAGGTCCAGACCTGCAAGTACGTCGCCGAGGAGCGTACCGAGACGATCCCGGTGACGACGTGCCAGTACGTCGCCGAGGAGCGCGTCGAGAACGTCCCGGTCGTCCAGACCCGGATGGTCGCGGAGACCGCCAGCCGTCAGGTGCCGGTCTGCGTGGCCGAGCAGGTCCCGGTCACCGCCACCCGGATGGTCGCCCGCTACGTCCCCAGGACCGTCGCCACCCAGCGGGTGACCACCGTCCCGGTCGTGGTTCCGACCTGCCTGACCTGCTACTGACCGATTCGATTCGACCGCGAGCCGACGCCGGGCGGCGACCTCCATCGCGGGGGTCGCCGCCTGGCCGGCGTCAATCGTCGAGTTTCAGGTCGAGCATGGTGGGTTCGTCCTTGATCCGGACGCGGATGACCGGGTTCTCCTCGTCCATGTACTTCTCAGCCACGGGAAAGTCCTTCGGCGGGACGGGTTTCTCCGTCTCCTGGTCAAGGTGCCGAATCGGCCTGATGTACACGGCGTAGGTTCCCGGGTCCAGCGGCACGTCGGGGCGCGAGCACTTGACGCGGAACCGGCCGTAGTCGTCGAGATTGCCCGCCCCCCAGGTATGGGCCCGGTCGTCCAGCGGCATCAGGACGACCGCCCCTTGCGTCACCGGCGCGCCGCGGACCGTGACCCGGCCCCACACCTGCGAGCCGCCGTCGTCGAAGTTGACGCCGCAGCCCGAGGCCGCCGCCATCGACGCCGCGACCAGGACGCGCGACAGCGCTCGCGAAAGATCACGCGGACGAATAGCCATGGGAACGGGCCTTTGTCGAACGACGCTTGAGGATGGGAGCGGGCTTCATCGTAATCCCGGCCGGCGTCTCGATCAATGCGGCGCGGCGGTCGATCGAAGGCGAGCGGCGAGCGTCGCGAGCGGGCCGAAGTCGAGCAGGCCGTCGCGCGTCGCCGCCAGGCACCGCAAGCCCTCGCGCGGCCAGTCCGCCGCCGCCGCGTCCAGCCCGGCCGCGTTCGCCGAGAACGCCGGCAGCGCCAAAAGCGACGGCCCGGCCAGGAAGCAAGGCGCGACCAGCCCGCCGAAGCGCAAGACCGGATGATGATGACCGACCGCCGCGCGGTCGCCGATCAAGCCGCGGTCGCCGTGCTGGATCGTCCAGCCGGCCACGTCGAGCGTCGCCACCACGGCCGGCGGTCGCGGCGACCCGACCAGCGCGCGATCGTGGTTCCCCTCGACCAGGATCAGCTCCACCCCCCGCGAGGCCAGCCAGTCCTCCAGCCGCGCGACGTCGGCCGCGGTTTCAGGGCAGGGGCGGGGCGATTCGACCAGGTCGCCGGCCACCACCAGCCGCCGCGCGTCGAACCTCGCGAACACCTTCTCCAACCGCGCGCGCGTCTCCTGGAGCGAGTGCGCCGGCACGGAGTCGCCGGCCGCTCCGCGCGCCCATTCGTACCCCAGGTGGACGTCGGCCACGACGACCGTCGCCTCCTCCGGCCGGATCGCGGCGCCCTCGGGGGTCAACAGCCAGCCCTCGTGCTCGAAGACGCCGATCATCGCGACGGCTCCGCGGCGGCGGTCACTCGGGCGTGGAGGCGGCGGAGGGCGTCGTCGGGGGATTCCAGGCGGATCGGCTCGTCGTCGCCGGGAGCGATCCAGGCGACGGCGAACGGGGAGGGGCCGTCGAGCCGCCGCGACCGTACCGCCGGCCCCGTCGCCAGCCAACGCGCGACGGCCGGGACGTCGAGGACGTCGTGAAGGACTTCCCGGCGGGTCTCGCGGAGCAGGGGGTGGTCGGGGCACGCCGCCTTCACCAGAGGGTACAGCCGGGTGGAGACCCAGTTCATCCCGCCGACCCGCACCCGCTTGCCCGGCTCCGGATTCTTCAGGACCATGAGCGCCGTCGAAGCCACCCGGCGGAACCGACGCGCCGACAACTCGCCCCGATCAACCCCCTCCAGGACGTCCGCCTCCAGGTTTTCCAACGTCGCGATCCCGTCGAAGTCGGCCGGATCGAGCCGCGCGTCGTCGTCGGGGAGTCGGAGCGTCCAGCCCAGGTCGGCGGCCTGGAACGCCAGGTCGCGGCCGCGCCGCCGTCCCAGCCTGGCCGCGACCGCCCGCCCCAGCGCCTCCGCGGCCGAGCGGTTCAAGGGGACGTGGAAGGCATAGGTCCAGCCCGGCTCCAGCGGCGTCGGGAACTCCTCGATCAAAAGCGCGTCGACGTCGGGGGTCTCGCTTTCGCGGTCCTGCGCCTCGATCAACTCGGCGACGACCGCCGCGCCGCGGGGGTCGAGCGCAAGCGCCTCGCCGAGCCAGCCGCGAACGGCCTCCGGGCCCTCGCACACCGAGCGCCGGGACGCCTCGGCGCGAACCGCGGCCAGCTCCGCGGCCAGTTCGGTCGAGAGCGCCTGG
The DNA here is from genome assembly GCA_937907525.1 of uncultured Planctomycetales bacterium. GTDB lineage: Bacteria > Planctomycetota > Planctomycetia > Isosphaerales > Isosphaeraceae > Paludisphaera. The sequence goes on along the minus strand of CALCIB010000326.1, from coordinate 13,993 downwards.
CGGTCGCCGCGCCAGACCGGCGGCGAGCCCTCGCCGCCGACGCGACGCGCGCGCAGGACCGCGCCGTCGAGCCCCTGGAACTCCAACGTCCGACCGTCCAGCACGAAGCGATCGCCGGGCGCGAGCCGCTCGGCGTAAGCCCCGTCGACCGTGCCGACCGCCTCGCCGTCGGCGGTCACCGCCACCGACTCCTCGGCGTGGATCGTCCCCACGTTGGTCCAGAACCAGCGCTTCACCCGCCCCGAACGCGCGCCGAACCAGCCGTTCCGCCTCCAGATCCGCGGCGACGTCCACCGCGGCGGCGCGCCCGGCTCGGGCTCGACCGCGCCCGCGGGGGAGGGGAGGTCGCCCGATAGGAAGTCGAGGCACGCCTGGAAGTCGCCGCGGTCCAGATCGGCCGTCGCCGCGGCCCGGCGGACGATCGCGAACGCCCCGTCGATCGACGTCTCCCCCAGGCAGGCCATGCCGATCAGTTGCTGACAGACCACGTCCAGCGGCGAGGCGACCGGCCGAAGCGGCTCGATCCTCCCGGCCCTCGCGGCCCTCGCCGTGACCGCCGCGGCCAGGACCTCCGCGGCCGTCGCCGCCAGCACCACCCCCCGCGCCCTCCCCCCGACCCGATGCCCCGACCGCCCGACCCGCTGCACCAGCCGAGACGCCCCGCCGGGCAACCCCGCCTGGACCGTCAGATCGACCGAGCCGACGTCCACGCCAAGCTCCAAACTCGTGCTGGTGACCACCGCCCGGAGCGTCCCCGCCTTCAATCGCTCCTCGACGTCGCGACGTCGCGCCGCGTCCAGCGCCGAGTGGTGTACGGCGACCTCGGAATCGCCGTCGATCCCGACGCCCGGCGCGCGCCGAAGGTCGCGCGCGATCTTCTCCGCCGTCGGCCGGCTGTTGGCGAAGACGATCGTGGTCCGCGCCTCGGCCGCCGCGCGCCGAATCCGTCGGATCAACCGCGAGTACGCCTGGCCGCGGCTGGGCCACTCGCCGGGGCCGATCAGCGACTCCACCGCGACGTCGATCGCATGCGAGCCGTCGGGCCCCGCCGCCTCGACCACCCGACACGACCGCGACGGCCCGACCAGGAACCGCGCCGCCGGCTCGGTCGGCCGGCACGTCGCCGAAAGGCCGATCCGAACGGGGTCCCCGCCGCTCGCCGCCGCCAGTCGCTCCAGCGAGATCGCCAGATCCGCCCCGCGCTTCGTCGCCGCCAGCGCGTGAACCTCGTCGACGACCAGATGCCCGACCCCTCGCCAGTGGTCGGCCCAGGCCGACTGGCTCAGGAGCAACGAAAGACTCTCCGGCGTCGTCACCAGGATATGCGGCGGATCGTCGCGAAGCTCGCGCCTTTGGTACGCGGACGTGTCGCCGGTCCGCGTCCCGATCCGGATCGGGCCGTCGTCCGTCCCCGTCAACCGCTGAATTCCGACGAGCGGGACCGCCAGGTTCTTCTCGACGTCGTAGCCCAGGCTCCGCAGCGGCGAGACGTACACGCAGCGCAAGCCGGGTCGCAGCCCACCGGCCAAACGCTCCCGGGTCAGTCGGTCGATGATCGCCAGGAACGCGGCCAGGGTCTTGCCCGTCCCGGTCGGCGAGGTCAAAAGCAGGTGCTCGCCCGCGGCGATCGCCGGCCAGGCCGACCGCTGCGCCGGGGTCGCCCCGCCGGGAAACGTCGCCGCGAACCAGGCGCGCGTCGGCTCGCAAAACCCGTCCGGCGCGTCCCCGTCGTCGTCCATCAGGGCTCGACCTTCGGGAACGGGGCGTCGCCGTAGACCGAGCGAGGGAACGTCGCGGGGACCTTCAGCTCCTCGCGGAGCCGTTGCAGCTCGCGTTTCAGCTCGGCGACGACCGGCTGGCGGGCGGGCTCGTCGTAGACGTTCCGAAGCTCGCGAGGGTCTTCGCGAAGGTCGAAGAGTTCCCAGGCGTCGAGGTCCGGGCCGTCGAAGCGGACCAGCTTGTAGCGGTCGGTGACGACGCCGTGATGCGGTCGGACGCGGTGCCAGACCGGGTATTCGAAGTACTGGTAGTAGAAGCTGGTCCGCCAGTCCTTGGGGGGCTGGCCGCGGAGGAGCGGGACCAGCGACCGACCCTGGATCTCCGGGGGGATCGCGACGCCGGCGGCCTCCAGGAGGGTCGGGGCGAAGTCGAGGGTGGAGACGATTCGCGGCTCGGTCGTCCCCGGCTTGACGACCCCCGGCCAGCGGAGCAGAAACGGCGTCCTGAGCGATTCCTCGAAGATCCAGCGCTTGTCGAACCAGCCGTGCTCGCCCAGGTAGAAGCCCTGGTCGGAGGCGTAGACCACGATCGTGTTTTCGGTCAGGCCCTCGTCGTCGAGGTACTTGAGGATCCGGCCGACGTTCTCGTCGATCGCCTTGGCGCAGGCCAGGTAGTCGTGCATGTAGCGGTTGTACTTCCAGCGGACCAGGGCCTCGCCCTTGAGGTCGGCCTTGCGGAACGCCTCGTTGCGGGGGCCGTAGTAGGCGTCCCAGGCCTGGCGCTCGTCGGGGGTGAAGCGTTCCTGGAAGTCGTTGGTCTTGGTGTCGTTGGGGGTCATCGTCCGGGCGATGGTCATGTCCTGGTCGCGTTCGGCCAGGCCGCGGCCGGAGTAGTCGTCGAAGAGGGTGGGGGGCTCGGGGTAGGTCCGATCGCCGTCGAAGCCGAGGAGGCGGACGGGGGGCGACCAGGGGCGGTGGGTGGCCTTGTGGTGGGCCATCAGGAGGAACGGCCGGGACTTGTCGCGCTTCTTGAGCCAGTCGAGCGAGACGTCGGTTATGACGTCGGTGACGTAGCCCTCGTGGCGGGACTTGACGCCCATCTCGATCATGTCGGGGGCGTAGTAGATCCCTTGTCCCGGCAGGACGTTCCAGTAGTCGAAGCCGACGGGTTGGGTCCCAAGGTGCCACTTGCCGACGACCGCGGTCTGGTAACCGGCGGCTTGCAGCAGCCTGGGGAAGGTCGTCTGGCTCGCGTCGAAGCGGCTGTTGGAGTTGTTGTGGAATCCGTTGACGTGGTTGTATGTTCCGGTCAGGACGACGGCGCGGCTGGGGCCGCAGATGGAGTTGGGGACCAGGCAGCGGTCGAATCGGACCCCCTCGCGCGCGACGCGGTCGAGATTGGGGGTCTCCAGCAGGTTCCTGGGGTCCTTGTAGGCGCTCACGGCCTGGTAGGCGTGGTCGTCGGCGAAGATGAAGACGATGTTGGGCCGGCGCGGGGCTTCCTCGGCGGCGGCCGGCGCGGCGGCGAGGGCGGCGAGCAGGGCGAGCGTGGTTCGCGCGGTCATGGGCGTGTCCGATCGAGGCGGTGGTGGATTCGGTCCCGCGTTTCCGAGCGTCACGGATTTTGGAGCGCCAAAAACGGTCTTCCCCCCTCGCGGGGGAAGACGGACGCCGAAGGCGCCAGATGAGGGGGATGGCGCGCGGGGGCGCCGTTGAATCTCGCGAAAGCCCGCTCGGACGCCTCCGACTCCCGACGGCTTTCCGGCGCGTCCTCCCCCCCGTCCGGCCCTTCGGGCCACCTTCCCCCGCGAGGGGGGAAGGCCGTTTTGAAAATCCGTGACGTCTGCCGCGATCCTTCCATGGATACCGTCTCGCGGCTTATATCTCAACCAGCAGGGCGACCGGGAAGTGGGCGAAGAGGACGGCCGCGGGGATCGCGGGGGCGCCGTCGCGGTCCTCGACGACCGCCTCCGCGGCGGTGAAGACGTCGCGGAAGCGCGTCCCCGGCGCGACGTCGGGGAGCCGGACGACGGTCTCCCCCCAGGCATCCTCGCCGATGGGCGTGAGGCCCTCGAACGACAGCCGGGTCGAGAGCCTGGGGACCGCGACGACCGCCGAGCGGCCGCCGCGGCTCCTCGAAAACGCGAAGATCGACGTCTCGCGCCTGCCCGCGGGGTGGAGCGGCGCGTACTCCCCCTCGGCGAACAGCAGCGGCGACTCCCGCCGCGCGTGCAAGGCCCGCCAGTGGACGTAGAGCTTGGCGCGGCCGTCGTTGAAGTTCTGGGCCAACTCGCGCGCCAACCCGCTCCGGTCGTCGCCGGCCCGCTCGTGGCGGCGGATCAACTCGTCGAGCATCGCCTCGCGAAGGGCGAAGTCGACGGGGCGGCGGTTGTCCGGGTCGACCAGGCTGAACTCCCAGATCTCGGTCCCCTGGTAGACGTCCGGGACGCCCGGCGCGGTCAGCTTCAGGAGCGTCTGCGACAGGCCGTTGACCCGGCCGTGGCGGGCGATCGTCTCCTGGAAGGGGAGGAAGTCGCGGAGGAACGCGGCGTTCTTGCCGCGGTCGAGCAGGTCGACGAGGAAGCCGTCGAGCGCCTCCTCGTAGTCTTCCGAGGGGTTCTGCCAACTGGTGTGGACCTTGGCCTCGCGGGTCGCCTTGACCATGTAGGCGCGGATTCGGTCGCGGAACTCGGCGAGGGCGTCGTCGTCCAGGTCGCCCGCGGGCCAGGCGCCCACGAGGGTCTGATAGAGCAGGTATTCCTCGTTGCGGCCGGGGACCTGGGAGCCGTCGGAGAGGACGCGGTGCAGGGGGATGTTCAGGTCGGTCCAGCGGACGAAGGCGTCGAACCAGTCGTCGGCGACTTCCGACAGGACGTTGATCCGCGCGCGAACGTCCTCGCTCCGCTTGGTGTCGTGGGTGGACAGGGTCGTGAGGGCGTGGGGGTATTCGACGGCGCGACGGGCGAACCACTTGTGCAGCGAGGCGGGCGAGGCGCCGAAGTGGTCGGGGGCGCCGCCGACCTCGTTGAGCGAGACCAGGCGGTCGTAGACGTAGAAGGTCGTGTCCTCGATCCCCTTGGCCGTCACGGGCGCGGTGACCTGCTGGAACTTGCCGGCGAAGTCGGCCCGCGACGGATCGTCCTCGGGGATCGTCGCCGCGTCGGGTCCCGAGGGCTCCCAGCGGTCCAACAGGACCCGCGTCAGGAAGTCGAAGACGGTCGAGCCGATCAGCGGGTTCCGCCGGCGCGCCCGTCCCACGGCGCGGCCGACGAGTTCGCGGTCCTTCTCGGAGACCTCGAGCGCGGTGATGTAGCCGCGGTAGACCGGGAACGCCGCGATCACCTCGCGCAGGGCCGAGCGCAACAGGCTGCGGGTGAAGTCGCGCGCCCGCCGGTCGCGCAGGGCGATCCGTTCCAGTTGATGCGTCAGGACGTTCAGCTCGCTGGCGAGCGAGGCGTCCATGATCAGCCGCTTCTTCTCCAGGACGAGGTCGCGGTAGGGGGTCGCGTCGTCGATCAGCTCCTCGTAGCTGGCGGTGAAGGTCGCCTCGCCGCGGCCGTCGACGAAGAGCATGTTGATCCGGTTCAAGGCGTCGTAGCCGGACGTGCCGTGGGTGGCCCACTCCGCCGGCGGGGCCTCGTCGACCGCCAGGATCTTCTCGACCACGACGTAGAGCGCGGGGGGCCGACGGCGCTCGGGCGCCGCCGCGACGACCGCCGCGCGCAACCGCGGCGCGACCTCGTCCCAGGGGAACTCCTCGGCCCGAGGCCCCTGGCGGTGGAGGCGGCGGGCGGCGACGAGGAAGATCGCCTGTTGGAGCCGATCGAGATACGTCTTGGGATCTAGAAGGCCGTCGGGGTGGTCGATCCGAAGGCCGGAGGCGGGCATCCGGTCGAGGATCTCGAGGATCAGGCGGTGGGTCTGGCTGACGACCTCCCAGCGGTCGGCGCGCAGGGCGATCAGGGCGTTGACGTCGAAGAAGCGGCGGTAGTTGATCTCGTCGGAGGCGACCCGCCAGTAGGCCAGGCGGTAGGGCTGGGCCAAAAGCAGTTCGTCGAAGCCGTCGAAGCTCCGCGGTTCCCCCGGCTCGCCGTCCAGGACGTCGAGCGCCCGGTCGACGGCCGCGGCGATTTCGGGGCTGGCCTCCAGGAGCGTCGCCAGCCGGCGCTTGACGATCTCCTTCTCGCGATGGCGTTCGGCGACGCGCCGCGGGTCGGTCTCGTACTGGGTCGGCAGGTTGCGGACGGCGGTGAGGACGCTCTGGAATTCGAGCGTCTCCTCGGCCTCGGCGCCCAGGGCCTCGACGATCGGCCCGAGGGCCGGCTCGAGGACCGCCTCGTAGGTCCGCGGGTCCAGGGGAAAGCGGTGCTCGAAGTAGGCGACGTGGAACGAGCCGCCGTCGCGGACGAGTTTCAGGTCGCCGCTTTCCAGGACGTCGCCGTAGAGCCCGCCGAGCAGCGGCAAGAGCACGTTGCCGCGGTTCTCCGGCCGGGTCGGCGCGGCCCAGTCGATGTCGAACGACTCGGCGAAGACCGACGCCTGGCCGTTCTCCAGGACGTCGTTCCACCAGGGGTTCTCGTTGCCGAGGATCCCCATGTGGTTGGGGACGACGTCCAGGAGCAGGCCCATCCCGCGGTCGCGGAGGGCGGCCAGCATGGCCTCGTGGTCCTCGTCGGTCCCGATCTCGGGGTTGAGCCGGGAGTGGTCGACGATGTCGTAGCCGTGGGAGCTGCCGGGGGCGGCCTTGAGGTAAGGGGAGGCGTAGAGGTCGCTGATCCCCAGCTTCTCCAGGTAGGGGACGATCGCGCGGGCGTCCTGGAAGCGGAAGCCGGCGTGGAGTTGCACGCGGTAGGTCGCCGTCGGGGTGACGCGGCGGGCGTCCACCTCCGCGGCCGCGGCGGCCAGGAGGGTTTGGACGTAAGCGTCGATCGAGGACGGTTCGGAGGGTGTCGCGGCCTGGGAGGGCGTCGCGGCCATGGAACTGGGCCCCTTTCGTGACTGCGGGTGGCGCGGCGGGCGCCGCGACTGGGTGGGGGGCGCGAGCCGTCTTTCCGACGATCCGGACGGACTATTCCGTCCCCTCTCCCACCGGGAGAGGGGACGTCGCGCGTCATCCCCGAATTCCGAGTTGAAACGTCGTGGTCATGTTCACGCCTCAAGGTGATAAGGAATGGTCGCGGCCGTCCCTTCCGCCGTCAGATCTCGCGCGGGGGCGCCGGGCTGGCGGAGGGGACCGGCGCCTGGGGGCCGGTCGCCTCGCGGCGAAGGACCTCCACCTGCTTGGCGGAGACGTCGGCCTGGGCGTCGTCGGGTTCGCGCGTGAAGAACACGGCCGTGGAGCGGGCCTGGAGTTCGTAGACCGAGCCCCCCTCGGCGACCAGCGGTTCCTGGTCGTCGTCGTGGGTGTCGAGCGCCCGGCGCCACACCTGGCCCCAACGGGTCTCCGGCAGGGTGAAGGGGATGGCCTCGTAATGGGCGTTCAGGAGGATCAGGGCCGTGTCGTCGACGATCGGGGCGCCGCGCTCGTCGACGTCGTCGATCAGGTCGCCGGCGAGACGGACGCCCAGGCATTTGACGTAGCCGGCGTCCCAGTCGTCGTCGGTCATCTCGCCGCCGGCGGGGACCAGGAACGAGACGTCCTTGATCTCCGAGCCCCGCAGCGCGCGTCCGTAAAAGAACTTGCGGCGCTGGAAGACCGGATGCTCGTGGAAGAGTCGGGCGACGCCGCGGGTGAAGTCGAGGAACTTCTTTTGCTCCTCGTCCAGGTCCCAGTTCATCCAGTTCAGCTCGTTGTCCTGACAGTAGGTGTTGTTGTTCCCCTTCCGGGTGTGTTGGAGTTCGTCGCCGGCCAGGAGCATGGGGACGCCCTGGGAGAGCAGGAGCGTGGTCATGAGGTTGCGCATCTGGCGGCGGCGCAAGGCCAGGATCTCCGGGTCGTTGGTGGGGCCCTCGGCGCCGCAGTTCCAGGAGTCGTTGTTGGGCGAGCCGTCGCGGTTGCCCTCGCCGTTGGCCTCGTTGTGCTTCTCGTTGTAGGAGACCAGGTCGTGGAGGGTGAAGCCGTCGTGGCAGGTGACGAAGTTGATGCTGGCGAACGGGGCGCGGCCGTTCCACTGGTAGAGGTCGCTGGAGCCGCAGAGGCGGGTGGCGAACTCGGAGACGGCGCCGCCGTCCCCCTTCCAGAACCGGCGGACGCCGTCGCGGTACTTGCCGTTCCACTCGGTCCAGAGGACGGGGAAGTTGCCGACCTGGTAGCCGCCGGGGCCGACGTCCCACGGCTCGGCGATCAGCTTCACCTGGGAGATGATCGGATCTTGATGGATGATGTCGAAGAACGCCCCCAGGCGAGCGACCTCGTACAGTTCGCGGGCCAACGTGCTGGCCAGGTCGAACCGGAAGCCGTCGACGCGCATGTCGACGATCCAGTAGCGCAGGCTGTCCATGATGAGCTGGAGGGACTGGGGGAGGCTCATGTCGAAGGTGTTGCCGCAGCCGGTGAAGTCCATGTAGTAGCGGCGGTCCTCCGGGCTGAGGCGGTAGTAGCCGGCGTTGTCGACGCCGCGGAAGGAGAGCGTCGGGCCTTGCTGCTGGCCTTCCGCGGTGTGATTGTAGACCACGTCCAGGATGACCTCGATCCCCGCGGCGTGCAGGGCGCGGACCATCGTCTTGAACTCGCGGACCGCGGCGAACGGGTCGCTCGGGTTGGTCGAGTAGCGGGGGTCGGGGGCGAAGAAGCCCAGGGTGTTGTAGCCCCAGTAGTTGACCAGGCCCTTGTCGACGAGGAACCGGTCGTCGACGTGGTAGTGGATCGGCAACAGCTCGACGGCGGTGACCCCCAGCGACTTGAGGTGGTCGATGGCCGCCTCGGCGGCCATGCCCGCGTAGGTGCCGCGGACCCTGTCCGGGACGTCGGGCATCAACTGGGTGAAGCCCTTGACGTGGGCTTCGTAGATGAGGGTCTTGTGCCAGGGGGTCTGGGGGGGGCGGTCGTCCCCCCAGACGAAGGCGGTGTCGGCCACCGCGCCCAGGGGGGCGAAGGGGGCGCTGTCGCGCTTGTCGAAGGCCAGGTCCTCCTCCGGGTCGCCCAGGGGGTAGCCGAAGAGCGAGTCGTCCCAGGTCAGGTCGCGACCGATGGCCTTGGCGTAGGGGTCCAGGAGGATCTTGTGGGGGTTGAAGCGGTGGCCGTTCCCGGGGTCGAACGGGCCGTGGACGCGATAACCGTAGAGCTGGCCGGGGATGGCGTCGGGGAGGTAGACGTGCCAGACGTTGGCGGTCACCTCGCGGAGGGCGACGGTCGCCGATTCGCGGGTGGATCCGGGCTCGTCGAAGAGGCAGAGCGAGACGCCCCGGGCGTTCTCGGCGAAGAGGCTGAAGTTCACTCCGGCCCCGTCCCAGGTGGCGCCGAGGGGGAAGGGGCGGCCGGGCCAGACGCGCATGGAGGTGGATCCTTCGAGGACGCGGCGGATGGGGCCCCGTGGTCGCGACGCGACTTCGTCGGCTCGCCTTCGGGGTCGAATTCCACCATAAGCGAACCCGGCGCCGACGGCCAGGGTTCAGGCCGTCGGCGCCGGGAGGCGCGGGTCGGATCCTCGGGATCGATCCGGTCGTCGCGGGATCAGCCGCGTCGGGGGCCGACGGGGCGGCCGGTCGAGTGGGGGGGGGTCATGAACCGGGGGCCGCGGAAGAGGGGCCTGGGGGTGGAAGGCCGGTCGCCCGCGGCGGCGTGACGGGCGATCCTCCGCTCGCGCCACCAGCGTCGGGCGGTTCGGCGGAGGTGGAACGTCGAGACCGTGACGAACGCCACCGCGAACGGCAGGTCGAGGGTCGAGCGTTGGACCTTGCCGTCGGCGGCCTCCAGCGGGGGCGCGGCCGACTCGACGGCGGCCAGGGCGGCGGCCTCCGCCACGTCGCCGCGGTCGGCGCCCGCGGGGGCGGTCGCGGTCGCGTCCGGTCGGTCCAGCAGCCACCGGAGACCGCCGAGGACGCTGTCGGCGACCCGCTCGGCGCGCTCCAGGGCGCCGGCGTCGGCCTCGGCCTCGGTCGACGCGCGGGCGAGGGCCTCGTCGGCGACGGCCGGGGATCCCTCGGGTTCGGTGAAGCCGGCGGGGCTTCTGGGGGCCCCGTCGTCGGCCTGGCCTCCGCCGAGGACCAGGCTGGCCGCCGCGGCCGTCGCGCCGGGGCCGGCCCAGGCCACCAGGGGGAGTCCGCCAGGGGCCGCCGCGGCCGTCGGGACGACGGCGTCGCCGGTCGCCGAGGGCCGGCCGACCGGCGTGGAGCCGGCGCCCAGGGCCCAGGGGGACGGGCCCATCTCGAACCGGCCGGCGGCCGGCGCGACGGGGCCCCGCGACGGCGAGGATCGGGGCGAGCCGACCGTCTCTCCCAGTCCCACTCCGACCGCTCCGCCGCCGCCGACGGGTCGGGCCGTCAGCGACTCCTCGGACGTGGCGGCCCCCGTCAGAAGCCACGAGCCGGCGAGCCTGGCGTCGCCGACGGCGACGATCCGGATCACGAACGACCCGGCGCCCGGTCGGATCCACACTTCTTGCGGGCCGGGGTCGGAGCCGTCCGCCACGACGCGGACCTTGCCGTCGGCGGCGACGACCTCGACCCGGAAGCGGCCGGAACTCGGAACGACGTTCAGCACCAGCGAGCCGCCCTCGCCCAGGACGACCGGGACGTCCACAGCGGCGCCCGCCGCGAGCTCCAGCGCGCCGGAGGCGACGATCCCTCCCCGCGGCGGAGCGGTCGGGCCGGCCGGACGCGCCGCCGCGGCCTGGGCGGCGGTGACGGTCCACGAGGCCAGCGTCCCGGCCGGCAGGCCGTCGGCGACCGGGACCCGGCCGATCAGATCGGCCAGCGGCTTGACGCCGGCGACCGTCAGGCGGTACGCGCCCGCGGGCGGCGGCGCGACGAACCGGAAGCGGGCGCTGGTCAGCCCCTCGCCCACCGACGTCAGCTCGACGGCGTAAGTCGCCCCCGAGGCGTCGACGACGACGACCGCGTCGGAGCGCAGCCGGGCCGGGTCGATCGGCTCGGAGAAGGCGATCGAGAAGCCCGCGTCCGACGGGTCCGGCGCGAACGACGTCACGCGGGTCGGCGCGGCGGCGGAGATCGCGTCGAGTTCGAGGCGGAACGCGCCTCCCGCCGCGCCGGCGGCCCTGGAGACCGTCACGACGTAATCGCCCGCCGGCAGGCCGGCGAAGAGGAACGGGTCGTTGGGAAACTCGGTCGCGAGGTTCGTCGCGGCGGTCCCCGAGGCGACCTGGCGGCCGCTGGCGTCGTACACGGCCAGGCCGGCGATCAGGTCGCTGCCGATCCGCGCCGCGTCGACGTGGACGGAGAGCCGCCAAAGCGCCGTCCCCTCGGCCAGATGGAATCGGAACGATGCGGCGGCCGTCGCGCCGTCCAGCGTTCCCGCCGCGGATGCGACGTCGGGCCCGACGACCCCCAGGTCGGTCGTCGCGCCGGCGGCCTTCACTACGAACTCGGCGACCGCGTGGTCCTGGGACGGATCCCATTGGCTCTGGGAGTAAAGCATGGACAAGCTCGAGCCGCCGACGAGCACGATCCGATAGCGGCCGGGGTCCAACTTCGTCGGCAAGGCGAGCGTGGCGGTCTCGCCGTCCAGGGTCGCCGGTAGCCAGCCGTCGCGTTTGACGATCGTGAAGTCGGAGCCATCGGAAGCGATCTGGTGGAGTTCGACGTTGTTGTCGGACCAGAAAAGACCGGCGGGTCCTCCCATGCGGAAGATCAGGGACGAGGGCGCGTCGTCGGCGTCGAAGGTCGAGTCGTCGGCGGGCGTCGTGGAGAGTTGGGGTTGGAAGGCGCCGGGGCCGCCCGGAAGGGACCCCGGCGGTAGTCCTGGTGGAGCGTCCGGTGGCGGGGTCGAAGGGAGGCTCCTCGTCAGGCCTGGAGGGAGGCCCGGCGGCAAGCCTGGAGGGAGTTCCGCGGGGAGTCCCGTCGGCAAGCCCAGGCCCCCGACGGCCCCCGTCGTCTGGGACGGGGTCCGACGCTCTTCCAGGCGGTCGATCGCCGGGGCGCGCCACTTTCGAGACCGTCGCGTCATCGTCGCACCCTCGCCTTCTTCACGCCGCTTGGCCGTTCGCGCCGACGCGGCTCACGCCCGCCTTTGGACCTTGGACTGCTTGCCGAACGTCGGGAACGCGTCGTCGCCATCGCGTCCCCAGGAGGAGAGCGCGTCGTCGAGGGCGTTGACCGAGATCCACGACCCTCCCCACCACCCGGCCGAGGCGTTCTGGGCGTTGGCCATGCTCCATGGGGCGCCCGGCGTCGGCGACGGCGCCGCGAAGGCGCTCCAGGAGGCCGTCCGGTCGCCGAACGCCGCGACCGTCAAGGCGTCCCCGTTGCCGGCCAGATCGCCGATGCGAATCAGGTCCTCGTCCGGCTCGGCCCCCACGTCGGCCGTCATCGGGATGAAGCCGCCAGGGCCGCCGACCTGGCTGGCGACGACCGTGTAGGGGGGCGGGAAGGGAGTCATCGCGTAGTTGCCGAAATTGACCTGCATGCCGTAGGCCCCGGTCCACCCGCCCGAAGACGACGAGAGCCGGATGAAGTACGCCTGCCCCGCCGAGACGCCGGGGACGGTGATCGTCGCCGTGTCGCCGTAGGCGGTCCCGTCGACGGTCCCCTTGAGGTTCAGCGAGACGTCGTAGACGGAGATCGCGGGCGTCAGCGAGCTGAGTCCCGTCGACTGCATCTGGACCGTGAGCTTCCCGGAGTTGCTCGACGGGACGGTGACCCAGAACCACTCGGTCTGGCCCGGATACGAGATGTCGAGGTTGGGGAGCCGGATCTGGTTGAGGTTGGAGCGCAGGGGGTCGAGGCCCATGGCCTGGTACCAGTACTGGTTGCTATAGCCGTTGCTGTTGAAGGCGTCGCGCGGCCGCGCGCCGTAGATCGACTGGATGCCGGCCACGTCGTCGGAGTTGAGGGACTGCCGCTGGCCCACGTAGTAGGCGTACATGTCGGCGTAGTAGACCTGGCTGTGGTCCATCCCCAGGGCGTGGCCGAACTCGTGGATCGCCACGGTCGTCAGGTCGCGGGCGCCGTAATAGACGTTGGTCCAGGGAGTCGTCGAGTTTAGAACGATGTCGCCGGCCAGGGTGCCGCCGTTGATCGGCGGCGGGGCGAACGCCGCCCCCAGGGTCGCCGTGTCCAGCGGGATCGCGCCGATCCGAATGTCGCCGAACCGCGTATCCCCCTGCTGGTTGCCCGAGCCGCCGAACGCCTGGCCGTTGTCGGCGACCTGCACCAGGTTGATGCCGGCCACCGCCTGCCAGGTCGCCGCCGCGCTCTGGAACGCCTTCTGCCAGTCGGCTCGCGAGATCCGGGAGTCCATCGTCTGGAACAGCGTGCTGGGCGTGCCGCCGACCGACGTGCCGTCGGGGGCGAAGCTGTAGGTGATCTTCGCGCCGTAGACCCAGTTGGCGCCGAGGGTGGCGTAGAGCAGCAGCCGCTCCTCAAGCCCCTCGAGGGCGGGGCGGGCGCGACGGGGCGAGGACGACGAACCCCCAACGCGCGATCGACCGTTCGGATGACTCATCTTCGATGCACTCCCTTGAGTTGTGGATCTCGAAACCCCCGGCCGCGTCGGTCCCTGGCGATGCGCGCGAACGTCCCAGACGGCCCGCCCGGAGCGCATCTATTGGGGGCTTCTAAGGACACCCTAGGTCGCGTTTTCAAGGCCGGCCGGATTTTCCGGATTTTCTCCGCGGGACCGCCGACCCCTCGCCGCGACCTCGAACGCCGCCGAGGCCCCGCCCCCGCGAGACCGCGGCGGGCGTCGCTTGTCACGACGAGGGGCCAGGATAGTCGACCCGAGCCCCACGAGCGATCACGCATACAATTATCAACGCGCGCGGGGTCGACCTCGGCTATTCCGAGTCGTCGCGTCGATCGCCGTCGACCGTGGGGGAAATGGTCGTCGCGATGGGAGGGAGGTGGCGGGATCGACTCGGCGGCGGGGATCGGAAGGGGCGCGAAACGACACCGACGTCGCGCCCGCGGGTTGCGAGCGGCGACGTCGGCGTGTTTGGACTTCAGCTTATGAGACGAGCCCCGACCGTTGGATCCGGTCGGGTCGTCGTCGCGGGAGCGGCGCCTCAGTGCTGGTAGCTCGCCTTCGCGGGAGCCTGGGGAGCCGAGTAGATCTGCGGGGCGGCCTTGATCGGAGCCTGAGGCGCCGAGTAGACCTGCGGGGCGGCCTTCACCGGGGCCTGCGGGGCCGGGGCGACCTTGACCGGAGCCTGCGGGGCCGG
>CALCIB010000325.1 GCA_937907525.1 uncultured Planctomycetales bacterium | reverse complement strand
CTACATCACTGTTGGGCCTCAGAAACCCTGAACCTGCAATCCGGTAGAGTCAGGATATTTCAACAGCAATCTGGGCAGTACCCTCCTTTGGGGGGGGCTGGCCCTCTTCGTCCTCGTTCTGCACGCTCGGCTCGTGGTTGGACTGCTCGACGTGCTCCTCGTTCCCTCGCGGAGGATGGACGTGATCGTGGAGGAGGACGCTGCGGGGATCCTATTCGGAAACGAACGCTGGTATCTCTTCATCGCCTCATCGCCAGGCCGCAGGAATCCGGCCTGGACGGCTGGGGCGGATCATGGCATGGTGGGGCCGCATTTCAATTCCGCGGGGGCTTCCGGCGCTTCGGTTCGCGACGTCCCCGGCCCAGCAAGGAAGACAGGTCATGCGGCGATCGATCATCGCTTCGGCGTGCGCGTTGGCGGTTGGCGGAATACTGGCGACGGCCCCGGGCTGCGACACGCTCAAGCCCTCCATCCGCAAGGCCGTCGCGGCCCGCGAGGACGAGGACGAGAAGTCCGTCGAGGAAGGCGGGACCGGCCGGATCCGCGGCTTCACCTCCGACGGCAGGGCCTCGGCGTCGCCGTTCTTCAAGAACAACCGCCTCAAGGGGGGGCTCAGCGACGAGGCCCGCGACATCGAGGCCAGCCTGGGGGTGAAATGACCGCGTGAATCCCGTTTTGAAGGCCCTGCTCGCCAAGCTCCTGGGCGACCGCGGCGAGCGCGCGGCCGTCGCGCTCTTGAAGCGCCGGGGGATGCGAATCCTGCGGCGCAACTACCGGACCAAGCACGGCGAGGTCGACGTGATCGCCCGCGACGGCGGGGTCGTCGTCTTCGTGGAGGTCAAGGCGCGCCGTCGCGGCGACCCGGCCGAGGCCGTCACCCCGGAGAAGCAACGGCGGCTGACGCTGGCCGCGTTGCACTTTTTGAAACGCCACGACCTTTTGGAGCGCCGCTGCCGCTTCGACGTCGTCGCCGTCCTCTGGCCCGACGACGGCCCCCCCGCCGTCGAGCATTACGTCGACGCTTTCGAACCCCCCGGCCGAGGGCAAATGTTCCGCTGAGGCGCCGGGTTCGATCCGAGAACACCGCCGTCGGGCCGGGAATCGGGGCCTGGCTCCGCGATGCTCCGAGGCGGCCGCGCCCCCTTCCTCGGCCCGCCCGGCGGGTCGCGCCGGATCGCTCGGCTTCCTGGCTTCGTGGCGGTCAATACTTGTCCCGGTTCTCCTGGAACCGCGCGGCCAGTTCGGAGGCCTTGCGGTCGTAGGCGTCGGGGTCGGCCCAGGAGGCGCGGGGGTCCAGGAGCGAGGGGTCCAGGCCGGGGCGGGACGCCAGGCGGCCGATGTGGAAGCCGCGGTCGTCCGTGGTCGCCGCGGCGTCGAGTTCGCCCGCGAGCGCCGCGGCGACCAGCGACCGCGTGACCGGCATGGCGATCCGACGGCCGACGCCGTAGGGCCCGCCGGTGACGCCGGTGTTGATCAGCCAGCAGCGGACGGCGTGGCGCTTGATCTTCTCGCCGAGGAGTCGGGCGTACTCCCTGGGATGCCGCGGCAGAAACGGCGCGGCGAAGCACGGGCTGAAGACCACCTTGGGCTCGTCCACCCCCTGTTCGGTGCCGGCGACCTTGGACGTGTAGCCGGCCAGGAAGTGGAACATCGCCTGTTCGGCCGTCAGCCGGGCGATCGGCGGCAGGACGCCGAAGGCGTCGTAGGTCAGGAAGAAGATGTTCCGGGGGTGGCCGCCGACGCCCCAGGGGTCGGCGTGGGGGATGTGGGTGATCGGATAGGCGGCGCGGGTGTTCTCGGTCTTCGCGGCGCTGTCGAGGTCGAGCCGGCGGGAGGCCGGGTCGATGGCGACGTTCTCCAGGACCGTGCCGAAGCGTCGGGTGGTCTCGTAGATCTCCGGCTCGGTCTCCTTGTCGAGCCGGATGACCTTGGCGTAGCAACCTCCCTCGATGTTGAAGACGCCGTCGTCGCTCCAGCCGTGTTCGTCGTCGCCGATCAGGGTGCGGTCGGGCGCGGCCGACAGGGTGGTCTTGCCGGTGCCGGAGAGGCCGAAGAACAAGGCCACGTCGTCGCGGTTCCGCCCGTAATTGGCCGAGCAGTGCATCCCCAGCACCCCGCGCCCGGGGAGCAGGAAGTTGAGGATGGAGAAGACCGACTTCTTCATCTCGCCGGCGTACTCGGTGCCGCCGATGAGGACCAGTTTCCGCGCCATGTTGACGAGAATGCAGGTTTCCGAGTTCGTGCCGTCGGTCGTCGGGTCGGCCTTGAAGCCGGGGGCGTCGATGACGGTGAACTCGGGTCGGAAGTCGCGGAGGGTCTGGCGGTCGAATTCGCGGATCAGCATGTTCCGCATGAACAGGGCGTGCCAGGCGTACTGGGCGACGATCCGCACCGGGAGGCGGAAGTTCGGGTCGGCGCCGCCGTAACAGTCCTGGACGAACAGTTCCTTGTCGGCGAGGAACGCCTTCATGCGGGTCCAGACGCGGTCGAAGCGGTCCTCGGAGATCGGATGGTTGATGGGTCCCCACCAGATGGCGTCGCGGGTCGAGGGCTCCTCGACGATGAACTTGTCGTTGGGGGCGCGTCCGGTGTGGTCGCCGGTGTCGACCACGAGCGGGCCCAGATGGGCGACGAGTCCCTCGCCGCGGCGGACGGCGTGCTCGTAAAGCGCGGGGGTGGGGAGGTCCCAGTGGGTCTCGGCCTCGCGAGCGATCCCGAGCGTCTCCAACCCG
Organism: uncultured Planctomycetales bacterium; assembly: GCA_937907525.1. Lineage (GTDB taxonomy): Bacteria > Planctomycetota > Planctomycetia > Isosphaerales > Isosphaeraceae > Paludisphaera. The sequence goes on along the minus strand of CALCIB010000325.1, from coordinate 218 downwards.
TGAGTCTTCATGGCCGCCGCCGATTTGTCAATCATGATCGCCTCGTCCTCTGGGGGACGGTCGTAACCGATGGAGTCTCCAACCCTCATGATAGCCCCGATCCCGCCGCGGCCAAGCGCGGGAGCGGGGGGCGGTTCGCGATGCCGGCTGGACGCGGCACCGTGGGGGTGTGCGTCACGTAAGTAGGTAATCAGGCGGCGCGGGCCGGTTGGTCCCAG
>CALCIB010000324.1 GCA_937907525.1 uncultured Planctomycetales bacterium | reverse complement strand
ATGGCGCTGATGCCCAAGCGGGTCAAGTATCGAAAAAGCCAAAAAGGCCGCGTAAGAGGTAACGCCACCCGCGGCAACTACGTCTCGTTCGGCGAGTTCGGGATCCAGGCCCTGGAGCCGGGACGGATCAGCGCCCAGACGATCGAGGCGGGCCGGGTGGTGGCCAGCCAGGCCGTCAAGGGGGGCGGGAAGCTCTACATCCGGATCTTCCCCCACAAGAGCGTGACCGCGATCCCGGCCGAGACCCGCATGGGGAAGGGGAAGGGCGAGGTCGAGTACTGGGCGGCGGTGGTCAAGCCGGGGACGATCCTCTACGAGATCGGCGGCCTCACCGAGGACGCGGCCCGGGCGGCGTTCAACCGGGTGGCCCACAAGATGCCGGTCGCCTGCCGGTTCGTAACCCGTCGGGCGACGGTCTGACCGCCGCCGACCGCCGGGACCGGCCGCGGCCGGTCCCGCCAACGAAGGACGAGAAGGACCCATGAGCAAGGCCTCCGAACTCCGGGAGCACGACGACGAGCAGCTCGAGTTGGAGCTGCGGGACGTCCAGAAGAACCTCTTCCGGCTGCGGCTGCAGAGCGAGACCGAGCGGCTGGAGGCGACCGGCGAGGTCGTCAAGGCCAAGCGCCAGGTCGCCCGGATCAAGACCATCCTCCGCGAGCGTCAGATCGGGCGCGAGCGGGCCGCGGCCGAGCCGGCCGCCTCCTGACCCTCTCCGGGCGCGTCGGCCCTCGCCGCGGCCCCAGGACCCAAGGAACCGAAGCGAAGCCGATGAGCCAGCCCACCCCCGCCGCCCAGCCGAGGCCCGACCGCCGCCGCCGCCAGACCGAGCTCGGCGTGGTCGCCTCCGACAAGATGAACAAGACCCGCCGGGTCGTGGTGGAGCGGCTCGTCCCCCACGACAAGTACGGCAAGCTGATGAAGCGCCGCACCGTCTGCCACGTCCACGACGAGGCCGGCGAGTCCCACGTCGGCGACCTGGTGGAGATCATGGAGACCCGGCCGCTGTCGAAGCTGAAGCGGTGGCGGCTGGTCCGGATCGTCCGCAAGGGCGCCCAGCAGGCGCTCGCCGGCGAGGGCGAGGCCCCCGCCGCCCCGGCCGCCGAGTGACGATCCCCCAGAAGCGACGAAAGGCTGGCGCGACATGATCCAGATGCAGACCCGGCTCGACGTGGCCGACAACTCGGGCGCGAAGGAAGTGATGTGCATCAAGGTGCTGGGCGGCAGCGCCTCGCACTACAAGCGGCGGGTGGCGGGCATCGGCGACGTCATCGTCGCCAGCGTCAAGAAGGCGGCCTCCGGCGGCGACGTGAAGGCCGGCGACGTGGTGCGCTGCGTGGTGGTCCGGACGCGGAACCAGGCCCGCCGGGCCGACGGCAGCTACGTCAAGTTCGACCGCAACGCGGTGGTCCTGATCGACGCCGAGAAGAACCCGCGGGGCACGCGGATCTTCGGGGCGATCGCCCGGGAGCTTCGCGAGCGGCAGTTCATGAAGATCATCAGCCTGGCCGCCGAGGTCGTTTGAAGTCGAGGACCGGCGGCCCGGGCCCGAACGCCGGCGGGACGCCCCGCCATCCCATCGCGAGCGAACCATGAACATTCGGAAAGACGACCAGGTCGAAGTGATCGCCGGCGACGACAAGGGGACCCCCGGGAACCGCCGCGTGGCCAAGGTGCTGCGGGCGCTTCCGGCCCGGAACAAGGTCGTCGTCGAGGGGGTCAACCGGGTCTACAAGCACCTGAAGCCGAGCCAGAAGAACCCCCAGGGGGGCCGGCTCTCCAAGGAGATGCCGATCGACGTCTCCAACGTGATGCTCTACTGCCCCAAGTGCGACCGCGGCGTCCGCCAGGGCTCGCGGCTGACCGCGGAGGGGCGCAAGGAGCGGTATTGCCGCAAGTGCGCGACCGGCCTGGGGACGCTCGGCCCCAAGAAGCCGGCGCGGGCCGAGGCGTTCGCCAAGGCCGAGGACCGCTGAGGGACCGCCGGCGCCGCCGGCCGCCGGGGGCGTGACCCGGGGCCTCGACGACCCTCGCGACCCGACGACCGCCAACATCAGGACCACGGGAATGGCTCGGCTTCAAGAACAGTACCGGAACGAGATCAAGAAGGCGGTCGCCGCCAAGTTCGGCCTCGACAACCCGATGGCCATCCCCCGGCTCTCGAAGATCGTCGTCAACATGGGCGTCGGCAAGGCGACCCAGGACAAGACCGTCCTCGAGTCGGCCGCCGAGAGCCTGGGCAAGATCAGCGGCCAGAAGCCGGCGATCACCAAGGCCAAGGTCTCGGTCTCCGGCTTCCGGCTGCGGGAGGGGAACGAGATCGGCTGCAAGGTGACGCTCCGCGGGTCGCGGATGTACGAGTTCCTCGACCGCCTGGTGGCGATCGCCCTGCCCCGAATCCGCGACTTCCGGGGGCTCAACCCCGACAGCTTCGACGGCCACGGCAACTACAGCCTGGGCCTGGCCGAGCAGGTCGTCTTCCCGGAGATCGACGCCGATCGGATCCACCACACCCACGGCATGGACGTGACGATCGTGACCACGGCGAGCAACGACGACCAGGCGCGGGAGCTGCTGCGACTCTTCGGCGTGCCGTTCCGCCAGCCCGGGGCCCGCGCCGCGGGCAAGTGACGCTAGCCGAGAACCCCGCGGCGAAGCCCCCCGCCGCGGTCCTGGAGGGACGAGCATGTCGACCAAGGCCCAGAAGATCAAGTCCGAGACGCCCCGCAAGTTCGAGGTGCGGCACCGCAACCGCTGCCGGCTCTGCGGCCGCCCCCGCGGCTACTACCGCAAGTTCGGCATCTGCCGGATCTGCTTTCGGAACCTCGCCAGCCGCGGCCTGATCCCCGGAGTCAAGAAGGCGAGCTGGTGAGATCCGCCGGCCGGCCCCCCGGCCCCCCGGAACGCCCCGCCCCTTATCGAACCGCCGCGTCCGCCCGAACCACCCGCCGCGCCGACGCCCCTCGACGAGAAGGGGTCGTTACCCGCGACGGTCCAGGAAGGCCCCTCCGCCATGATGACCGACCCGATCGCCGATATGTTGACTCGGATCCGCAACGCCGTCCGGATCGAGCGCGCGTCCCTGGACATGCCCGCGTCGAACATGCGGCGGGGGATCGCCCAGGTGCTCAAGGACGAAGGCTACATCTGGGACTTCGAGGAGATCGACACCGCTCCGGCGCGCACCCTCCGGCTGCACATGAAGTACGGCCCCAACGGCGAGCGGCTGATCACCAAGATCGACCGGATCAGCAAGCCCGGCCGGCGGATCTACCGCGGCTACAAGGAACTGAAGCCGGTCCTGGGGGGCATGGGCATCCAGATCCTCAGCACCCCCCGGGGCGTCCTCAGCGACCGCCGCGCCCGCGACCAGAAGGTCGGCGGCGAGGTCCTGGCGATGATCTACTGAACCGAGATCGAACCTCCAACGCGGTCGCGAGAACGAGGAAGACGGAGCCATGTCCCGCATCGGTCGCAAGCCGGTCGCCGTGCCGGCCAACGTGAAAGTCGCCGTCGCCGACTCGACGGTCGTCGTCGAGGGGCCCAAGGGGAGGCTGAGCTACGCCCACCGCCCCGAGGTGAGCGTGAGCTACGACGAGGCCAAGAAGGAGATCGTCGTCGCCCGCCGCGACGACGAGCGTCAAAGCCGCGCCCTCCACGGGCTGACCCGCAGCCTGGTCGCCAACATGGTCCGGGGGGCGGCCGAGGGCTACGTCCGGAAGCTGGAGATCGTCGGCGTCGGCTACCAGGCGCAGCTGAAGAAGGCGAACGTGATCGCCCTTCAGGTGGGTTACGCCAACCAGGTGGTGCTGGAGGCGCCCGAGGGGGTGACCGTGACGGTCCCCGACGCGACCCACGTCACGGTGACCGGGGCGGACAAGCAGGCGGTCGGCCAGTTCGCCGCCGAGGTCCGCCGGGTCCGGCCGCCGGAGCCGTACAAGGGCAAGGGGATCCGCTACGAGGGCGAGGCCGTCCGTCGCAAGGCGGGCAAGGCGTTCGGCTCCAAGTGAGCCCCCGCGGACGGACTTGAGACCAGAGACCCAGCCAGACCGGGACCGGGGCGGAGGCCGCCCCCAGCGAGAGGATCGATTCCGTGGACATCGCCAACCACCACCTGCTGGTCCAAACCCGCCGGCTGCGTCGCCAGCGCCGGGTCCGCAAGCGGCTCGACGGCACGCCGGAGCGTCCCCGGCTGGCCGTCTTCCGCAGCTCCAAGCACATCTACGCCCAGATCGTCGACGACCAGGCGGGCCGGACCCTGGCGCAGGCGAGCACCGTCGATCCGGAGGTCAAGGCCGAGGTCAAGTACGGCGGCAACAAGGCCGCCGCGACGATCGTCGGCCGGATGGTGGCCGACCGGGCGCGGAAGGCCGGGGTGGAGAAGGTCTGCTTCGACCGCCGCGGCTACAAGTATCACGGCCGGGTCGAGGCGCTGGCGACCGCCGCCCGCGAGGCCGGCCTGAGGTTTTGACCCCGACGCCCTCGTCGGGGCGGGCCCGGCGCGTCATACTGGTGGCAGACAGACCGATAGGAGCATCCCCCCGTGTCGACCGACAGCCGTAGACGGGACCGCGACCGCGACCGCGGCGAATGGACGGAGAGCGTCGTCTCGATCCGCCGCTGCGCGGCGGTGGTCAAGGGCGGCCGTCGCTTCAGCTTCAACGCGCTGGTGGTGGTCGGCAACGGCCGCGGCCAGGTGAGCTGGGGCTACGGCAAGGCCAACGAGGTGCCCCCCGCCGTCGAGAAGGGCGTCAAGGACGCCCACAAGCAGATGAAGTCGGTCCAGTTGCGGGGGACCACGATCCCGCACGCGGTGGTCGGCCGCTTCGGCGCCGCCCGGGTGCTGATGCTGCCCGCCAGCCCCGGCACCGGCGTGATCGCCGGCGGCGCCGTCCGGTCGGTGGTCGAGGCGGCGGGGATCAAGGACGTCCTGACCAAGAGCCTCGGGTCGACCAACAAACTCAACCTGGTCAAGGCCGCCATCCAGGGCCTGGGCCAGCTCCGCACCAAGGAAGAGGTCGCCCGCCTCCGGGGAGTCGAGATCTGATGCAACTGCACGACGTCAGCCAGGGGATTCATCGCCGCAAGAAGCGGAAGCGCGTCGGCCGCGGCGTCGGCTCCGGCCACGGCAAGACCGCCGGCAAGGGGCACAAGGGACACTCGTCCCGCCAGGGCTTCAAGATCGCCGCCCTCTTCGAGGGGGGCCAGATCATCCTGGCCCGGCGGATCCCCAAGCGGGGGTTCGAGAACGGCCCGTTCAAGAAGAGCTACGCCATCGTCAACCTGGTCGACGTCGACGCGGTCTTCACCGAGCCGGGCGTCGTCGACGAGGCCGCCCTCCGCAAGGTCGGGCTGGTCAAGGGCCGCGACCACGACGGGATCAAGGTCCTGGGCGAGGGCGAGCCGACCAAGGCGCTGGAGGTCCGGGCCACCAAGTTCAGCGCCTCGGCCGTCAAGAAGCTCGAGGCGGCCGGCGGCAAGGCCGTCACGGTCCCCTACCTGGGCGGCGCCCCCAAGGCCGCCGCGGCCACCCAGTCCTGACCGCGCCGCCGGCGAGCGACGCCCCCCCGGCCGTCCTATGGGGGACGCGAGGCGGGACGGCGGCGCTCGCGACCGCCGGCCCCGGCCGAGCCGCCCGGATCGGACCGAGACGACCCGAAGACGACCCACGGCCCCAGCGGAGCTTTCGCGCGTGGACAAGCTGACGACCATCTTCAAGATCCCGGAATTGCGGCGGAAGATCCTCTTCACCGCGCTGCTCCTGGCCGTGTACCGGGTCGGCTTCTACATCCCGCTGCCGATCGTCAACCAGGCGCAGTTGGCCGCCTGGGAGGAGCAGCTCAGCACCAACGCCGCGGGCAAGGTCTTCGGCACGGTCGCCATGTTCGGCGGCACGTCGATCGGCATGAGCACGATCTTCGGCCTGGGGATCATGCCCTACATCTCCGCGTCGATCATCTTCCAACTTCTGGGGAGCGTCGTCCCCGCCCTGGAGGCGATGCAGAAGGAGGGGGAGAGCGGCCGGAAGCGGATCAACGAGTACACGCGGTACTCGACGGTCGCCCTCTGCTTCGTGCAATCGGCGTTCTGGGTCCAGTACATGATGAGCGACCAGATGGGCGTGGTCCTGCCGCAGTACCGCGACATGTGGCACGGCCTGGTCAGCGTCTGCATCATGACCGCCGGCACGGTGTTCTTGATGTGGGTCGGCGAGCAGATCGACGAGTACGGCATCGGCAACGGGATCAGCCTCTTGATCATGGCGGGGATTCTCTCGCGGTTCCCGGTCGCCCTTCAAGGGTTGTGGGCCAACGCCTCGACCAAGCTGACGCCCGAGCAGGGGAAGCTGGGGATCATCCAGTTGACGATCCTGGCGGGCCTGTTCGTGGCGGTGGTGATCGGCGTGGTCGCGTTCACGGAGAGCCAGCGACGGATCCCGACCCAATCGGCCAAGCACGTCCGCGGCCGACGGGTCTTCGGCGGCAGCCGCCAGTTCCTCCCCCTCCGGGTCAACCAGGGGGGCGTCATGCCGATCATCTTCGCGTCCAGCCTCCTGATCTTTCCGTCCCTGGTCCTCAACGGCCTGGCGAGCTCGATGGCCGCGCTGAAGACCGACGGATCGAGCCTGGGGGCCACGTTCGCGACCGTGATCCAGGACCTGGCCGACTCGTTCCAACGCCAGGGCTACCTGTACACGCTCTGCAACATCATCCTGATCTACTTCTTCTGCTATTTCTGGGTGGCGATCACCTTCAACCCCAAGGACATGGCCGACAACCTCAAGGACTACGGCAGCTTCATTCCGGGATACCGCCCGGGGAAGCGGACCGAGGAGTACCTGGAGAAGGTGATGTTCCGGATCACCTACGTCGGCGCGGCGTTCCTGTCGGTGGTGGCGGTGGTGCCGTCCCTGGTGCAGAACTTCCTGAACGTCGACTTCACCGTCGCCCAGTTCTTCGGCGGGACGGGGCTCTTGATCGTCGTGAGCGTCGCCCTCGACGTGGTGCAGAAGATCGACAGCCACCTGGTCATGCGGAACTACGCCGGCCTCGTCAACCGCAAGTGAGGCCGGAGGAGAGCGCGTCGTGTCAACGCATCGCGGCCCCGGCCGCCGCCCCTCGCTGCCGTCGTTCCTCGCCGCCGCGGCGCGCCGCCCGGGAGGGGTCGCCGGGTCGAAGCCGGCCGAGGCCCCGCCATCGACCCGCCGGCCGTCGACGGTCCAGCTCAAGAGCCCCCGCGAGATCGCCCTGATGCGCGAGGCCGGACGGCTGGTGGCCCGCGCGCACGAGGCGGCCCGCGTCCTGGTGGTCCCCGGCGCGACCACCGCCGATCTCGACGCGGCCGTGGCCGCGGTCTTCCGCGAGGCCGGGGCCGAGCCGCTCTTTCTCAACTACCCCTGCTCGACCAAGGGGAAGCCGCCGTTCCCGGCGGTGATCTGCTCCAGCGTCAACGAGCAGGTCGTCCACGGGATCCCCAACAAGCGGCCCCTGAAGGCCGGGGACGTGGTGGCCGTGGACACCGGCTGCCGGCTCGACGGCTGGTGCGGCGACTCGGCCTTCACCTGGGCCGTCGGCCCGGTGGCGCCGGAAGTCCGAAAGCTCCTGGACGCGACCGCCGACGTCCTCCAGCTCGCCGTCCGCGCCATGGGCCGCTGCCGATGGTGGTCGGAGGTCGCGACCCTGATGGAACAATACGTCCGCAGCCAGGGATTCTCGGTGATCGAGAACTTCGTCGGCCACGGCATCGGCAAGGACATGCACGAGGAGCCCCAGGTCCCCAACTTCGTCAGCAAGGCGCTTCGGAAGCACGACATCCGGCTGGAGCCGGGCGTGGTCCTGGCCGTCGAGCCGATGGTCGCGATGGGGGCCAAGGAGGTCCGGACGCTCGACGACGGCTGGACGGTCGAGACCAAGGACCGTCGCCCCAGCGCCCACTTCGAACACACGATCGCCATCACCGCCGACGGCCCCGAGATCCTCACCCTGCCGTGAACGACGGTCGGACGGGAGGCGCCGACGGGCGGTCGCGGAGGACGTCGAAACAATCTTGACGAAAGGACCGCGAGGGGCCTTGCGAAGACGGCCTTGGAACGGTAGGATGATCGAATCCCACATCGCCCCGACCGCGAGGCCGCGCCCGCTCCCCACCAAAGGCGCCGGCGGTCGGCGGACGGCGCGAAGACGTTGATCGCGGTTCGGGACCGTCGGCCGCCCCTGGGCGTTTCGGCGGAACGCGACCGCGTCGATCCCGGGTCGGCGTCGCGCCGGGCCCTTCCCGACGACGGACGGCCCCGCCGCGGCGGCGGCCACCGGCGCGGCGCCGCGGCGTGACCAGCAAGACGGACCGAGACGAAGGCGGCGACGGCCATGAAAGTGCGATCGAGCGTGAAGCGGATTTGCGAGAGCTGCAAGATCGTCCGGCGGGCGGGCAAGGTCCTGGTGATCTGCCCCTCCAACCCCCGGCACAAGCAGCGCCAGGGCTGAGGACGCCCGACCGCCGGGGCGGAGGGCCCCGGCGCGAGCGGCGGATCGGCCGCCCCCCCCCGGTAGGACCAGCGCGAGCGACGGAGACCGATTTAATGCCTCGTATCCTGGGCGTGGACATCCCCAACGACAAGCGGACGGTGATCTCGCTGCGTTACATCTACGGGATCGGCCCGTTCCTCGCGGACCAGATCTGCGAGCGGGCGGGGATCGACCCGGAGAAGCGCGCCCGCGACCTGACCGAGGACGAGCTGGCCAGGCTGGCGAACCTGCTGGACAACGAATACGTCGTGGAGGGCCAACTGCGCCGCCAGGTGCAGCAGAACATCGGCCGGCTCCGCGAGATCGGCTGCTACCGCGGCCTTCGGCACCGCAAGGGCCTCCCCGTCCGCGGCCAGCGGACCAGGACCAACGCCCGCACCCGCAAGGGGCCCCGGAAGACGGTCGCCGGCAAGAAGGGCGTCAAGGAAATGCGCTGAGCCGCCCCGGCGGCCGACGGCGGTCGCGACCGGGCGGAGCGGCGGCGGATCGAATCGAGACGGACGGGCGCGGGGCGCCCGGCCGCGACGTTGAGTCAACGAACCAAGGCGGACCAGGAGCGAAAGACCCGTGGCGAAGGCCAAGAAGCGGAAGACGCGGCGCAACGTCAGTCGCGCGGTCGTGCATATCAAGGCGACGTTCAACAACACGACCGTGACGATCGCCGACCCCAACGGCGACGCCCTCTGCTGGGCCTCGTCGGGGACCGTCGGCTTCAA
>CALCIB010000323.1 GCA_937907525.1 uncultured Planctomycetales bacterium | reverse complement strand
CGACTTCAAATCCGATGGCCTCCGGTCCCGCCCACCCCCCGTCCGGCCTTCGGCCACCTTCTCCCTCAAGGGGAGAAGGCGATCAACGCCGCGGCTCACTCCTCGTCGTGACGACTTCTGAAAAAGTGTCGGGTCGTCAGCCCGCCGGGAGAGGGGACCAAATAGGCAGTATGCGTCGACAAGGAAATCACCGAGTCTCACGGCGCCTTGGGTCCCTCGAAGCGGAGCGAGCCGTAGTCTTCGTACTGGTGGAAGTTGCGTTTGGAGAGCGGGGCGCTGCTCATGAGGACGGGTTCGGTCCCGTCGGGGCCGTGGTCGTAGCGGCAGAGGGCGAAGCGCCAGGAGTCGCCGATCTTGGGACGGCCGCCGGTGGGAGCTAAGGCGGTCCAGGGGATCCGGCCCTCGACGGTCCAACCCTGGTCGACGTCGCCGGGACGGTCGAGCGTGCCGCGGAGGGCGACGGCCGCTTGATGCCCCAGCACGGGCTCGTCATGGAACGGATGGCCCAGCGGGGCGCGTTTGGGGAAGGCGACCTCGAAGACCACCGCGCGGGGGTTGGCCTGGAACTCGTAGTAGGCGGGGGCGTCGGAAGGCTTCAGGAACATCTCGAAGACATCCCCCTCCCAGAGGTGATCGTTGCGGTTCGCGCCGAAGGAGCGCAGTTCGGCGTCGGTCATCTCGGCGGCGTAGTAGAGGGCCTCGTCGTCCCAGGCGAGCATCGCCTTCGCGCCGGATCGGGGCTCGCCGGCCCAGAAGGCGGCGAAGTCGGTGACGGGCTTCGCGTCCCTCCAGCAGGGGTCGTCGAGTTTGCCGTCCAGCTTGGGCGGTTCGCTGGCGCGGCGGCAGACGGCCGAGCGGGTGACGGGGGGCTCGGCGGCCATCGCGTCCAGTTCGTCGAGCTTCAGCCGGACGGAGACGATGTAAGGCGGTTGGCCCTCGTCCCAGTGGCCGTAGGTCGTCGTGACGATCGCGCCGTCGGGGAGGACCTCCACGCCGGGATAGGCGCAGTCCCAGGCGTGGCGGTTGTCCATCAAGCGGACCTTGTATTGACCGTCGCGACCTTCCACGAGGTCGTCATACGTTCCGACCCACGCGACCCAGTCGCCGATGGTGGGGCTTCCCTTGGCGGTGTCGCGGAAGGATAGGAACAGGCGGCCGTCGGGGGCGTATTTGGCGACGTGGCGGTCGCCGGTGAGCGAAAGGGGCAGTTCGCGGGGTTTGGTCCAGGTCTTCCCCTCGTCGTCGGAGAATATGACGTGCGAGTTCTTCTTGCGGCTGTTCTCCCGCAGCAGCACGGCCAATTGCTTGCCGTCGGGCGAGCGGATCAGGCCGGGCTCGCAGAGGTGGAGCGAGTCGTCCTCGGCGATCACGCTCGGCGCGCTCCAGGTGAGGCCGCCGTCCCTGGAGATCACCTTCAGGACTCGGAAGTGGACGGGGTTCTCGCGCGGTCCCCAGGTGATGTTGCCGTCGTCATGGAAAAGCGCCATGTACGACCCGTCCTTGAGCCGCCCGACGCTGGCCATGGCGACGACGCCGCCGTAGTCGCCGATGGGTTCCAGCGGGCTCCAGGTTTCGCCGTCGTCCTCGCTGTGGGCCATTCGGATCGGGGTCATGCCGGAGAAGAGGATCAACCGCTTCTTGCCCGAGGGGTCGATGACGCGGTACAGGGTTGGAACTTCCTGGGAGGTCGCCCAGTTCTCCGGGACCGGGAGCGGGTCCGACCAGGTCAGGCCGCCGTCCTTGCTACGGCGCGCGACGATGGGCCCCTTGCCGTGGCCCTTGGGGTAGACGATCAGCATCGTCTCGCCGTCCTCCAGAAGGACGGTGGTGGGATGGCCGAGGTACTGCCCCGGCTCGCGGTCGACGACCACCTGGCGCCGGGGTTGATCGGCGAGATCCAGGTACTTCAGCGGCGCGGGATCGTTCTGGGCGGACGCGGCGGGGGCGAGCAAGGCGAGGAGGACGGGGATCGCGAGGTGTCGAGGCATGAGGCGCGGCTCCGGGGCGGGGTCGAGTTGACCCGTCGATTAGAATGGACGCGCGGCCCGCGAAACGGATCGCGGGGGCTTTCTTCTTCCAGGACGGCGCATGATCGCGAGACGGACGGTCTGGGTGATGGCGGTCGGCTGCGGGCTGTCGGTGGCCAACCTCTACTATAGCCAGCCGTTGCTGGAACGCATCGGGGTGGAGTTCGGCGCGTCGGCGGCGCGGATGGGGCTGGTGGCGACGGCCGCGCAGGTCGGCTACGCCGTCGGCATGCTCCTGCTGGCGCCGCTGGGCGACCTGATCGAGTATCGCAAGCTGATCGTGGCGACCCTGATCGCGACGGCGGCGACGCTGGCGGCGGTGGCGTCCTCGCCGAACTTCGCCTGGCTGGCGGCGGCGCACCTGGCGCTGGGGGCGGCGACGGTCACTCCCCAGGTGATCGTGCCGTTCGCCGCGACGATCGCCGAGCCCGGCCGACGCGGCAAGGTCGTGGGGACGGTGATGAGCGGGCTGTTGATCGGCATCCTGCTGGCGCGGACCTTCAGCGGGTTCCTCGGCCTTTACATGGGCTGGCGGGCCGTCTTTTGGCTGGCGGCCGGGATGACCCTCGTCCTGACGATCGTGATGGCGCGGACGCTTCCCCGATCGACTCCGGCCCTGGCCGGGACGTCTTACGGCGCGCTGATGCGTTCGATCGTCGGCCTGGCGCGCGACGTTCCGGCGCTGCGGACGTCGGCCCTCTTCGGCGGGCTGGCGTTCGGGGCGTTCAGCGTCTTCTGGACGGTGCTGGCGTTCCACCTGGCGACGCCCCCGTTTCATTACGGCAGCGACGTCGTGGGGCTGTTCGGCCTGATCGGCGCGGCCGGCGCGGGGGTCGCGCCGTTGGTGGGGACCGTGGCCGACCGCCGCGGGCCGCGGTTGTCGATCGGCCTGGGCCTGACGACGATGCTGGCGGCGTACCTGGTGCTGGGCGCCTTCGGCGGGACGCTCGCCGGTCTGGTCGTCGGCGTGGTGCTGCTGGACGTGGGCGTCCAGGGGACGCACGTCTCGAACCAGACTCGAATCTACGGCATGATGCCCGAGGCGCGCAGCCGCCTCAACACGATCTACATGGTCGCCTTCTTCGTGGGCGGCTCGCTCGGCTCGGCCCTGGGAGCGGCGGCCTGGCCCCGCTTCGGCTGGCTGGGGGCCTGCGGCGTCGGCCTGGGCTTCGTGGTCGTGGCGATCGGCGCGTTCGTCGCCTCCCGCGGCGAGCGGCCGGCCCCCTCCCATCGCGTCGTCACGACGACGGCCGAGTCCCCCGCCTGAGCCGGCCGGCCAGCTTCCGCGCCGAGCCCGCCCACCGGCCGCGGTGGACGTCGGCGACGACCGCCAGCACGATCACCGCGCCGCTGATGAGCCGCTTGGAGGGCTCGCTGGCGCCGACGTGGTCCAGCCCGGTCTGCAACACCGCGATCACCAGCACGCCCAAAAAGCTCCGCAGGACCGACCCCCGCCCCCCCATCAGGCTGGTGCCGCCGATCACCACCGCGGCGATCGCCCCCAGCTCCAGCCCGACCCCCGCGTTGGGATCCGCCGACGACACCCGCGACACCTGGAACACCGCCGCCGCCGCCGCGCACAGGCCGGAGATCACGAACGTCCACAGCTTCGTCGGGTTCGGATTCACCCCCGAAAGCCTCACCGCCTCCTCGTTGGTCCCGATCGCGATCATGTACCGGCCCATCACCGTCCTGGTCAAAAGAACGTGCCCGAGGACCACCATTGCAAGCGCGATCAGGAAACTCGCCGACGCCCCCAACCCCGCGATCGGATGCGACAGCCACTCCACCCGCGCGCCGACGTACTTCGTCTCCGACCGTGTGACCAGGTACGTCGCCCCCCGCGCGGATTCCAGCATCCCCAGCGTCACGATGAACGACGGGATCGACCAATGAACGGTGATAAACCCGTTTATCAGACCGCACGCCCCCCCCGTCGCCAGGCAGAGCAGAAGCGCGACCGGCAGCGGCAGGTCCCAATCGACCATCGCCACGCCCAGCACCGCGCCGCAAAGCGCCATCACCGAGCCGACCGAAAGGTCGATGCCGGCGATCACCAGCACCAGCGTCATGCCGACGGCGAGCGCGGTCAGGTCGGCCGACTGGTTGACGATCGTCTTGACCGTCTGGACCGACCAGAAATGATCGCTGAACCGTCCGAATAGCGCGGCGAGCCCCGCCAGGACCACGAGCATCCCCAGGACGTCGCCCGCCCCCCGCCAGTCGAACCCCGGCCGCTTCGCCTTCGCCTCGCCCATGTCAGCCGTCCGCCCTTGGTCCGAATGTCACGAAATGGAGTTGCGGCCGCGGCCCGCCCGGAGGAGAAATCCATCCACAGATTACACAGATTAACGCAGATTTTTATTGTTTTTTCGACCCCTAATTCAAATTTGCGTTAATCTGTGTAATCTGTGGATTGAATCCTGGTCGACGGAAACCGGTCGGATCCCGCGACCGATCCGCCCTCGCCCGCGTAGCCCCGGAACGCCGCCGCCAGGAGCTTCTCCTCGGTCCACTCGCCGCGCGCGAAGGTCTCGACCAGTCGGCCGGCGGAGACGACCGCGATCCGGTCACATATCAGCATCAGTTCCTCGACCTCGCTGGAGACGACGACCACGCCCGCGCCCCCCGCGGCGAGTTCGTCGATCACCCCGTAAAGCGCGAACTTGGCCGCGACGTCCACGCCGCGGGTCGGCTCGTCGAAGAGCATCACGCGCGGCCGGCGTTCAAGCCAGCGGCCGACGAGCACCTTCTGCTGGTTGCCGCCGCTGAGTTGCCCGACCGGCTGCTCCGTCGAGGCGTAGGCCAGTTGAACGCGCTCGGCCGTCGCGACGACGTCGGTTCGCTCTTTCCGTTGGTTCAAGAACCCCAGGGCCCCGGTGAACGGCCCCAGCCGTCCGAGCGTCGCGTTGAGCCGGATCGAGCGCGGCAAGAGTAGTCCCTCGGTCTTGCGGTCTTCCGGGACCATCCCCAGCCCGGCGCGGACGGCCTCGCGGGGCGAGCGGAACCGTCGCGGCGACGCGCCGGCCACCGACACCCCGCCCGATTCGGCGACGTCGGCGCCGAAGATCGCGCGGAGGAGTTCCGTCCGTCCCGAGCCGACCAGCCCGGAGATCCCGACGACCTCGCCGCCGCGGACGTCGAAACTCACGTCGCGGACGCGGTCGCCGCGCGACAGGTTTCGGACGCTCAGGACGACGTCGCCCAGGGCGCGGCCGTGGCGGACCTGGTCGCGCGAGGGGTTGGAGCCGACCATCAGCCGGACGGCCTCGTCCAGGTCCATCTCCGACGCCGGCCGCGTCGCCACCAACCGGCCGTCGCGCAAGACGCCGATGCGGTCGGCGAGCCGGCGGACCTCCTCCAGCCGATGACTGACGTAGACGATCGCCGCGCCCTCGGCCTTCAGGCGGGCGACCTCGGCGAAGAGGCGGTCGACCTGCGGCGACGTCAACGCGGCGGTGGGCTCGTCCAGGATCAAGACCCGGCACGACCGCGTCAAACCGCCGGCGATCTCCACGAGTTGCCGCTCGCCGACGCCCAGCCGCGACGTCGGCGTCTCGGGGTCGATCGCCTCCAGCCCGACCCTCGCCAGCGCCTCGCGGGCGCGGCGGCGGAGCTCGCCGAAGCGGACCAGGCCCCAGCGCGTGGGCAGGCGGTCGAGAAAGAGGTTCTCGGCGACGGTGAGCGTGGGCAGGACGGTCAACTCCTGCTGGACGATCTGGACCCCGAGCGCCTCGGCCGCGCGCTTGGACCCCGGCCGATACGGCTCGCCCCCCAGCGACATCGCGCCGGAGTCCGGCGGCCCGAGCCCCGCCAGGATCCTCGCCAACGTGCTCTTCCCCGCCCCGTTGGCCCCCATCAAGGCCAGCACCTCGCCGCCGCGCAGGTCCAAATCCACCGCGCGCAACACCGGCGCGGCGTAGCTCTTGCAAAGCCCTCGGATCGAGAGGAGCGAATCAGTCACGTCGGTCGATGCTTCCAGAGGTCAAAGCGGCTTCGCGCCGCCTAGCGTCAGGATGGTGTTGACGAACGATTTCAGTTCCGGGCATACGCCGATCGCCACCGCCAGGTCCTGGTCCTTGAGGATGCGGCCGGCGTCGCGCGTCTTGATGTAACCATCTGTTTTGGTTTTGGGACCGGCGCTAAAGACCTCGGCGAGTCGATACGCGGGCGAATTCCCATGATTCACCCGCTCGGGATGCGGCCACGGCGAACGTTGGCGATTGGAGCCCGTCAACTCCTTGATCCGATCCCAGTACGGCAGCAGCCACGCCTCGAAATCGTGGAGCGCGACGTGGGGATGAAACCGGGGCTCGTCGCCGACCCACGCCCGCATCTTGTCCTTGGCGGCCTGGGCCGTCGGGAACATCGTGATCCCCGTGTAAACGTCGGTCAAGGCGATCACGTCGTCAGCCTGGCTCTTTCCGGGCTGTAGCAGGTTCTCCACGACGCGCCTCAACTTTCCTTCCGTCGGGATGCGACCGTGGTGGGGGACGAAGTCCAGCCTTGGCATGCGGCCTTCCAGCCTCGTCTCGAGGTATTTGACCAGATGGGGCTTGAAGGCGGTCTCGGTCTTGCCCTCGACGAGAATGGCGATCCTCACGGCCGGGCCCCCATGCGGCCCATCCGCCAGACTTCGTCCAGGGAGTAGTCCTCTAGCCACGTCTCCAGGTCGAGTTCGTCGGCCCACTGGAAGCTCGCCTCCCCCTGCTCGCCGATGTCGACGGTGAGCACTTCGGCGGGTTTCAGGAAGCGGACCAGGCGGTCGGAGTGGGTTGCGACGACCAGTTGCGTTCGTCGCGACGCCTCCCGGAACAGGTCCGCCAGGATCGACAGCAGTTCGGGGTGCAGGCTGACCTCCGGTTCGTCGATCATCGTCACCGCCGGCAATTCCGGACTATGCAGCAGCGTAGTAAGCCAGAGGAAGCGCAGCGTCCCCTCCGACAACTGATGCGCGGCGAAGGGCCTCTTGCTCGTCTTCTCCTTCCATTCCAACGAGCCCATGCCGGTCGCGACCAACGGGAAGCTGAGTCGCTCGAAGGCCGGGAAGCCCGCCCGCAGGGTTGCCTCAATAGCATCGAACCGATCGGGCGCCGTCTCCCGAAGCATGTACAGGCGCGAGACGAGGTCCTCGCCGTCGCGGCCGGGCAGCCTCGCATCCCTCATCGGCTGTGGAAGCCTCACGGGGGCCCTGAGGCCAACGTCCAGCACGTGATAGAGCGTCGACGACGCGAGCCGCCTTCGGAAGTCCTCCGCCTCGCGATACATCTTGGGGACCTGGGAAAGCGCCGTCTCCTTCTCGTCGAAGTTCCAGGTCGGCTTGACGAGTTTCCCCCGGCCTGGGGACGGATCGAGGTAGCGTACCCGACCGTTTTTCTGGTCGATATGCAGGGAATTGGGAGGGTGGGACTGACCGGGCGTCGGGGCTTTGTTCTGTTGGAGCGACTCCCAGGGGATTTCATACCCGACGCCCATCGGCCGCAACTTCAGGCCGTATATCAGCCTCTCATCGCCGGACGTCGCGCTTTCCAGCATGAAACTCAGGACGTCCGGCGCCGCGATCAGGTTCGTGAGATTGGCGTTGATCCCGCCCATGTCGCTGAGCGACTCGGCCAGCCGCCCCGAGGCCGAATCCGCCAGCAGCGAGAAGACGTCCAGCAACGACGTCTTGCCGCTGCCGTTGGCGCCGATGACGACGTTGAGCGGCTTAAGCGCGATCGCGCAGTCGCGGAGCCGGCGGAATCCCTGGACGTCAAGGCTGTCGAAATGACTCATGGGACGGCCCCCATCCTCACTTCTTGACCACCAAATCGACCGGAGTCACGCGGTCGGCGGGGGTCTCCTTCTTGGCGATCAGGTCGAGGGCGTATTCGATGCCGAAGACGGCGAGTTGGTCGGCGTGCTGGTCGACGGTGGCGAGGACGGTCCCGTCCTGGATCGCCTGGCGGGCGGCGGCGATGCCGTCGTAGCCGACGATCAACACCTGGCCGGAACGCCCCGCCGCCTTCACCGCGGCCAGCGCGCCCAGGGCCATGTTGTCGTTGCAGCACAAGAGCGCCTTGATCTCGGGATGCTCGCTCAGCATCGCCGACGCCACCCGGTTCGCCGGGGCGATCTCCCACTGCGCGCTTTGCGAGTCGACCACCTTCAAGTCGGCCGCCTTGGCCGCGTCCTGGAAGCCCAACAGCCGCTGCTGGCCGTTGAACGCCGTGCGCAGGCCCTCGACGATCGCCACCGGGTCGCCCGGCTTCAGCTTGCCGGCGACGTAATCCCCCACCAGCTTCGCCCCGGCGCGGTTGTCGGGGCCGACGAACGGCACCTTCACGCCTTGCTCGGCCAGCACCGCGTCGTCCAGCTTGTTGTCGATGTTCACCACGGCGATCCCGGCCTCCCGGGCGCGTCGGCAGGAGGAGACCAGCGCCTTGGAGTCGGCGGGCGCGATCACGATCGCCGCCACCTTCTGGCCGATCATCTCGTCCATCAAGGCGACCTGGCGCGCGATGTCGCGCTCGTCCTTGATGCCGTTGACGATCAGGTCGTAGTCGCCGGCATGCTCGGCCTGATGTTTTTTCGCCCCCTCGGCCATCACCGAGAAGAACTCGTTGGCCAGCGACTTCATCACCAGCGCGATCCGGGGCTTGCCCGCGGCGGCCGGCGTCGGCGACGCGCCGGGGGTCGCCTCGACGGCGGTCTCGCCGCCGCCGCAGCCGGCCAGGGCGATCAAGAGAAGCGCGACGATTGGGATGCGACGGCTCACGGCCGGGCTCCTTCGAGGCGGTCGGGGGGTTGGCTGGAAAGTTGGACCAGGGCCTCCGTCACGCGGGCCTTGCGCGCGGCGTCGGGGAGGATCAGGAAGCGGCTTCGACCCTCGGGGTTGGCCGCGTATTTGGTGAACCCGTCCTTCTCGACGGTCACGTCGCCGGGGGCGGAGAGGTCGAAGTAGCCGCGGTCGGGGTGGACGGCGTACAGCACGCTGGTCAAGTCCCACGTCGGCCGGTTATGCGGCGGCGGCTCGTAGAGGTAGTACGCCTCGGCCAGCGGGTGATGCTTCGCGTAGCCGTAGTCGCGCTCGATGCTCGTCGCCGGGTAGGGGACGGCGATGCCGATCTCGAACCCGCTAAATATCAGCGGCGTCGGCCACTCCGCGACCAGCTTCGCGCAGCTCGGTACGTCCTGGACGACGTTGTACTCCAGGTGGCGGGGGGATCCCTCGATCGCCGCGAACGATCCCGCCATCAGCGACAGGAACTTGACCTTCGCCTTGACCAACTCGGAGCCGGTGAGCGGAGAGACGGCGTCGCCGGGGGAGTCGAGCAGCCGGGCGAGGTTGGTCGAGAAGCCGACCTGCGCGATCGCCACCGACCGGTCCGGCCGCGCGGCCAGCGCCTTCCTCAACACGGCGACGGCCGGCGGGGCGTCGGTCAGGTCGTGGGGGTATCGAGGCTCGCCGTCGTCCTCGGCGTCGACCAGCGGCATGTACTTGCCGTCGAGCTTCACGCCCCCCGCGCCGACGACGCCGATGGGGATCGCGCCTCGACCGTAGAAGGTGTTCACCATGTCGGCGAACCGGGCGACCCTGGGGTTGTCGGCGGTGATGGTGACGGCCAGCAGTTCGCAGTCGCCGCGGGACTGCATCGCGTGGATCATCCCCAGGGCCAGCACGTCGTCGACGTCGCCGCACATGTCGGTGTCGAAGATCAGGCCGATCGGTTCGCGGTCGGCGGCCCTCGCCGCGGGGAAGGCCGGCGCGAGGAGCAGCGACGCCCCCGCGACCAGGCCCAAGCAGACGGCTCGCATCGATTTCGCCCTCGGATCGATTCGGGGGCCCGGCTCGGGCCCGGGCGCGACGGGTGGATGGACGGTCGAGGCCACTCTAACGGAGTCGGAACGACCGGGCAACCGACCGCCCGCCGTCGCGGCTCGATTCCGGGGGTCGGCCCTCGCAAACCCGAGGCGGTCGGCGTATGGTGGCGGAGGCCGCCCGACGAGGGGCGGAAACGCCGACGCGCCCCGACCGCCGGGCGCGCCCACGACCATCAGGGCCACGACCATGTCCCTCATCAAGAACGGCCGGATCAAGCAGTCGATCGTCCACTGGTGCTACGAGCCCTACTGGAAGGACCATGACG
Organism: uncultured Planctomycetales bacterium; assembly: GCA_937907525.1. Taxonomy (GTDB): domain Bacteria; phylum Planctomycetota; class Planctomycetia; order Isosphaerales; family Isosphaeraceae; genus Paludisphaera. The sequence continues at coordinate 863 of CALCIB010000323.1, read as the reverse complement.
CCTTCATCCAGATGACCAAGGACCTCGGCTGCGGCAGCGTCGAGCTGGCCCCGCCGGCGATGTACCCCAAGCTCAAGGCCGCCGGACTGACCAACGCCATCGCCGCCATCGACATCGACCCCGACCCGCCGTTCACCAGGGGCTTCAACAACCCGTCGAACTGGGACCGGGTCATGGCCGCGACCCGAAAGACGATCGACGACTGCGCCGAGTACGGCTTCAAGAACGTCATCTGCTTCACCGGCTACGACGAGGGGATCAGCCCCGAGAAGGGCGCCGCCAACTGCGTCGAGGGCTTCCGCAAGATCGTCCCCTACGCGGCCGAGAAGGGCGTGACCCTCTGCCTGGAGATGCTCAACACCCGCGCCGACGACCACCCGATGAAGGGTCATCCCGGCTACCACGGCAACCACGTCGACTACTGCGTCGACATCATCCGCAAGGTCGGCTCGCCCCACCTGAAGCTCCTGTTCGACTTCTACCACGTCCAGATCATGGACGGCGACCTGATCCGACGCCTCCGCCAGTGCAAGGACGTCATCGGCCATGTCCACACCGCCGGCAACCCCGGGCGCTGCGAACTGGACGCCAGGCAGGAGATCAACTACCCCCCCCTGATGGAGGCCCTGATCGACATCGGCTACGACGGCTACGTCGGCCACGAGTTCATTCCCACCCGCGACGCCCTGGAGGGGCTGAAAGAGGCCGTGACCCTCTGTGACGTCTAAGGCTCGTCCCATAAGGGCGTTGCGATCGGCATAACGGCCTTCCCCCCTCGCGGGGGAAGGTGGCCCGAAGGGCCGGATGAGGGGGGGCGGGTAAGAAAGCCATCGGGATCCCGAGCCCCCCTGGGCCGGCTTTCG
>CALCIB010000322.1 GCA_937907525.1 uncultured Planctomycetales bacterium | reverse complement strand
ATCCGGCCTTCGGCCACCTTCTCCCTCAAGGGGAGAAGGATGCGCGTCGTCGGCCGGATCAAGCGTTCAAGAGCCTCCCGTGATCCTGCTGGCCATCGAATCGACCTGCGACGAGACCGGCGCGGCGGTGCTGGAGGGGGACGGCGTCGGCGTCCCCCGGACGCGGTCGAGCGTCGTCTCCTCGCAGATCGGGCTGCATCGCCGCTTCGGCGGGGTCGTCCCGGAGATCGCCTCGCGGGCGCACGTCCGCCAGGTCGTACCGATGGTCGACGAGGCGTTGAAGCGCGCCGGGGTCGAGTTGAAGGACCTGGACGCGGTCGCCGTGGCGACCCGGCCGGGGCTGGTCGGCGCGCTGGTGGTCGGATTGACGGCCGCCAAGGCGCTGGCGCTGGCGCTCGACGTCCCCCTGGTGACGGTCGACCACCTGGAGGGGCACCTCTACGCCTGCCAGTTGGCGAACCCCGAGAGCGAGGTCTACCCGTGCGTCGGCCTGGTGGTCTCCGGCGGTCACTCCAGCCTGTACGCCTGCCGGGGACCGCTCGACTGCGAACTATTGGGAGGCACGATCGACGACGCGGCCGGCGAGGCGTTCGACAAGGTCGCCAGCCTGCTGGGTTTGGGCTATCCCGGCGGGCCGGAGATCGAGAAGGCCGCGCGGGCGGGAAACCCGAAGGCTTACGCCTTCCCCCGGACGTTCCTCCGCGACCCTCGGCTGGCGTTCAGCTTTTCCGGCCTGAAGACGGCCGTCCTCTACGCGCTTAGGGGCCCCAACGAGGAGCGCGGCGAGGTCCGGCCGACCCCGGAGCAAACCGCCGACCTGGCCGCCAGCTTCCAGGAGGCGGTGGTCGACGTCCTGGTCGCCAAGGCGCGGCAGGCGCTCGAACGAACCGGGATGCGACGGCTGGGCGTCGGCGGCGGGGTGGCGGCCAACTCCCGGTTTCGCGAGAAGCTGGCCGCGGCCATGGAGGCGACGGGTGCAGATATGTTCATCCCTCCTCCGTCGCTCTGCACCGACAACGCCGCGATGGTCGCCGGCGTGGCGCTGCTCAAGCTGGCCGCCGGCCAGACCGCCGACCTGGACGTGGACGTCGCCGCCGGACTGGTCCGCCCGAAGCGTGGCGGCTGACACGCGCCGCGCCCGGTCGGAAGATCGGGAACCACCGAGACACGGAAAAGAGAGGAGAAGAGGGCAATCCACAGATTAACCAGATTTACACAGATTGAATAAGATGAATTGATTCAATAATCTGCGCTAATCTGGTTAATCTGCGGATCGATTCTTCCTTCTCTTCTCTCTTCTCGGTGTCCTCCGTGCCTCGGTGGTTTCCATCTCCCCGGTCACCGGGTTTCCGACGTTGCATCCGATCACGACGGCGGGCGGTGACGGCGGCCGGGGTCGTGGGCCGGGGCGTGCATGCCGCGGTAGGCGTTTTGCTGCTGGTCGAGCGTCCGGCGGCGGTCGAGGGCCTGGACCTGGCCGGCTGGAAGGGCCGCGACGGGAAGGTGAGGGCCCTGGCGGTCGGGGCTCGGGGCGTGGGAATGGGAACGCATGGGGCGGCCTCCCGGTGGGTCGACGGCCGGATTCGCGGAATCGAGTCGGGGGGCGGGCTTTCCTCGGGGCCATCGATGACCGACAATATCGACGCGGATTGCCCAGTTTGGCATTCCGGCCGGGGCGGCGACGGGCGAGACCTGGCGACCTCCGGGACGCGGACCACGATGCGAGCCGATGGACGTCGATGAACACGCGACCGAATTGGGAACGTATCCAGGGCATCGTCCTGGACGCGGTCGGGACTTTAATCGAACCGTCGCCCCCGGTGGCGGTCGCCTACGCGCGGGCGGCTTTGCGTCAGGGGGTCGAGCTGGATCCGGAAGTCGTCCGCGGCCGGTTCAAAGCGGCGTTCAAGGCGGATCTGGTGGAGGGCGATCGCGGGCGGCTCTCGACCGACGAGGCCGTGGAGCGAAGGCGCTGGCGCGAGATCGTCGCCCGGGTCTTGCCGGAGGTCCCCGATCCCGGGCGGGCGTTCGACGAGTTGTGGGACCACTTCGCCCTGCCGGAAAGCTGGCGAGTCTTCCCCGACGCGACTCCCGCCCTGGCGGCGATCCACGAGGCCGGGCTGCGGGTTTGCATCGGATCGAATTTCGACGCCAGGCTGCACGGCGTCGTCGCGGGGCTGCCGGCGCTGGCGAGCCTGGTCGACGCGGTCGTCGTCTCCTCCGAGGTCGGCTGGCGCAAGCCGCGCGCGGAGTTCTTCCACGCGGTTCGCGACCGCCTGGGCCTGCCGTCGGATCGGATCGTGTCGGTGGGCGACGACTTCGAGAACGACGTGGAGGGGGCGCGGCGGGCGGGGCTTATCGCGGTGGCGCTTTCCCGACCCGGCGAGCGGGCCGCCGCGGGGCCGAGCATCCCCGACCTGGCGGCGCTCGCGGGATTGCACGGGGCGGAAGCCTGAAGTCGGACGGGGCTTCCGGACGATGCCTCATGGTGCGAGTTCCGCGGACGCCGCGGGCCGACGCCCGAATCGACTTGCCGGTTTGGGCGCGTTGGATTAGATTCCCGCGGGGCCGGGATGACCGACGGCGGATCGGGACGATTCGCGCGTCGTCGGCGAACGGATCGCCGGGGACGGGACGGCGGACCCTCGTCGACCCTTCTTTCGGGTCCTGGTTCGCTCCTTTCAAGGAAGAAAGGAATCGCCAGTGGTCGCAACGGTCGAACAGCTCGCGGCCTTGGTCAGCGGGCGTCTGGTGGGCGACGGCAACGTCGCGATCCGCTCGGCGCGTCCGGTGGACGAGGCGGGTCCCGGCGACATCACGTTCATCGAGAGCGAGCGTTACGCCAAGCTCCTGCGGACTTCCCCCGCCTCGGCCGCGATCGTCGGCCCGCACTTCCGCGTCAGGCGACCGCCGATGAAAGACGACCTGGCCGTCATCGAGGTCGACGACCCCATCGCCGCGTTCATCGCCGTCCGCGACCATCTGGCCGGCGGCGTCAAGGCGCGCTGGACCGGAATCCATCCCCGCGCCTGGGTGGCGCCGACCGCGCGGATCGGCGCCGACGTGGCGGTCTACCCGTTCGCCTACATAGGCGACGAGGCGGTGGTGGGCGACGGCTCCACGATCCACCCCGGCGTGGTGATCGGCGACCGGGCCAAAATCGGCCGCGACTGCGTGGTCCACGCCAACGCGGTGCTCTACGCCGAGGTGGCGCTTGACGACCGGGTGGAGGTCCACTCCGGCACGGTCCTGGGCGCCGACGGCTTCGGTTATCGCCAGGTGGACGGCCGCCACGTCAAGGTGCCGCACACCGGGCGGTTGGAGGTGGGCGCGGACGTCGAGATCGGCGCCAACTGCACCATCGACCGGGGCACCTTCGAGGCCACCCGGATCGGCGAGGGGACCAAGGTCGACAACCTGGTGATGATCGCCCACAACAACCGGATCGGCCGCCACAACCTGCTGTGCGCCCAGGTCGGATTGGCCGGCAGTTGCAAGACCGGCGACTACGTCGTCATGGCCGGCCAGGCGGGGATCAAGGACAAGACCACCATCGGCGACGGCGCGGTGGTCGGCGCCAAGGCGGGGGTGCATCGCAACGTCCCCAGCGGCCAGCAGGTGCTGGGCTCGCCGGCGATCCCCGTCCGCGAGCAGCGCCGGCTGTTCCAGATGATCGCCAGGCTGCCGGAGATGCACGCCAAGCTCCGCGAATTGGCCGCGCAGATCGAGGCGATCTCGGCGGTCCTGCCGCTGACCCCCAGCCACGACGGCACCGTGGGCCTCGGCGACGCCCGCGACGACGCCGACGCCGATCCCACCGGGTTCTGACCGAATCAGGAGGCCGTCATGCCGCTCTTGGAATCGTCCCGGCGCTCGGGCCGTCTCCGCCGCTCCGTCGCGCCCGTCGACGGCCGGACCATCGGGCTTCTGGCCGGCAGCGGACGGTTCCCGATCCTCTTCGCCGAGGCCGCGCGCCGCCAGGGCTTCCGCGTCGCCTGCGTGGGGATCCGCTACGAGGCCGCCGACGACCTGCGCGACCTCTGCGCGAGCTTCGACGTGGCCGGGGTCGCCCGGATGGGTCGGATCATCCGGACCTTCCGCCGTCGCGGCGTCACCGAGATCGTCATGGCGGGCAAGGTCACCAAGAACGTGATCTACACCCCCCTGCGCTGGCTGAGCCTCTGCCCCGATCTCCGCACGATCCAGTGGTGGTATCGCCGCGATCGGGCCGACAACCGCGACGACTCGCTTTTGCTCTCCATCATCGCCGAATTCGAGAGGGACGGCATGACGTTCACCTCCGCGCTCGACTACGCCCCGGAACTGCTGGTCAAGGAAGGTTTGCTCACCCGCCGCCCGCCGACCGAGTCGGAGCGGGAGGACGTCGCCTTCGGCTGGACGATGGCCAAGGAGATGGGCCGGCTGGACGTCGGCCAGTCGGTGGCGGTCAAGGAGAAGGCGACCCTGGCCATCGAGGCCATCGAGGGGACCGACCTGTGCATCGAGCGCGCCGGCGGCCTCTGCCGCGCCGGCGGCTGGACCCTGGTGAAGGTCGCCAAGCCCCAGCAGGACATGCGGTTCGACGTTCCGACGATCGGCGTGACGACCATCGAGAATCTCCGCAAGGCCGGCGCCCGCGTCCTGGCGATCGAGGCCGACAAGACCATCGTCGTCGACCAGGCCGAAGTCGTCGCCCTCGCCGACCGCTACGGCATGACCCTGATCGCCGTCCGCGACGGCCGCGCCGCTTGATCCGAGAGACGACCGATCCGACAATCCCGAGGGTCGAGGCGCGCGACGTCCCGTCGGCGCCGATCCTCGCGAGGCGGCCATGGGCGAATTCGTTGATGTGAGTGGGACTCGCCGGGAGGGCGAAGATCTGGCGGGCCCGCGCGCCCTCCTGTCACCACTCGTCGGCCAGCCGTTCCGCTTCTTTCGCGTTTCCTACGGCGACGAGCTCGGCTGCACCTTGGCGACGTGCGCGAGTCTTCGAGGGGACGGGGCCGCCCGACGGGCTCCTATGTGCTCGGGGTCCGGGCGTCCTCCTGGACGCTCGCGTCGGCCCCGACCGCGGCCGTGTTCGCCAGCGAGGACGAGGCGCCTACGGCGTCGGCCGTTCGTCTGGACGACGCGAGGGAACTCGAACGCCTCGACGTCGTCACGCCTGGGGCCGTCGTCGTGGCGGCGACGGCCGACGCGACCTCCCACGGGTTCTCCCTTCGCGTCACGTTCTCTGACTCGTCGACCTTCGTCGTATCCCCCCGCGCCGACGAGTCGTCGGACGACGACGAGGAAGACGCCGACCCGATCGCCGATTGGGAACTCCTGACGCCCCACTCCCGCCTGCTGAGCGTCGGCCCCGGCCCTCGCTGGTCCCATCCCGCCCCCTGATCCCAGCCGGGCGAGCCGGCGTCGGCCTCATTCCGCGTGGGCCCGCCTGTCGAACGCCTGCCTGACGAGCCCCATCACGTCGTCGAGTTGCTCGATCGACGAGAGGCGGACCTCGACGTCCCCGTTGCCCCAGCGGCCGATGTGCGTCACGTCCTTGCAAATCCCCTTGGGGTCGTCGACCTCGTCGAAGGCCATGTTGAGCGAGAGCCGAAGCCCGCGCTTCTGAGGCACGACGTCCACGAAGTTGGTGGCCGCCTTGTAGGCGATGTAGAGCTTGAGGACTTCCTCGTGGACCATCGAGTCGAGTCCCAGGACGCGCTCGCGGAAGCGGTCGAACAGCGCGCGCGTCGGTCCCGCGAGGTGGACGTGGTCGGCGAGCGTATACGGACGCCTGGCCTCCGCGGGTTTCGACCTTCGATGGCGGTCGAGCGTCGTCGCGGAGACACTGGGGAAGGGCCAGACCTCGCAGGCGAGCCGCGCGAGTTCCCGTCCCCGGGCGACGATCTCCGCCTCGGTCCAGCGGTCGAGTTTCGCCAGGTCGCGGTTCAGCCGGATCGGGCTGTTCGCGAAACCGCCGTCCATGTCGCGCTTCTCGCGGAACGGCCGGTCGCTCAACTCCGGGTTGTAGCCGGTCAGCGTCAGGTTTCCAAGCGTGTGCAGGTAGGCGTCCTGGACTTTCCTCCACTCGGGCCCGAGCGCCTCCCGCCATTCGCTAGACAGGTTCGGGTTCCGCGGCATGACGTGTTCGATCGTGTACTCCTCGACGTCGACCCGCTCCTTCCTACCGTGGTTCTCAAGCCGTCCGAGCCAGTAGTTCTTGACGTTCCGGTTTCGGAAATTGTAAAGGTCCTTGACGACGATCTGGCGCGCGAACTCGTCGTCGGTCGGGAAGCGGCTTCCCGAGCCGAGTTGGACGAGACGCGCCTCGAAGCTCGCCAGGTAGTCGTCCCCGCCGATCTCATGCCCCAGGGTCGCGAACGTCTTGTTCATCCCTTGCGTCGGAACGCCGCAGACGGCGCGGCGGAAGACGTAGCTCTCGACGAGCCGGATGATCCGTAGGAAGTCGGTCCGGGAGAAGCGCTTCGCCTGGTAGTCGTCGTGGAGCTTGAGGAAGAAGGGGTAGGCGACGTCCACTTTCAGCGTGTTGACGTCGTGGAACGCCTCGCGGACTTCCTTGTCGTCTTCCCGACCCAGGGCCATGCGGACGTAGTACCGCGAATAACGGTGGACGTCCCGAACGATCTCCTCGATGCGTTCGTCCTGGGCTTCGCGGGAGTAAGCCTTGAACGCCTCGTAGACGCCGCGGATGTTCGGGTCTCCTTCGTCTTGAGGGTGAGGTAGTCCCGGATGAAGGCGTCGAACCGCGAGTCCCCCCCCGCCCGGCCGAACTCCTTTTCCATCGAGAACCAGTACTCGTCGTAGAGCGACTCCTGCCGCCCGGGGTCGAGCCCCATCAAGACGTAGTTGCGGATCAGGTCGGCCTGGCTCAGTTCGAGCCCTGTCGAGTTGAGGCTCTCGAAGATCAGTTGCGGATTGTCGTGGTCGCGGTTGAGCGCGACGTCGATGATGATGAGCTTCGAGAGGCCCGCGTAGAGTTGGGCCGGCTCGACGTCCATGGCCGCGATGCGGTCGGCGAAGAAGCGGTGGTTCTCCACGATCCGCGACGCCGCGGGTTCGGGCGGCTCCTTTTCCTCCAGCAGTCGTAGGAGCGTCGCCTTGTCCGACTGGGTGAGCAGGAGCTTGTAGCGGAGTTCGCCGTCCTCCTCGTTGTTGAAAAGAAAGTAGTTATTGAGCTTCTTCTGGGTGACGTCGCCGTCGGCCCCGCGCTCACGAAGCGCGACGCCCAGGGCCGAGAGGAGCAGCGAGAGCGTCGTCAACCGCTGCTGCCCGTCGATGACCAGGAATTGCGGGACCGACGAGATCTGATGATACAGGCCCTTCTCGATATAGACGATCGAGCCCACGAAGTGGCCGGAAACCGACGCGCTCCCCGCCGCCTCCACGACGTCGTTCCACAACTGCTCGCACTGCCTCCTCGTCCAGCTGTAGGTCCGCTGGTAGATCGGGATGAGGAATTGTTTCGGTCCCTTTAGGAAATCGAGCAGCTTCGTCTCGGTCGCTTTCATTCGTCCGGCCCTCCGCAGACACCCTCGGCGCGCGTGCGATCCCATCCATCTTAGCACCTGCGCGCCGCGCGTCGTTCCAAAACCCGGACCACCTGGATTTTTAGGTGAGCCCCCTTGACCGCCCCCGTCCGCTCGCGCACTCTATACTTAACTTACTAAGTTAGGTGAGTGCCGAGGGGAGGTGGCGCGTGTCGGAAGCGGAGCCCAGCCCGAGAGAGTTGGAGGTGCTCAAGGCGCTCTGGGAGTTGGGCGCGGGGAGCGTGCGCGAGGTGCATCGGACGATGTGCCCCGACGGGGAACTGGCGTTCAACACGGTGCAGACGCTCCTGCGGATCATGGAGACGAAGGGGCTCGCGAGACATCGCGCGGAGGGACGGACCTTCGTGTACGAGCCGACCTACGACCGCGACCGGGTGACGTCGCGACTGCTGGATCGGGTGTTCGACGGCGCGCTCGATCAGGTGGTCCTCAGTCTTCTCAAGGTGAAGGACGCCGACGAGCGGGAGTTGCGCGACCTGGAGAAGATCATCGCCGCGGCCCGGAAGCGGAAGGCGTCCGGGGGCGACGGCCGAAAGGGGGCGTGAGATGGGCTGGAACGTCCTCGCCTGGACCCGACCGGCCGACGCCGCGGTCGGGGCCTTCATCGTGCTTTCGCTGGGGGCCGTCGCCGTCGGGCTTTGCCGACAGCCCGCCCGCCGAATTCAACTCGCGCTCGGGGCCCTCGTCGGGGCCGCGGCGCTGCCGATCCTGACCGCGGCGTCGATCGCGCCCCGGTGGTCGCTTCCCGTGTTGCCGACCTCGGAAGCGGCGGCCGTTCCGGTCGCGATCGAACGACCGCTCCCCGTCGCCTCGACCCTCCCACCTCCGAAGTTCGAGGCGGTCGACCGGCCGGCGGCTCGCGAGGCCGTCGCGCCGCGAACCGTCGCGCCCGCGCCTGCTCCGCCCTCCGCTCGATGGGAGCGGCCGACTCTCGCCGCGACGCTGGCCGGGGCTTACGCGGCGGGTGTCGCGGTGATGGCCGGGTGGTGGCTGCTGGGGCGAGTGGCGCTCGCGCGGTTGGTCCGCTCGGCGCGGCCGGCGCCGGAGTCGGCGCGCGAGGCCCTGCGCGCGATCGCGGGGCCGTCGGGCGACCGCGTCCGACTCCTGGAAAGCGATCGAATCACATCGCCGTGCGCGCACGGCTGGATTCGTCCCGTGATCCTTTTGCCGATGGACCTCGCCGACGGCCGCGACCCCGAGGCGCTGCGCTACGCGCTGGTCCACGAGTGGTCGCATATCGATCGGGGCGACGTATGGGTCTGGAACGCCGTGGCGTTTCTGGGGACGTCGCTGTTTTATCAACCGTGGTTCTGGTGGCTGCGGGGCCGGCTTCGGCTGGCGCAGGACGAGTTGGCCGACGCCCGCGCCGCGGCGTCGGGGACGGCCGAGGACTACGCCGCGTTCCTCGTCGGGCTCGCTCGATCCCGCAAGGCCGGGTCGCCGTGGCCCGCCCTGGGGATCGGGGGGCGTCGCTCGGAGTTGCATCGGAGGGTCGTCATGATCGTGTCGCCTCGCGAACCGCTGGAAGACCGCTGCCGCCCCGCCTGGGGCCTGGCCGCCGCCGCGACGACCGCGCTCGTCGCCGCCGCCGTCTCGGGGCTTCACCTCGAAGCCCTCGCGCAAGAACCGAACGCCCCGCCCGAGGCCGCGGCCGCCAAGAAGGCCGACGGCGAAACGCTCCACTACAAGGGCGTGGTGAAGGACAAGGACACCGGCAAGCCGATCGCCGGCGCCGAGGTGACGGTGCGGCGCTCGATCCTGACCGCCCGCGAGAACCGCGTGGTCCAGGAGACGCATCACACGACCGCCGCGGACGGCTCCTACGAGTTCGCCATCCCGCCCGAACAGGTGGCCGAGCGGTACATGTACATCGAACTGGACGTGACGCATCCCGACTTCGGCCCGCGGACGGGCTTCGGCTACTCCCTGAGCATGACCCGCAAGAACGAGGGCCTGGGCGAGCGGCCGTTCTTCGAGTCGATCGAGCTGCGCCCGGCGCAAGCGATCACGGGCAAGATCGAAACCCCCGACGGCGCCCCGGCGGCGGGCGTGGACCTGCTGGCCTATTCCGTGACCGACAAGGCGTTCGAATACGGCTCGTTCGCCAGGGGGACGACCGACGCCGACGGCGGCTTCCGCCTGTCGATCGTCACGCCGGGCAAGGGCGTCCTCTGGATCTTGCCGAAGGACTACGCGCCGGAGTCGCGCGAGTTGATCGACGGCCGCCGCGGCGACCTGGGGACGTTCAAGCTCGCGCCGGGCGTCCGGTTGACCGGGAGGGCGCTCGACGTCGACGGCGAGCCGATCGCGGGGATGCTGGTCGAGGCCCGTCGCGAAAACGCGCCGGTCGCCGGTCTGCCAGTCGCCGACGCGGTCGAGAGGACGACCGAGACCGACGCCGACGGCCGCTTCGCCTTCGCCCCGCTCCCGCCCGGCAAGTACGAGGTGAAGCCGACGGATTTCGATTCTCGCGAGAAGCGATCGAACGGCTGGGAGTCGCGCGCGATCCCCGGCGTCTTCCCGCCGGTCGTCGCGACGATCGCCGAGGGCGAATCCCCCGCGGCGCTGGAGATGCGCGAGTCGCCGCACGTCGTCATCGAGGGGGGGTGGGTCGACAGCCAGGGCAAGCCGAGCCGGGGCTGGAGTTCCTTCGTCTGGGGGAAGCTCGGCGATCGGAGATGGAACGGCGACGCCCGTCCCGGCCCCGACGGTCGGTTCTCCGTCAAGGTCCCGCGCGGGCTGACCGAGGCGCAGATCGACGTCATGACCAACGAGCACGCCTCGGCCCGGCACCGCGTCGGCAAGGACGCGCCGCTGAAGGCGGGCCGGCCCATCATGCTGGGAACGCTGGACCACGACGTGAAGGACGTCGAGATCGTCCGCTACGCCGCCCCGTTGATCCTGATCGACGCCCGAACGGAGGACGGGAGGCGGATCGACGGCTTCAAGGCCGAGGCGTGGTACGCCGACGCGGCGCCCGACGGCGTCTTCATCGAGGCCAAGGCCCCGGACGGCGGCGTCTTCGAGAAGGTCAGCCTCTCCGGTGGCCACCAAAAGACGGAGGCGATCCAGGACGAGCAGAACGACGGCCGCTACCGGACGTCGCAACTCCTCCCCGACCGCGAGGTCAAAATCTCCGTCTCCGCCGACGGCTTCCAGCCCGCCGAGCGCCTGATGAAGCTCGCCGAGGGCGCGACCGAGGAGGCGACGTTCGTCCTGGAGCCGAAGTGACCCGCGGGGCCTCCGCGCGATCGGCGAATCCCGGCGCGAGGATGTTTTCCAACGACGAGATCAACGGCCTTCCCCCGCGAGGGGGAAGACGGATCGCAAAGCGGCCGGATGAGGGGGACGACACGCGAGAACGCCGCTGAAATTCGCGGAAGCTCGTCCGGGAAGCCCTGGACGTCGATGGCCTTCTTGCTCGCCCCCCTCATCCGGCCCTTCGGGCCACCTTCCCCCGCGAGG
>CALCIB010000321.1 GCA_937907525.1 uncultured Planctomycetales bacterium | reverse complement strand
CCATCCCCTCCTTCCCGCCTCCCGCCTGGCCGCCCCAGCCCGCCGCCGCCGCCCCGCCGACCGACGCCGTCCTGAACCTCGACAAGCCCCGCGCCCCCGGGGCCGCCGACCCCGTCCTGCTGGCCGACGCCCGCGGCGCGATCCCGCCGCCGCGAACCGACCTCGCCGGCCGGCCGACCGCCAGGCCGGGCGCGATCCCGCCGCCCCGAACCGACCTGGCGGTGAAGCGGGCCGCCCTCCAGGAACCCTACGTCACCGACCCCAGCCGCCCGCTCTCGCCCGCGCCCCGGGCCCCCATGGAACCCAACCCCGCCGGCCGCGACACGGCCGATCCCAACATCCCCCGCCCCGGCCAAATGGTCCCCGAACGCGCCGACGGCGCCTTCAGTCAGGAACAGGCCGCCGAACTCTCCGGCATCCTCGTCCCCGAAGTCGCCCAACTCGACGACGCCAAGGCCGCCGGCCTGCCGCCGGGAGCCAAGTTCTACCGGATCAACATGCAGCAGGCGTTCACCCTGGCCCTCATCAACAGCCGCTACTACCAGACCCAACTCGAAAACATCTACAACTCCGCGCTGGGCGTCACGCTTCAGCGGTTCGCGTTCCAGCCCCAGTTCTACGCCGGCATGACCCCCAGCACGTCCCCCCTGGGGGCCGGCTTCCCGGCCCTGAACCCCGCCAACGTCTTCAACTACCAAAGGCGGTACGCCCCCGGCGGCCAGATCTCGGGCCTTCAGCTGGGCGAGGTGGCCGGCGTGGGCAAGCTGCTCAACAGCGGCGGCCGCCTGCTGCTGGGGTTCGCCAACCAGGTCATCTTCAACTTCGCGGGCAAGACCCCGATCCAGCCGACGGTGCAGTCGTCGCTGCCGCTCTCCTTCGTCCAGCCCTTGCTGCGGGGCGGCGGCCGGGCGGTCACCCTGGAGGCCCTGACCCTGGCCGAGCGCTCGTTGCTCTACCAGGTCCGCGCCTTCGCCAAGTTCCGCCAGGAGTTCATCGTCTCGATCCTGATCGCCGGCTCGGTGCAGAACCTGGGCTCGACCTTCGCCCTGGCCGGCTTCTCCTCCGGCGGCAACACCGACCCGGTCGTCGGCTACATCCCGACGGTGCTCAACGCCGCCCGGATCGAAATCGACATGCGGAACGTCGCCACCATGGAGCAGATCGTCAACCTGTACAAGGAACTGATCGGCGGCGAGGCCTCCGGCCTGACGAACCTCCAGGTCGACCAGGCCCAGAACCAGTTGATCGGCAACCGCCGGACGCTGGCCCAGGACACCCTCTCCTACCGCAGCAGCCTGGACCAGTTCAAGATGCAGCTCGGCCTGCCCCCCGACACGCCGTTGGCGATGGACATGAGCCTCTACGAACCGTTCAAGGACGTCTTCAAGCAACTCGACGCCTGGCAGCGCAACCCCAAGCGCGACCTGAAGGAACTGCCGACGATCGTCGATCGACTGCCGGAACTCCAGGACATCGTCATCGACGACCGCTCGGTCCTGAGCGTCTACAAGGACAGCGAAACCGGCGAGGCCGAGGACGAGGAACTCGAGGACATCCTCCAGTCGGCGGTGCGCACGGCGCTGGAATACCGCCTCGACATGATGAACAATCGCGCCCAACTCTACGACGCCTGGCGGCAAATTCGTTTCCGAGCCAACGCCCTTAAGGGTATACTCAACGTCGGCCTGACCAACCAGATACTCACCCCCCCCACGGACACCAACCCGTTCGGCTTCCTCTCCCAGGCGCAACAGATCAGCCTGGTGCTCAACGCCGAGCTGCCGTTGATCCGGGTGGCCGAGCGCAACGCCTTCCGCCAGGCCATCATCAGCTACCAACAACAGCGCCGCAGCCTGATGTCCGCGGAGGACGGCCTGAAATTCCAGCTTCGTCAAGACGTCCGCTCGATGCAAATCGCCTATTACCAGTATTCGATCTCCAAACAACAGTTGGAACTCCAGGCCCGACTGAAGGACCAGGCGTTCGAGCAGTTGGTGGCGCCGCCGGCGGCGACCTCGGGGAACAACCTGGCGGCGACGGCCAACGCCGCCACCCAAACCCAGAACCTACTCGGCGCCCAGGCCAGCCTGATCGGCTTCCAGGGGACGATCCTGTCCAACTGGCAGAACTTCCAAAACGCCCGCCTGGTCCTCTACCGCGACATCGGCACCTTGCCCTACGACGAATGGGAGGCGTTCAGTGAACTTTTCCCTGCAGAATACCGAGGCCCCAGCCTCGGCCCCGGCACCGGCGACACGCGACCTGCCGCCGCTGCGGCGACCGAGACGCCGTAAGGTCGGCCTCGGCAAACTGTTGACCATGGGCCTCGCCGCCCTCCTGGCGATCGGCGGCGTGGCCCTGGTCAGCGTGCCGGGGCTGAGCAAGCCGATCCGCGGGTTCTTCGCCCCCGCCGCGCTCGACGTCATCCCGTTCACCGTCAAGCGGGTCGCCCTACCGATCACCGTCACCGAGAAAGGCTCGCTGGAAAGCGCCAAGAACGACGTCGTCTACTGCCAGGTGGAGGGGACCACCACGATCCTGACCATCATGCCGGAAGGGACCAGGGTCAAGAAGGGCGACCTGGTCTGCGAGCTCGACTCCGCCACCCTGAGCGAGTCGCTGACCAACCAGCGGATCTCCACCGAGGGCGCCAAGGCCGCCTACGAACAGGCCAAGCTCACCCGCGAGGTCGCCGAGATCGCCGTCCGCGAGTACGAGGACGGCATCTACGGCCAGGACAAGGCCACCATCAACGGCGAGATCAAGCTCGCCGAGTCCGACCTCGCCCGCGCCGTCGACCGCGTGGAATGGGCCAACCGGATGTTCGACAAGGGCTACGTCTCCCTGGCCCAGAAGAAGACCGAGGAACTCAACCTCCAGAAGGCCCAGTTCGCCCTGGAGCAGGCCAACAGCAAGCTCAAGGTGCTGGAGGAGTTCACCAAGGCCAAGACCATCAAGGAGTTGCGCAGCGACGTCGAGAAGGCGCTCTCCGACGAGAAGGCCAAGGAGCAGACCTACGAACTGGAGAAGCAGAAGGAGGCCAAGTACGAGCGGCAGATCGCCAACTGCAAGCTCTTCGCCCCCGGCGACGGCCTGATCGTCTACGCCAACGACCCCGGCCGCAACTTCGGCAGCAACCAACCCCAGATCGAGGAGGGCGCCAGCGTCCGCGAGCGCCAGGCCATCTTCAGCCTCCCCGACATCACCAACATGCAGGTCAACGCCAAGATCCACGAGTCCCAACTCGACCGGATCGCCTCGCGGATGGGCTCGGGGACGCCCCTGAAGGCCAAGATCCGGGTCGACGCCTTCGCCGACCAGGAACTCGACGGCACCGTCAGCGACGTCGCCCCCCTCCCCGACCCGACCAGCTTCTTCAGCTCCGACATCAAGGTGTACACCTCGCACATCAAGATCGACAACCCCCTCCCCGGCCTCCGCCCCGGCATGAACGCCGAGGTCGTCATCCTGGTCGACCGCCGCGAGAACGTCCTGACCGTCCCGGTCCAGGCCGTGCTCGAGTTCAAGGGGAAGGACCACGTCGCCGTCCGCGGCCCGGGCGGCTACGTCCGCAAGGAAGTCACCCTGGGGGCGACCAACGACAAACACATCGAGATCATGGGCGGCCTGGAGGAGAACCAGGTCGTCGCCCTCAACCCGATCGCCCTGCTCTCCGATGACGAAAGGCGCGAGCTGTTCGCCGTCGGCAAGGGAGGCTCCGGCAAACATGAGTGGGCCCAGGCCGACGGCAAGGGCGAGGGCCCCGGCGGCCACGACGCCGCCGCGGGAGGCCCCGGCGGACCCGGCGGACCCGACGCCGCCAAGGCCAAGGGCAAGGGCGGCCGTCGCGGCGGTCCCGGCGGGGCCATGGGCGCGATGTTCCAGAAACTCAGCGCCGAGGAGAAGTCCAAGCTCCGCTCCGGCACCGAGGAGGAAAAGGCCGAGATCCTCAAGAAGGCCGGCGTCACCCCCGAGATGATGGAACAGATGAAGCAGATGCGCCAAAACGGCGGCGGACCCGGCGGACCCGGCGGACCCGGCGGACCCGGCGGCGGCGGACGCGGCGGACGCGGAGGCGGCCCCGGCGGCCCCGGGGGAGGCGACTGATGCTCGACGCCCGACTCGATCCGGCCGGGAACGGGGCCAAGCCCCTGGTCTCGATCATCGACGTGCGCAAGACCTACGTCATGGGCCACGGCCCCTCCGGCGGACTCTTCCGCCGGCGGGGGCCCAGCCAGACCGTCACCGTACACGCCCTCCGGGGCGTGTCGGTCGATTTTTATCCCGGCGAGTACGTCGCCATCATGGGGGCGTCGGGCTCCGGCAAGAGCACCATGCTCAACCTGCTGGGCTGCCTCGACCGCCCCTCCTCCGGCCAGTACTTCCTGGGCGACCGCGACGTCGCCCGCCTCGACGACGACGAACTGTCCGACGTCCGCTCCCGCTACCTCGGCTTCATCTTCCAGTCGTACAACCTGATCCAGCAGTACACCGTGCTGGAGAACATCCAGCTCCCCCTGACGTATCAAGGACACGGCGAGCTGAGCCCCGAGGCCGTCGAGCGCTCCATCGAACTGGCCGGCATGGTCGGCCTGGGCGACCGCCTCGACCACCGCCCGACCCAACTCTCAGGCGGCCAGCAACAGCGCGTGGCCATCGCCCGCTCGCTCATCAACGACCCCTACATCATCCTCGCCGACGAGGCCACCGGCAACCTCGACACCAAGACCAGCTATGAAATCATGGACATGCTGGAGCGCCTCAACGACGCCGGCAAGACCATCATCATGGTGACCCACGAGGACGACATCGCCGAGCACGCCAAGCGCGTCATCCGGATGCGCGACGGCCTGATCGTCTCCGACGGCCCCAGCCCCCGCCGCCGGATCCTCGCCCACGCCAGGGCCGCCGAGAAAGCCGCGGCCGCCGTCGAGTCCTGAAGCGAAACGACCGTCTTTTGTCAAAACCAAAAAGGAAGAGCGATGACGGACATCCCTTCTCCCCTCGTGGGAGAAGGTGGCCGAAGGCCGGATGAGGGGGGGCGTATCCAGAGGCTTCCGGTCGCGCCCTCCCCTCATCCGCCCCTTCGGGGCGCCTTCTCCCACGAGGGGAGAAGGGATTACGCATGCTTGACCTCGATGGCTTTCGACACGGCAAACCGATCACCTTCCCCGCGGGAGCCTGGACCATGGGACGCATCTGGCGCGGATTGACGCTCGGCCTCAAAAGCCTGCTGTTGCACAAGCTGCGGTCGGGCCTGACGGTGCTCGGCATCGTCTTCGGCGTCGCCGCCGTCATCTCGATGCTGGCCATCGCCGAGGGCTCCAGCCGGGACGCCCAGGAACGCATCCGGGCCCTGGGCGCCACCAACATCATCATCCGCTCGGTCAAGCCGAGCGACGAGGCCCAGGCCACCGGCGGCCGTCCCGCCCGAATCCTCAACTACGGCATCAAGTACGACGATTACGAACGCATCCTGGCCACCGTCCCCACGATCCGCAAGGCCCTCCCCATCCGCGAGATCCGCAAGGGGATCCGCCGCCTCCAGTACACCCTCGACGGCCTGGTCGTGGGGACCACCCAGGACTACGCCGAGTTCAACCACCTGGAGATGGAGCGCGGGCGGTTCCTGACCGCCGCCGACAACGAGAAATACCAGAACTACGCCGTGCTGGCCTCCACCACCGCCAGCACCCTCTTCCCCTACGAAGACCCCGTCGGCCAGACGGTGCGGCTGGGGAGCGACTACTACACCGTCATCGGCGTCACCAAGGAGCGCGCCAGCACCGCCGGCGTCGGCGGCAGCCTGGCGGCCAAGGATTACAACAAGGACGTCTACATCCCCCTGAACACCTGCAAGGTCCGGTTCGGCGAGCGGATCATCAACAACCGCTCCGGCTCGATGGAGGCCGAGGAGACCCAGCTCTCCCAGATCACCCTCCAGGTCGCCAGCATCGACCTGGTCCAGCCGACGGTCCCCCTCATCGTGGCGGCCTACGACAAGTACCACCCCAAGAAGGACGTCGAGAAGACCGTTCCCTACGACCTGTTGCTGGAGGCCCAGCGCACCGCCCGGCAGTTCAGCATCATCCTGGGGACGATCGCGGCGATCTCGCTTCTGGTCGGCGGCATCGGCATCATGAACATCATGCTGGCCACCGTCACCGAGCGCACCCGCGAGATCGGCATCAGGCGCGCCCTGGGGGCGAAGCGGAAGGACATCACCCAGCAGTTCCTGATCGAGACCGTGGTGCTCTCGGGCGTCGGCGGCGTCCTGGGCGTCATCATCGGGATCGCCATCCCCCAGATCATCGTCTACTTCATCCCCGACCAGAAGGCGTTCGTGACCGGCTCGTCGGTACTCCTGTCGTTCGGGATCTCCGTCGCCATCGGCATCCTCTTCGGTCTCTACCCGGCCCGACGCGCCGCCATGATGGACCCGATCGAGGCGCTTCGGCACGAGTGATCCGAGGCGGGTCGTTTCGATTCGCCTTGACCATGGGCAAGGTCGGTCCCCCCTTCTCCCCTTGTGGGAGAAGGTGCCCCGAAGGGGCGGATGAGGGGTGGGCGCGACCCAAAGCCGTGGACATCGAAGTCATGGCTAACCACGAGACGCGACGCGGGTCGCCCCCTCATCCGGCCTTCGGCCACCTTCTCCCACAAGGGGAGAAGGAATGTTTATGTTCGCCCGCCCTTGATTGATTGGGGCGGAGCGTCACGGAGCCCTCGCCGTGCAACCTTCCCCCTCCCGCCGCGCGTTCCTGGAAGGCGTCGGCCTGGCCGGCGCGGGGGTCGCCGCGACCGCCCGCGGCTCCGCCGACGAACCGCCGCGACGACCGAAGATCGCCGCGCTGACGTCCGCCTATTTCTATCTGTCGCACGCCCACCACGTCGTTGGCCGGTTCCTGGACGGCTTCCCGGTATACGACGGCGGTCCCGGCCGCTCGCCGGAGGCGAACCACCACCAGCCGGCGTTCGACGTCGCCAGTCTGTACATCGAGCAGGTCGACGACCAGACGGACCTCGGCCGCGCCAGGGCGCGGGAACGCGGCGTCCGGCTCAGCCCGACCATCGCCGACGCCTTGACGCTCGGTACCGGCGCGCTGGCCGTGGACGCCGTCCTGCTGATCGCCGAGCACGGGAACTACCCGATCAACGAAAAGCTTCAGAAGCTTTACCCTCGCCACGCCTACCTCCAGCAGGTCCTCGACGTCTTTCGGGCCTCGGGAAAGGTCGCGCCGGTGTTCGTGGACAAGCACCTGTCGTACAGCCGCGACCAGGCCGCGGAGATGATCGCGCAAGCCCGCGCGCTGAAGGTTCCTCTGATGGCCGGCTCCAGCCTCCCCGTCACCTGGCGACGGCCGGAGTTGGAGATTCCGCTTGGTCGGCCGTGTCGCGAGGCGCTGGTGGCGTCGCGCGGGGCGATCGAGATCTTCGGCTTCCACGCGCTGGAGGCGCTTCAGTGCATGGTCGAGCGCCGCGACCTTCGCGGCAAGCCGCAAGGGGTTTCGGCCGTGACCTGCCTGGAGGGCGACGCCGTCTGGGAGGCGGGCGACCGCGGAGTCTGGTCGTGGGAGCTTCTTCGCCACGCCCTGGGACGCAGCAACACCGTCAACCCCGGCGACGTCCGCCGCAACACCCGCGAATACAAACGCCCCAACGTCGCCGACCGCCAGACCATGCCGGACGTCCCGACCGCCTTCGTCGTCGAGTACGTCGACGGCCTCCGCGCCACGGCCTTGATCCTCAACGGCCACGTCGACGACACCACGGTCGCCCTGCGAACCGTCGACGCCGCCGGCCGCGACACGATCGTCTCGACCCTGACCTACCTCCCCGCCCCCCCGGGCGCCAGCTTCTTCAACCCGCTGGTCCTTCGGATCGAGGACTTCTTTCGATCGGGCCGTCCCCCCTACCCCGTCGAGCGAACCCAGCTTACCGGCGGCATTTTAGACGTGGCGTTGGAGAGCCGAATTCGCGGCCACGCCCGACTGGAAACGCCCGACCTGGCCGCGATCGGCTACCAGGCGCCGGTCGATTCCGGCTTCATCCGGTCCCCCCTGACCGACCCGACGCCCAACCGCGTCTGACGACGCCGCCCCCCGGCGCGGCTCGTCGTATCGAAGCCTGGATTCGGAGCTATTGAGACTCGCTCCAGACGCGGGCGCGTTTCAGCCTCGCCTCGAACTCCTCCGCGCGCCGCGCGGTCCACGTCGAGCGTCGATACCAGTCGTCCCGGCCCATGCGTCCGACTCCGATCCTGAACGGCGACCGCGAAATCTCGCGAAGTCCGACGGAATCCTGAAATTCCGCCGCCTCAAGCCGCGATCATACCATCGCGACCGTCGTTCTTTGCCAATTCGGAAGCTAGCGACCTGAGCCGAAAGTCCTGGCCGTCACGGGCTTTGGGGTACGGAACGAGCCTTCCCTCCTCGCGGGGGAGGACAGACCGCGGAGCGGTCAGATGAGGGGGACGACACGCGCGAACGCCGTTGGAATTCGCGAAAGCCTCGCCCACGCGGCTTGGTATTCCGATGGCCTTCTGGGGCTTCCTCCCCCTCATCCGGCCCTTCGGGCCACCTTCCCCCGCGAGGGGGGAAGGCCG
>CALCIB010000320.1 GCA_937907525.1 uncultured Planctomycetales bacterium | reverse complement strand
TTTGGCGACGGCTTGCGAAAAAGTGTCGGGTCGTCAGCCCGGCGGGAGAGGGGACGGAATGGGCGATCGCGCGAGGGTCGTCGAAAAGAATCTCAACTTCGACGACCAAAGCCAATTTCGGCAGCCCGCCACGAGGCGCAACCTCCATTAATAGACAGGCTTGCGTCTCCGAACGATTTCGCGTCACCACGCGCGATCGAAGCCGAACGATCCCAGCGCGGCGGGGGTCAGCCGCGGCCGGCGAGGCGGGCCTTGAGGGCGTCGAGGATCTCGGCGGTGCGGGAGGCGCCGAAGCGGTCGCAGCCGAGTTCGACGACCTCGATCGCCTGGTCGAGCGTGCGGACGCCGCCGGCCGCCTTGAGCTTCACCGCCGCCGGGGCCGACTTCCGCATCAGGACCAGGTCCTCCCGGGTCGCCCCGCCGGTCCCGTAGCCGGTGGAGGTCTTGACGTAGTCGGCGCCGACCTCGCCGCAGATATGGCAGAGGCGGACCTTCTGGTCGTCGTTCAGATAGCAGTTCTCGAAGATGACCTTCACCAGCGCGTCGCGGGCGTGGGCCGCCTTGACGACCGCCTCGACGTCCCTCGCCACCGCCGGCCAGTCGCCGCCGACGACCTGGCCGATGTTGACCACCATGTCCAGCTCGGTCGCGCCGTCGTCCATCGCCCGGTTGGCCTCGTGTACCTTCACGTCGGTGGCGTGGCCGCCGTGGGGAAAGCCGATCGTCGTGCCGACCGCCACGTCGGTTCCTCGCAACAGCCGCTCGGCCAGGGGGACGGCGAACGGCTTGATGCAGACGCTGGCCACCGCGTACTCGGCCGCCAGGGCGCAGCCGTTTTCCAATTCCTCCTCGGTCAGCGTCGGCTGAAGCAGGGAATGGTCGATCCGCCTGGCGATCAACTCGTAGGTTAGTTCCAGGGCCATGACTCGCGCTCCCGTTTCTTGATCGATCGGACGTCCCGCGTCACCGCCGATTGTGGCCCCCGGCGGTCGTCGCGACAAGGGCGCGCGGGATGGCGGGACTTGTCGGAATCGCGGCGGCGGGCGATGATGGGAGGATGGGCGGTCGGAACGCGAGCGCCGGCACGAGACGACGAGGACGACGTTGACAGCAACCGATGTGGCCGTGGTCGGCGGGGGGATCGTCGGCCTGGCGACCGCCTATCAACTCACGCGCGCCCGCCCCGGCGTCGGGGTGGTCGTCCTGGAGAAGGAGTCCGAGGTCGGCCGGCATCAGACCGGCCACAACTCGGGCGTGTTGCACTCCGGCATCTACTACAAGCCGGGGTCGCTGAAGGCCCTCAACTGCCGCCGGGGCAAGAAGTTGATGGAGGAGTTCTGCGCCGCCGAGGAGATCCCCTTCGAGATCTGCGGCAAGGTGATCGTCGCCATCGACGACCACGACCTGCCGGCCCTGGAGCGGATCTTCGAGCGCGGGCAAGCCAACGGCGTCGCCTGCGAGATCATCGGCAAGGAGCGCCTGGCCGAGCTTGAGCCCCACGCCGCGGGGGTCAAGGCCATCCACGTCCCCGAGGCCGGCATAGTAGATTATAAAGAGGTGTGCCGACGCCTCGCCAGGCGCATCGAAGAGGCCGGCGGCCGGATCCTCACCGACGCCCGGGTCGCGACCATCGATCGCTCCGGGGAGAAGGCCGTCCTGACCACCGCCAAGGGGGAGCAGGTGGAGGCCCGGCAGATCGTCAACTGCGCGGGGCTTCAGTGCGACCGGGTCACGGCGATGGGGGGCGTGAAGCCGGACGCCCAAATCGTCCCGTTCCGTGGCGAGTACTTCGAGTTGAAGCCGGAGGCCGAACACCTCTGCAAGAACCTGATCTACCCCGTGCCGGACCCCGCCTTCCCGTTTCTGGGGGTCCACTTCACCAGGATGATCGAGGGGGGCGTGGAGTGCGGCCCCAACGCCGTTTTGGCCTTCGGCCGCGAGGCGTACCGCAAGACCGACTTCAACCTCAAGGACCTCCGCGAGACCCTGGGTTACTCGGGCTTCCGGAAGCTGGCCCGCAAGTACTGGCGGACGGGCCTGGGCGAGATGTGGCGTTCGGCCAGCAAAACGGCGTTCGTCAAGGCGCTCTCGCGACTGGTCCCGGAGATCAAGGCCGAACACCTGGTCCCCGCCCCCGCCGGCATTCGCGCCCAGGCCGTGCTGCCCGACGGCGGCATGGTCGACGACTTCCTGATCCAGGAGGCCGACCGCGTCGTCAACGTCAACAACGCCCCCTCCCCCGCCGCGACCGCCTCGCTGAACGTCGGGGCGACGATCGTGGAGCGGCTCCTGCCCCGGCTGGGGTGAAAGACGAGACGGGGAATCAGAAAATCCAAACGAATGAACATCCCCTCTCCCGCCGGGAGAGGGCGGCCGCGAAGCGGCGGGTGAGGGTCGCGGCGCTTCGCGGAGGCCGTCGGCCGCGCCGAACGTGAACCGAAGCTCGCTCCGAAGCGAGACGACCCTCACCCGGCCCTTCGGGCCACCCTCTCCCGGCGGGAGAGGGGACCGCCTCTGAAACTCCCATCAGGCCAAGACCCATGAACCCGCCACCTCTCGCCCGCGTGCGACAGAACATCGACCACCCCTATCTTGAGGACGTCGTCGGGACGGCGCGACGGCTGATCCTGGAGAGCGACCTCCGGGACCGCGTGCCGGAGGGCGGGACCGTGGCCGTCGGGGTCGGCAGCAGGGGGATCAACAAGATCGCCGACATCGCCCGCTCGGCGGTCGACGCCCTCAAGGAGATGGGCTACAGGCCGTTCGTCGTCGCCGCGATGGGGAGCCACGGCGGCGCCACCGCCGACGGCCAGCGCCGATTGCTGGCCGACTACGGCGTCACCGAACAGGCCATGGGCGCTCCGGTGAAGACCGACATGGAGACGGTCGTCCTGGCGACCAACGACTTCGGCCTGCCGATCCACTTCGACAGGAACGCGCGCGAGGCCGACGGCATCGTCCTGCTCAACCGGGTCAAGCCGCATACTGACTTCGTATCCACATACGAGTCGGGGATCATCAAGATGCTGACGATCGGCCTGGGCAAGCGCGAAGGCGCGGCGCAGGTCCACAAACTGGGGCAGAAGGGGTACAAGAAGGTCCTCCCCTCCGTCGGCCGATACCTGGTGAAGAACACCAGGTTCGCCCTCGGCCTGGCCATCCTGGAGAACGCCCACGACCAGACCGCCGAGATCGTCGCGCTGGGGCCCGACGACGTCTTCGAGCGCGAGCCCGGCCTGCTTGAGAAGGTCCGGGGCATGATGGGCCGGCTGCCGTTCGACCAGATCGATTTTCTCGTGGTCGGCGAGCTGGGCAAGAACTACTCGGGCGCGGGGATGGACCCCAACGTCATCGGCCGGTTCATGATCGAGACCCAGCCCGACTTCGCCCGGCCGATCGTCACCCGGCTGGCGGTGCTGGACGTCTCCAGGGAGAGTCACGGCAACGTCGTCGGCGTGGGCTTCGCCGACCTGACCACCGAGCGACTGGTCGCCGCGGCCGACTGGGAGGCGACCCGGATCAACGTCCTGACCTCCTGCTGCCTGGAGCGGTCGCGGATCCCGTTCACGTTCGCCACCGACCGCGAGGTGATCGAGAAAGGTCTTGAGACGTGCTGGCGCATCGATCCGTCGGAAGTCCGTATGGTCGTCATCCCCAACACGCTGGAGACCGACGTCCTGTGGGTCTCCAAACCGCTTGAGGCCGACGTCCGGGCCGATCCGACGCTGGTCCGCGAGACCGATTACCTGCCCATGCCGATCGGCGGCCCCGACGACCGGCTCGACCAGGTCGGGCTGTTCCCCGACAGCGTCCAGGGCCGGCGAGCCGCCAGGGCCGCCGGCGGATGAGCCGGCCGCGCTACCGACTGCTGGCGCTGGACGTCGACGGCACCCTCCTGAACGCCCGGCGCGAGTTGTCGCCCGCCGTCAAGGCGGCCGTCGCCCGCGCCGCGGCGGCCGGGATCCGCCCGGTCGTCTGCACCGGCAGGCGCTACCGCCGGGCCTGGCCGATCGCCAAGGAACTGGGGATCGACGCCCCCGTGGTCTGCAACTCGGGCGCGATCGTCAAGGAACCGGCCGACGACTCCACCCTCTGGCGCGCCGACCTCCCCCCGGACTTGACGGTCGGGCTTCTGGAGTTGTTCGCCGAACACGGCCAGCCGGTCGTCGCCTACAACGACCGCGGCCACGACGAGCCCGACTTCCGGGTCTCGCGGTATCCCTCCGGCCTGCTCCCGTTCGACGACTACGTCCAGAGGAACCTGGAACACGCCGAGGTCGGCGGCGACTGGACCGCCGGCGCGTTCTTCCACGTCTGCGCCGTCGGCGCGCTGGGGGAGATGATCGCCTTCGAGCGCCACGTCCGGGAGCGGTTCGGCGGCCGGGTCCGGACGTTCGTCCAAAGGTCGTCCGCCTACCTGGGGACGATGTGCGAGGTGCTCCGGGCCGACGCGGGCAAGTGGTCGGCGGTCCTCCACGTCGCCGACGCCTGGGGCGTGCCGCCCGAGGAGATCTGCGCCATCGGCGACGACGTCAACGACATTCCCATGCTCCAGGGCGCCGGCCTGGGCGTCGCCATGGCCCACGCCCCCGACGAAGTCCTCGCCGCCGCCGACCTGATCGCCCCCGCCGGCGACGACGGCCTCGCCGCGTTCATCAAGGAACACCTCCTCCCGGACCTCGGTCCTAAATAATTCATTTAAAGATTTTCCGTCTGTGCGATTGTCGTCGGAATCGTCGAATGATACACTCCCGGCGTGGTGGGAGGCACCCGTTCCATCTCTCCATTTCCACTACATTCATGCGTTTTCGAGGACGACGCCATGTCTCAATCCCCGCGCCGTGGGTTCACCCTGATCGAATTACTGGTCGTCATCGCGATCATCGCGGTGTTGATCGCCCTGCTGCTGCCGGCCGTGCAGAGCGCCCGCGAGGCCGCCCGGCGGATGCAGTGCGTCAACAACCTGAAGCAACTGGGCCTGGCCGCGCACAACTTCGAGTCGAGCAACGGCACCTTCCCGCCGGGCTTCGGCCTGACTCCCACGGTCAACGTGCCGCTCTTCCCGCGGCCGACGCCGCTGGTCACGATGCTGGGCTACCTGGAGGGGTCGAACCTCTACAACAACTACAACTTCGCGTTCAACCTCAACGGGATCTACAACCACATCGCCGACGGCACGATGGCCGATCCCAACATCACCGCGGCCACGCAGCTGATCTCGGCGTACGTTTGTCCGTCGGACCCGTCGTCCTCGAAGTTTCGGGGGGTGATCGCCTACAACAACTACTTCGCGTCCATCGGCGCCACGGGCTGCCCCGAGTTGGGTCCGCCCCCCGCGTCGCCCCCCTCGGATTATACCAACCACACCGAGGTCAACACCGCCTACGCCGGGATCTTCAACGTCCAGCTT
The DNA here is from genome assembly GCA_937907525.1 of uncultured Planctomycetales bacterium. Classification (GTDB taxonomy): domain Bacteria; phylum Planctomycetota; class Planctomycetia; order Isosphaerales; family Isosphaeraceae; genus Paludisphaera. The sequence continues at coordinate 3,204 of CALCIB010000320.1, read as the reverse complement.
GACTACAGCCAGCCGCAGGTCCTCAACGGGACCAACAACCCGAACTTCCAAAAGGTGCAGATGGCGACCACGATCGCGTCGGTCATTGACGGCACCAGCAACACGGCGATGTTCTCCGAAACCCTCCGCTCGGTCTCCGTCACCAACGACGTCGCCGAGGTCCCGGCGAACAGCTTGTTGAACGTCTACAGCGTGGGGTCCGGCAATTTCACCACCAGCGTCCTTCCCAATCAGTCCTCCTGCCTGGCGGGGGCGCGCGTCCGCTACCGCGGCCAGGAATTCTACCGTGGGATCGCGCCGATGGCGTTCTACGCCCACACTCAGACGCCCAATGCCAAGACCTACGACTGCGCCAACAGCAGCGACTTCATCTGCGCCCACATCGCCGCCCGCAGCAAGCATTCCGGCGGCGTCAACGTCGGGTTCGCCGACGGCTCGGTGAAGTTCATCAAGGACTCGATCAACATCACGACCTGGCGGGCCCTCGGCACCAAGGGCGGCGGCGAAGTCGTCAGCGCCGACGGCTATTGACTCCGACCCGCGTCGCGATTTCCGCTTCCACCAGCCCGCGCGACGACCGTCGCGCGGGCGTCTTCGTTACCGAGGCGCCCGATGAAGATTCCGATCCCCGCCCTGTTCCTTCTCGCCATGACGGCCGCGGGCTGCGGCGACTCGTCCAGCGGTCCCCCCACGATCGAGCGCGGCGAGGAAATCCGGCTTGAGCAGGTCGGCGAGGTCCTACGCAACTATCAACTCGCCAAGGGGAAGCCGCCCAAGTCCATCAAGGAGCTGCGATCCGCTCCGGGCGACTCCGGCGGCTCCGACCTGGTCATCACCGGCGACGTGGTCGTCAACTGGGGCGTCCCCCTTCCCGACACCAAGGAGGAAGGCGGCGGCAGCCCCAACGAGGAAGTCCTCGCCTACGGCAAGGACGTCCCCACCAAGGGAGGCCCCGTCCTGCTCCTCAACCGCGCCGTCCGCCGCATGACCGCCGAGGAATTCAAGGCCGCCCCCCAGGCCAAGCCCTGACCGCCGTCGACCCGGCCGGGTCTTTCCGCGAAACTCGATGGAACCTCCCGCCCCCAGGCGGGCAGTACATGACGGACGCGAAACGACCGACGAGGGCCGACGATGGGCGGGCGAGACCGAGGCGCGATCGCCAAGGGGCTGGAACGGCTGCTGACTCGGGGCGTCGAGCCCGACGGCGACGGCGACCTTCTGGAGCGGTTCCGCCGCGAGCGCGACCAGGACGCCTTCGAGGCGCTGGTGGTGCGCCACGGGCCCATGGTCCGGGGCGTCTGCCGGCGACTCCTGCGCGACCCGGCCGACGCCGACGACGCCTTCCAGGCGACGTTCCTGGTCCTGGCCCGCAAGGGGGCGAGCTTGCGCGATCCGGATCGGCTGGGACCGTGGCTGCACGGCGTCGCCGCGCGCGTCGCCGCCAAGGCGCGGGCGCGGTCGGCCCGGCGACGGCCTCGGTCCCTGGTCGACGACGCGCCGGCTCGCCACGACGACCGGGCCGAATGGTCCGACGTCATGGCGATCATCGACGCCGAGATGGCCCGACTGCCGACCTCCCAGCGCGACGTCCTGGTCGCCTGCCTCCTGAACGGCTCGTCCGAACAGGAAGCGGCGAGGGCGTTCGACTGCCCCGTCGGCACGATCAAGAGCCGGCTGTCGCGGGCGAGGGAGGCGCTGCGGTCGCGGCTGGTCCGCCGGGGGATCGCCCCGGCGTCGGCCTCGGCGGCGGTGGCGGCCTCGTCGCCTGGGTCGTTCGCGTCCACGGTGTCCGCCCCCCTGCTCCGCGCGACGCTGGCGATGGTCGCGGCCCCCGCCGCGGTCCCGCCTCCCGTCGCGGCCCTGACCTCGGGAGTCGCCTCGACCATGCTCGCCAAGATCCTCGCCACGACCGTCGCCGTCGCCTGCGGCGCCGCGGCCGTCGGCCTCGCGTCGACCGTCTGGACCGCCGACCCGCCGCCGGCCCCGCAAGCCGCGCCGCCCGCGAAGGCGGAGGCACCGGCGCCGCCGCAAGACCGCAAGCAACTGGATCGCAACATCAGGACCATCCTCCTGGCCCTGCACAATTACCACGCCGCCCACGACGCCTTCCCGCCGCCGGCCGTCCGCGCGGCCGACGGCCGGGCCCTGTTGAGTTGGCGGGTGTCGATCCTCCCCTATATGGATCAGAAGGGTCTGTACGATCAATTCCATCTGGACGAGCCCTGGGACGGCCCGCACAACCGAAAGCTGATCGACAAGATGCCCGCGACGTTCCAGACGCCGGGCTTTCTCACGCCGGTGGGTAAGACCCGTTTCCGCGGTATCACCGCGCCCGGCGCCATGTTCGGGCCGCGGGACGATCGCCCCGGAGCGGCGGCCGGGAGAATGGGAATGAGCGCCGCCTTGACCAAGGAAGAGAACGCGGACGACGACCGAGCGACCGAGGCGTTCAAGGTCGAGGCGCGCGCCGGAGACGAAGAGGCCGAAACTCCGACCACGAAGGCGGGGCCCGGCGACGATCGCGGAGTGTCGGTCGCCGACGTCACCGACGGCACGTCGAACACCGTGTTCCTCGTCGTGGCCGAGGACGGCGCGGAGTGGACCCGGCCGGGCGAAATGGAAGTCCCGGGCGGCCTCAAGATGGGTGCCGTGCTGCCGGCGCTCGCGGAGGACGCCGACGGCTACATCCTGGGCATGGTCGATGGCTCGGTCCAGCGGCTCCCGAATCGTCCGGGCCGCCGGGAAAACGTCCTGCCGGCCTTGCTGACCATCGCGGGTGGGGAAATCCTCAGCTCCGACGTCTTCGCGCCACCGCCGGCCGCCGCCGAGCCGAAGGCCCCCGCCGACGTCGAGGGCCGCCTTCGCCGCGTGGAGGAGAAGCTTGACGCGATCCTGAAGCGGCTCGACGCGCTGGCGCCGCCGAGGCCCTGAGCGCGGCCGGTCCCACTACTCCCAGCCTCAATACATAAGCAGCGACGATCATCCCTTCTCCCCTTGTGGGAGAAGGTGGCCGAAGGCCGGACGGGGGGTAATCCGCCGGCTTTCGGTCGGGCCTCCCCTCATCCGCCCCTTCGGGGCACCTTCTCCCACAAGGGGAGAAGGAGGGATGCGCGCCACTTCAAGCGGCTTTCGGTGAAGTCCGCGGCCCGTCTTAGAGGCTATCCGGTAACGAATTCCCGGTTTTCCCGGTATTTGAAGGGCGCG
>CALCIB010000319.1 GCA_937907525.1 uncultured Planctomycetales bacterium | reverse complement strand
ACATCTTCCCCCCTCGCGGGGGAAGACAGACCGCGAAGCGGTCAGATGAGGGGGGAGACGCGCGAGAACGCCGTTGAAACCCACGAAAGGCCGCCCGACAAGCCTCGGATTTCAACGGCCGTCTCGCGCGTCTCCCCCCTCATCCGGCCCTTCGGGCCACCTTCCCCCGCGAGGGGGGAAGGCCGTTAAGATCAACCCTGGAACAAGTGACGGTTGGTTTCCCAGGAGGGTTCGACATGATCTCGACCTGCCTGCTGGCGTTGGCCTTGACCGCGGCGGGGCTCGACGAATCGCCCGGGCCCGACCGCGACGCCTACCGGGCGGCGGCGGCCGCGGCCGGTCGCGACGCCGACGCCCACGTCGATTTGGCGCTTTGGTGCGAGGCCCGCGGCATGGCCGCGGAGAAGACCCGCCACCTCGCCCGCGCCGTCCTGCTCGACCCCGAAAACGCCCGCGCCCGCGGTCTTCTGGGCCAGGTCAAGCGCGACGGCCGCTGGATGCGTCCCGCCGACGCCGTCCGCGCCGTCGAGGACTCCCCCGAGCAACAGGCGCTCTTGCGCGAATACTTCGAGCGTCGCGCCCAGACCCGAGACAAGGCCGACGACCAGTACAAACTCGCCCTTTGGTGCGAGGAGAAGGGCCTTGACGAGCCGATGACGGCCCACCTGCGCCGGACGTTGCAGCTCGATCCCGACCGCGAGGGGGCCTGGCGGCGGCTGGGCTTCAAGAAGGTCGGCAAGCGCTGGGTCAATCCGGACGTCGAGGCGGCCCGACAGGCGGCGCGCGACGCCCGCGAGCGGGCCGACAAGGAATGGACGCCGCGACTGTCGAAACTTCGCGAGGCCCTAAGCTCGCGCGACCGCGCCAAGCGCGACGACGCCCGCGCGGCGCTCGCCGAGATCCACGACCCGGCCGCCGCCGCCTCGGTCTGGAGGACGTTCGCCAGGGGGGGGAACGAGGCGAGGCAGCGGATCGCGGTGGAGATTTTCGGCAAGACCGAGGGGATGGAGGCGTCGACGGCGCTGGCGACGCTGTCGGTCTTCAGCCCCCACGCCGCGGTGCGGGCCGACGCGGCCATGCTCTTGCGTCAGCGCGACCCGCGCGAGTTCGCCGGGCTGTTGGCGTCGTTCCTCCGCGACGAGGTGAAGTACAAGGTCAAGCAGGTGGAGGGCCCCGGCTCGCGAGGCGAGTTGCTGGTGGAGGGGAGGGACGCCAACGTCCGCCGCTTCTACACCCCGGCCGCGCCCGTCGATCCGCGGCTGCGCAATCTCCCGCTCGACGCCTGGGGCAACAGCATCTTGCGCCAGACCGTGGGGTACGCTCCGATGAGCGGCCCGATCCCGATGGCTCAACTCGCGATGAGCGGCCCCGACCGCTTCGCCGCCTCGCCCTTCATGGCGGCCGTGAACGCGGCCAACCCCGCGGCCGGGAGCCTTTTGACGAGCGTCGCCAACCGGCTCTTCGAGAACGGGCCCGCGACCGGCGACATCCCACGCGACGCCGTCTATCAACCATGGAGCGTCGCCTTCACTCCCGGCCAACTGACAAGGGAGATGTTCCGCGACTCGTCCGCCGCCAACACCGATCGTCTGGGCGGCCCCAACGTCCGGGCCCTGGGAGCGATTTACGGTCGAGACGTGTACATCCCCGTGGCGAGGATGATCGCCGAGGCCAACGCTTCCGCCATGGTGGCGCAAAAGCAGATCGAGAACGACGTGGCCGCGATCGAGGCCCGCAACGCGCCGATCCGCCAGACCAACGAACGCGCCGCCGCCGTGCTAAAGGACGTCGGCGAGGGGGCCGACTTCGGAACCGATCCCGAGAAGTGGGCCGACTGGGCGTTCGAGATCGAGGGACGCGGCTACGTCGCCCAGAACTCCACCGCGTCCCAGCCGCCTCCCACGATCGTCGAGCAAGTCCCCATCGCCTTCCAACCCCAGGCCGCTCCGATGTATTCGGCGATCGGCATCACGGACGCCGCCGGGTACACGCCGTCGGGGGCGTCGTGCTTCGCCGGCGGGACGTTGGTGCGGACGATCCAGGGCGACCGCCCCATCGAATCGATCCTGCCCGGCGACCTGGTGCTCAGCCAGGACGTCGCCACCGGCGCGTTCCGCTACCGGGCCGTCTTGACCGCCTTCCACAACCCGCCCAACTGGACCTACGCCGTCGACCTGGGGGACGGCGAGGTCGTCCGCCCCACCGGCATCCACCGGCTCTGGAAGGCGGGCGAGGGCTGGACCATGACCCGCGACCTCAAGCCCGGCGACCGCCTCCGCACCGCCGGCGGTTCCGCCACCGTCGTCTCGGTCGAAAAGAGCAAGGACAAGGCGCCCGTCTTCAACCTGCTTTTGGCCGACGGCGACAGCTACTGCGTGGGCGCCCCGGGCCTGATCGCCCACGACAACAGCCTCCCCGCCCCGGTGGCCTCCCCCTTCGACGCCGTCCCCGACGCGGCCGAACTCGCCGCGGCGGTCGAGCATTGAGTTTGAGGAAACGCATTCTCATACCAGGAGCGCTCGACATGATCTCGACCTGCCTGCTGGCGTTGGCCTTGACCGCGGCGGGGCCCGACGCATCGCCCGGGCCCGACCGCGACGCCTACCGGACGGCGGCCGCCGCGGCGGGTCGCGACGCCGACGCCCACGTCGACCTGGCGCTCTGGTGCGAGGCCCGCGGCATGGCCCCGGAGAAGACCCGGCACCTCGCCCGCGCCGTCCTGCTCGACCCCGAAAACGCCCGCGCCCGCGGCCTGCTCGGCCAGGTCAAGCGCGAAGGCCGCTGGATGCGTCCCGCCGACGCCGTCCGCGCCGTCGAGGACTCACCCGAGCAACAGGCGCTGATGCGCGAATACTTCGAGCGTCGCGCCCAGACCCGAGACAAGGCCGACGACCAGTACAAACTCGCCCTTTGGTGCGAGGAGAAGGGCCTTGACGAGCCGATGACGGCCCACCTGCGCCGGACGTTGCAGCTCGATCCCGACCGCGAGGGGGCCTGGCGGCGGCTGGGCTTCAAGAAGGTCGGCAAGCGCTGGGTCAATCCGGACGTCGAGGCGGCCCGACAGGCGGCGCGCGACGCCCGCGAGCGGGCCGACAAGGAATGGACGCCGCGACTGTCGAAACTTCGCGAGGCCCTAAGCTCGCGCGACCGCGCCAAGCGCGACGACGCCCGGGCGACGCTCGCCGAGATCCACGACCCGGCGGCGGCGGCGTCCGTCTGGAAGGTCTTCGTCAAGGGGGGCGGCGAGAGCGGCCGGCGGGTCGCGGTGGACGTCTTGAGCCGGATCGACGGCCCCGACGCCTCGATCGCGCTGGCGACGCTTTCGGTCTTCAGCCCCGACGCGACGCTCCGCTCCGACGCCGCGGCGCTCCTCTCCCGTCGCGACCCGCGGGACTTCGCCCGCTATCTCGCGGGATTGATCCGCAAGGAGACCCGCTACCAGGTTAAGGACGTCGAGGGCCCCGGCTCCCCCGGCTCGCTGACGATCCAGGGCGAGGGCGCCAACGTGGTGCGAAGGTACTCGCCCATGGCCCCGCTGGTCGCCCCCGGAACGGCCGTCTCGCCGGATTTCGTCCTGACCAAGCCGCTGAGCGTCTGGAACTCGGGATGGGACATGTCCAAGGGTGGGCGGAGCATGGCGGAATTGGCGGCCAATCGTCAGGCGGCGTGGGACCAAGCGACGGAACGAATGCAGGCGGGCCTGAAAGGGACCCCGGGGGCGTCGTCCGTGATCGACCGCGTCATGTCGGCGGGGCCTCGGGAGCCATTCGTAACGGATCTCGCGCGCCTTAAAGACCCGTCTTCACGAGCCTTTCAAGAGGCCCCCGTCAGTGAGACCGATCTCCAGGTCCCGATCGGCCGCATGGTCGCCGAGACCCGCATGTCGGCGATGGCCGCCCGGGCGCGACTGGAGGCCGACGTCCGCGCTCTGGAGCGGCAGACCGCCTCGATCCGCGAGACCAACGACCGCGTCGCGAGCGTGTTGAAGACGGCTAGCGGGCGCGACTTCGGCGACGACCCGGACAAGTGGACCGGATGGGCCGTCGATCTGGAGGGCTACGCCTTTACCGCTTCGCCCGATTACGAACCGCCGACCTACGTCCAGGAAGTCCCGATCGGCTTCCAGCCCCAGGCGGCGCCGTCACTGGTCAACACGCGGATCGGCACGGCGATCGTCGCGCACGCCTGCTTCGCCGCCGGGACCATGGTGCGGACGCTCCAGGGGGACCGGCCGATCGAGTCGATCGAGGCCGGCGACCAGGTGCTCAGCCAGGATCTGACCACCGGCGACTTCCGCTATCGGGCCGTGGCGACCGCCTTCCACAACCCGCCGAACCAGACCTTGCGCGTTCGGCTGGGAGACGACGAGGTCGTCGCCACCGGCATCCACCGCTTCTGGGTCGCCGATCGCGGCTGGACCATGGCCCGCGAACTCAAACCCGGCGACCGCCTGCGAACCGTCGGCGGCTCGGCGATGGTGACGGCGGTGGAGTCGGATCGGGTCCAGCCGGTGTTCAACCTCCAACTGATCGACGGCGACAGCTTCTGCGTCGGCGGCCTCGGCGTCGTCGCCCACGACAACAGCCTGGTCGAGCCCGTCGCCGCGCCGTTCGACGCCGTCCCCGAACTGGCCGCGGCCGACACGCCCTGATCGTCGAGGACCGATTCCGCCCCCCGACTCACAGCGACCGCAGGAAGGCGGACAGATCGGCGATCTCCTCGTCGGTCAGGCGGATGCCGTCGGGGTGGCGGACGCGGTCGAAGAGGTCTTGAAGCGACGTCGCGGAGGCGTCGTGGAGCAAGGCGGGACGACGGCCGACGCCCCGCAGCGACGGCGGGTTGAACTTCCGGTTGCCCGCCGCGTCGACCAACCCCACGTCGCGGCTTTCCCGCGACGTGTACGTCGGCGGGGCGTGGCACTCGGCGCAGTCGTTGGCCTGGAAGACCGCGAGGCCCCGCGCGACGGCCTCGGGATCGACGACCGGATCGGGTAGGGGCGGAGCGAGGGAGTTCAGATAGGCGACCAGCGCCTTCATCCGTCGCGGCGAGGGCTCGTGGGCGCGCATGGTGGTCGTCAGCGACGTGCGGATTTGGTCCTCGATCGTCGGGGACGCGCCGGTCCAGCCGTAGGGGGCGGTGTCGGCGAGCCCCAAGAGCGACGGCGACCGCTTCGCCGCGCCGTAGGAGCCGTCGGTGAGGGTGTCGGTCAACACCTCGGAGGCGTGGCCGTCGGCGTGGCAGGCGTGGCAGCTCATCCAGCCGCCTTCGGAAAGCGCGGCGTCTCGGAAGAGCGACTCCCCTTCCTCCAGGAGCGTCGCGGGCCGGCGACGGCCGTCGACCGCCGCGTCGGCCGAAAGCGCGACCGCGCCGACGACCGTTCCTCCGGCCAGGTCCACGACCGTCACCGCGTCGTCGAACAGGTCGGCCGTGTAGGCGGTCGCGGCCTCGGCGTCGATCGCGAGCGCCACCGGCGCGCGGCCGACCTGGAACCGCTCGTAGGGCTCGTCCAAACTCAACGCCGAGGCCACCTGATCGGTCCCCGCGATCGCCACGACCAGCTCGCCTTTGGGCCCGAACGCCAGGGCCGAGGGGTCGGCCGAGCCCTTGCCGACGGTCCCCAGCACGCGGATCCGCGACCGCGCGACCAGGTCCCCGTCGGTCGTTTCGACCGATCGGAGGTCGTCGATCGGGACGATCCGGATCCAGCTTCGCATGACCACGCCCCACTCGACGTCCCCCCGCGACGTGGTGGCGGTGGGGACGCCGTTCTGGGCGAGGATCGCCACGCCCGCGCCATCGGGCGTGATCGTCGGGGCGCGGAGGTTGTGGTCGGGGAGCTTCCAGACGCGACGGACGCTCATGTCCTTCAAATCCAAAACCGCCAGCCGACCGCCGAAGGCGTCGGTCGCGACCGCCTCGGCGCCCGCCGGCAAGACGACGGCCTCCCGCGGGCTGAACGGCAGGTCGACGGTTCCGACGACCCGAGGCGCGCCGTCGTCCCACGCCACGAACGTCGCCTTCCGCGACCATCGCGAAAGGACCAGCGCGCGGCGGCCGTCGCCGTACGCGACGGCGGAAACGGGGTCGTCGGCGACTCGGACGGCGTCGATCCCGGCGAGCTTGCCCGAGCGCCGGCCGAAGCGGACGACCTCGCCCGCCTCGCGGTCGACGGCGATCCAGACGTCCGGGTCGGCCGTGGCGTCGAGGTCGCAAAGCCCGCGACCGATCGCGGCCTCCTCCTCGACCGTCCGGCTCGCGACGTTGACGACCGCGACCGTCCCGGTCCCACGGTTCGCCACCAGCAGCCGCGCGCCCCCGTCGACGAGCAAAAGCGCCTCCGGCTTCCGCGGCGCCTCCCCCCGCGCCCCGACGACGACCAGCGTCAGCAACGCTCCGGCGAGAGTCCAGGACCGTCGAATCATCAGCATCGCGGGCGCCCTCCGAGGTTCGCGTGACTCTCGCGATTGTAGCCGATCCGAGGGCCGCCCCGCGTCAGATCTCGTCCTCGTCGAAGAAGTCGTTGGAGACCTCCTTGACGACGTAGACGCTGGCGGTGGTCACGCCCAGGTCGTGGTCGATCATCAGCTCCGCCAGTCGGACGCCGTCGACCAGGACGACCCGCTTCCCCTCGATCTTGTGGAGGAAGTCCGCGGCCTCCTTGGTGAAGGACGACGTCGTCAGGATCACCCCCTTCTTGGCCCGGTGGCCGTCCATGCCGCCGACGAACTGCTGGACGACGGGCCTCCCCACCGGGGCCTCCCAGCGCTTGGCCTGGATGCAGACCACGTCCAGCCCCAGCTTGTCCTGCCGGATCACTCCGTCGATCCCGCCGTCCCCCGACTTCCCCGTCACGCTCCCCGAACCCGCCACCCCGCCGTACCCCATCGCCATCAACAACCGCAATACGATATGCTCGAAGAACGAAGACGAGCATGATTTCAATCGCGAGAGAAGATCATCCGCCGTCGCCCGCCGCAACGACTGGTGGGCGGATTCGATCAGGTCGTTGGGGGTCTGCTCCTCGACGATCCCGGTCGTGACCGGCGGCGTTGCCTCTGATTCGAAAGCGAGTTTGGCCTTCGCGCTCAGATGGTCCCGGTACGATTGGAATCTCTTGAGTAATTGAATATCAATCCGTTCGGGAGCTTCGGCCAGAATCGACCGACCCTGCCCCGTGATGCGGACTTGCCCGCGCTTCGGATCTTCGACCAGGCCCGCGATCCTCAAGTACATCCGCGACCAACTGGCTCGGTTCACGACGACCTGGTGCTTGCCGCTGGGCAATCGCTCCTCGCGTTCCTCGGGTGTCAGTCCGAAGTGGTCCGAGACGGCGCGGGTCAGATCTTGGATGCTCCAGGCCCGGCCGTCGGCGAGGATTTGGAGCATGGGGAGCATGATCGTCTGGTAGTCGGGGATCGCCACGGATGCACCTTGGGGGAGGCGGGGGCGGGACGCCCGCGCGACGGGTCTTGCCCACTCCTTTCGGCCTGACGGTCGACGGCGTCGTCGCCTCCATCCATTATGTCCCGCGGTTCGCCTCAAGGGAAGCCGGCGAATCGGCGTGCTTCCGACGAGCGGGCGAACCGTCGCGAATTTTGGGCGGTTTTTGCATTGGCGTAAAGGATGCGGGGAAAACGTGTTGCGAACGCGGACGCGCCGATCGCCCGCGAAAATCGCACGCCCCACGTTTCCAAGAGGCGAATTGTGGGGCACTACATGGTGGAGGGCTCCGGTTTTCGCGTCTTTGGCAACTCGGCGAGCGGTGAAAGGAGGGGGAGATCGCGCGCGGTTTCATCAAGCGGGCGCGAGGGGTCGGACGGCCCCGTCGAGGGCCTGACGCCGAACCCCGGAGGGCGCGTCGAACATATTCGAAAGCAACGAACAAAGCCAATGTTTATGGGCATATAACATGTGGAATAACAAGATGTTACGGTGGACAATCGAGAAGCGCGCCGTTGGCGGACGAACCCACTCCCGAGGACCTTGAAAGGGCGGGGGGGTCGGTAGAATGGTCGTGGCCCGGCGATCGGCGTTTCCGGGGGTTCGGTCCTCTCGAGCGAGGAGTCGTATTCATGGCGAAGTCGTCGTTCCCCGCGTCGCATGTCCGGTTGAAACGAGCCTACGAGTCGGCCGACGCCGACGACGGGATCCGGGTGCTGGTCGATCGGCTCTGGCCCCGGGGGGTGAGCAAGGAGAAGGCCGACGTCGCCGAGTGGCTCAAGGAACTCGGTCCCAGCACCGAGTTGCGCAAGTGGTTCGGCCACGACCCGGAACGCTGGCCCGAATTCCAGCGCCGCTACAAGGAGGAACTGCAAGCCCGCGGCGAGGAACTCGACCGCCTCCGCGAACTGGCCAAGAAGGAGACGATCACCCTCGTCTACGGCGCCCACGACGAGGAACACAACCAGGCCGTCGTGCTGCGGGACGTCCTGATCCACGGCGGGGGGGCGACGTCCGAAGCCTGATCGCGGCGGCGTCGGGGGTTTCGTAAAATCGACGACCGTGGGGAACGACCAAGCCGAGGGGGAGCCATGACCACCATCCAGGTGACGCTGACCGAAGAACTGAAGGCCGTCGTCGAGCGCGAGGTCGCCGAGGGGGGCTTCGAATCGCCCGACGCCTACCTCCAATCCCTCGTCCGCGACGCCGAGCGCCGCCGCGAGGAACGGGAATTGGACGCGAAGCTCCTCGAAGCGCTCGACGTGGAGGAACCGGGAGATTCTGAACACATGGCGTCGCTTGCGGTCGCCGTCGAGGAGATGAAGGCGGGCAAGGGCCGTCCCATCGAGGCGATGTTCGCCGAGATGGAGAACCGGCTCGCCGCGGCGAAAGCGAAGCGACCCGGATGAGCCGCTACCGAGTCGTCGTCCAACCCCGCGCGGAGGCGGACGCCATGGCCGCGTTCGAATGGATCGCCGAACGCTCGCCCACCGCCGCGGCCTACTGGTTGGCCGGTTTGCGAAAGGCCGTGGCCGCGCTGGCCGATCGGCCCCTGCCGCATCCCCTATCCGTCGAGACGTCCGAGAAGTTCGGGTTCCCAATCCGGGAAGCCCTCCACGGCAAGCGCCGCGGCGTCCACCGCATTTTCTATTCCGTCGAGGACGACGTGATCAGCGTCTTGGCGATCCGCCATTCGGCCCAAGACGAGTTCGAACCGTAAGCGGCGGTGAGGCGATCATGAAGGAAACACGGCTCCCACTTTTGTGACGTGATGGGACGAAGGGGCCTCGATCGGCCTCGGGCGAGGGCTCGGAATTCGATCTGGCCCCCGAAGGCGTTCCGCGGTATCTACCGGGCGCACGTCCGGGGAGTGGAGGCCGAGGGGCGTTACCCACGCCCGGCTCGCTCCACGGCCCGCGTCCCTGATGGAACCGTAAGCCCCGGCCGCGTCCACTTCTTCGTAGTCGCGTCGCGCGGTCGGGTCGTCGAGCTTTTCGGAGAGTCGTCGATGAGCAAGCCGTCGCGGACCCGTCGCGCGCGCGTGGTGGGTCGGGTGGAGAGTCTGGAGACCCGCGCCCTGTTGACCGTCGCCGTCACGGCGCCCTTGCCGGACGTGGCCGCGGCGGTCGGCGCCGCGCCGACGACGGTGGACCTGGGCGCCCACTTCAACGACCCCGCCGGCAAGGCCGACTTCGCCCTCTTCAACACCACCCTCGGCACCATCCCGGTCCTTTTGACGCCGGCGACCACCCCCAAGACCGTCGCCAACTTTATTGGCTATGTGAACAACGGCGGGTATAACGACTCGATCGTCCATCGATCCGTCCCCGGCTTCATCTGGCAGGCGGGAGGGTATCAGCTCAACGGCGGGGGCGGGCTCACGCAGACGCCGACCAACGCCCCGGTGCCAAACGAGTTCGGCGCGTCGAACGTCCGCGGGACGATCGCCATGGCCAAGCTGGGGGGCGACCCCGACAGCGCCACCAGCCAGTTCTTCTTCAACGAGTCGGACTCCAACGCCGCCAACCTGGACAACCAGAACGGCGGGTTCACGGTCTTCGGCAAGGTGGTGGGGCAGTCCGGGCTGGCGGTGATGGACGCGGTGGCCGCCGCGCCGGTGCCGTCGCCGGGGCCCATGGCCTCGCCGTTGGATTCGGCGCCGCTTCTGAACTACGCGCGGGGGACGCAGGTTCAACCCTCGAACCTGGTCCTCATCAACAACGTGACCATCGCCGACGAGGGGTTCTCCGCCGTCAGCGACGCCCCCGGCGTGGCCGCCGCGACGCTCCAGGGGAACCAGTTGGTGGTGACCCCGGTTTCGACGGGGACCGCGAAGATCACCGTCGTCGGCTACGGCGCCGACGGCGGCTCGGCGACCCAGACCTTCGTCGTCAACGTCGGCGCCGGCGCGACGACGACCACGCCGACGACCCCCGGCGCGACGACGACCCCCGGCTCGGACGTGACCCCGATCTCGGCGGTGGATCCCATCGCGGCGGTCGGCTCGGCCCCGTCGGCGTCGCGCCCGTCGGTCCTGACGCCGACGCCCGGCCGGGGCCTGCTCCCCGCGACGGTCGTCGCCGGCAGGCGGGCGCGGATCCAGCAGGGGGTGGCCTTGACCGCCTCCGCCCCCGTCGTCGAGCGGGCGAAGGTCGACTTGGTCCTCTCGTCGACGACCGGCGCGACCGGCGACGTGACGATCGCCACCGCCACCCCCAACATCCGCCTCCGCCCCGGCCGACCGGCCCGCGTGAACCTCGTCTCGCGTGGGATCCCATCCGGCGCGGCCGCCGGAACGTACCGCGTCCTGGTCTCCGTCACCGACCCGAACGGCGCGCGGACCACCATCGACACCGGGAGGACGATGGACGTCCGGGCGTCGTAGGACGAGGATTCAGTTCGATTTCATATTCAGGGGAAGAGACGACGAACCATGCTTGCGACGGAACTCGTTGATTCCGTCGCGCGCGGGGGCGAGGCGGCCGGCCTCGGCGTCGGTGAGACCCTCGCGGATCGCTTCGAGGGTCTCTCTCAACTCGGCGTCGCCCTGGTTTTCGAGTTCCCAGTCCAGCAGCGCCTCTTCAAGGGTGGGCACGTCGTCGGCGAGGGCCAGGCGATCCTCGATGAAGCCCTTGAAGGCCCTCAGGTCGTTGATTCGATCGGTCGCCATGCGGGGCCTCCTTTCGACGTCATTTTACACGACGGGGTACGCTACCGCCTTCGGAGCTTGGCGGAAAGCTGGGCCAGGTCGCCGCGACCGGCGCGGGTGAGGAGGTAGCCGGCGACGTAGGCGGCCAGGCCGACGGCCAGATGGAGCCCCAGCGGCAAGGCGCGGGTGAAGAGGGTCGTTCCGGGGAAGGTGACGGGGAAGAACCGCGACAGCAGCCACGACGCCGCGACGGCCGCCGCGGCGCCGATCAGGGGTGGGGCGAGCGTCCGGCGGAGGAACTCGCGCGGGTCGATCTCCAGGACCCTCGCGACGTAGACGCCGGGGATCAACAGGTTCGAGAAGAACGTCGTCAGGACCGTCCCCCAGATCACGCCGGCCACGCCGATCTTCATCGTCAGGTAGAGGCTGACCGGCAGGTTCACGACCGCCCCGGCCATCGCCGACAGGGCCACGACCGCGACCTTGTTGTGGCCGATCGCCATCTGCACCGGCACCGACAGCACCAGCGGGATCGCGGCGGTCAGGAACAGTCGCATCAAGGGCGCGACCTCGGCGGCGGGCATTCCCAGGCGGTCGCCGACCCACAGGTTGAGAAACGGCGCGGCGTAGAGCCAGGCCAACAGGCCCAGGGGCAGGACGGTCGCCAGGTGGATCCGGGCGCCGTCGTACTTCAGCCGCTCAAGCGCCTTGTCGTCGCGGGCCGCGACCAGGCTGGCGACGGCCGGCATCACCATGTAGGCCAGCATCCAGCCCGTTTGGCGAAGCTGGAAGAACGGCTTGCCCACCGTGCCGTAGATCGCGTTGGCCGTCGCCGGCTCGGGGACCACGAAGCCCAGGATCGCCGCGTCGATCTTGTCGGCCAGCACCACGCTCAGTTGGATCAACGCCAGGTAGAAGCTGATATGCCCCAGCGCCTTGAACTCGTCCCAGCGCGCGCCTCGGAAGCTCAAGCGTTGGCCCAGCTCGCGCCTCAGCACCCAGACCGCCGGACCCAGCGACAGGCCGATCTGGATGGCCGTTTGCAAGACGATCACCCAGAAGAACGACGCGCCGCTTTTGAGCCCGATCATCAAGACCAGGAACCGCAGGATGACGATGCCGAACTCGATCCGGGGGATGAACTCGTACCGCCTGGCCGCCTGCAGCACGCTGGAGACCACCACCGAGAACCCGTAGCAAGGCGCGGTGACGATCTGGATCCAGAGCAGCCGGATGATGAAGTCGTAGGACGTGGTGCCGTGGTACTTGGAGAAGGGGAGCCCCAGGTACATGATCCCCAGCAAGGCCGTGATCTGGATCAGGGCGGTGGCCGCGTAGAAGTTCAAGCCGCAGGCGATCGCCCGGTCGACCCCCTCGCGGTCCCCCTTCGTCCAGTATTCCGAGATCTGGCGCTGGAGCGCGGAACTGACGCCGAACTCCAGCAACATCTGGAGGAAGCCGAAGTTCCAGGCGAAGTCGTAGGCGCCGAGGTCGTCCCTGCCGACGGTCTCCAGGATCAGCCGGGTCGTCCAGAGCGAGAAGACGATCTGGAGCGGGACTCGAAAGGCCAGCCAGAGCGTGCCGCTGAAGAGGCGTCCCAGGACGGGGGGAAGCGCGCGGGGATTGGGCGCGGGGATCGTGGTTGCCGTGCTCACGGGGTCCTTCCTCGACGGCGGCGAAGACAATCCGGCGTGCTCCGCGTGGTGAATCAAGGACCGTATCCTATCGCCCGGCGCGATCGGCCGTAACCCCAAACCGCCCGAATCATTCCGACGACCCGTTCCGCTCCTTGAGCCTCGCCTCCAACCACGCCACCCGCGCCTCGGCCTCCTCGCGAAGTCGCCGCTCCAGTTCGGCCGCGCGTTCGGATTCCTCGCGGAGTCGACGTTCCAATTCGGCGATGCGATCGGCTTGCTCGGCGCGGAGGTCGGCCTCTTCGCGGAGCCTCTGTTCGCGGCGGGCGCGGCGGACGGCCTTGCGGCGGCGGTCGGCCTCGGCTTCGGCGTAGCGTCGCGCGGCCTCCTCGTCCTTCGCCAACTCGCCGAAGGTGCGGAACCGCTCGCCGTCGGGGCGACGGATCACCAGACCGTCCTTGCGCCTGGGGGCCTCGAAGCTGATTCTTAGCCGAGGGCTGGTCCAGCCGTCGGTTCGTGGAATCTCGCGGAGGCCGTCGGGGTCGCGGAGCCAGCCCTTGAGCGCGCCGGTGGCGGGTTTGTAGTAGTAGTATTCCTCGACGCCGCGGGCGTCGTAGCGCCTGAGCTTGGCGGCCATCTCGGTGACGGAGTTTTTGGGCGAATGGATCTCGAAGACGACCTGGGGGACTATGCCTTCCTCCTTCCACTGGAGGTACGATCCGCGTTCGCCCTTGGGGCGGCCGATGACGACCATGACGTCGGGGGCCATGGCGTCGGTATGGTCGCCCTCGACGGCGTACCAGAGGAGGTCGCCGGCGACGAGGACGTCGTCGCGATCGGCGAAGAGGGCGTCGAGCCCCTCCTTGATGGTGACCATCCAGCGGAACTGGGTCATGTTGTCGGCCATCGGCCTACCGTCGCTGGTGGGATAGGCCGGGTCGTAGGAGGCGGCGACGATCGCGTCGACGGGGGACGGTCGTCGTCGGCCGGGCCTGGCGGTGCTCATGGCGATGCTCCCGAGCGTCGCGTCGCGACGGGCGACGTCGAATCAGGCGTTCAGCATGGTTGTACCATGGCCGGGCGCCGCCGGACAGGGCGTTTTCGCGAACCGACGCCCGAGGCGCGTCGGGGTTGACGGAAAACGTCGGTATTGATTGAGTCGTTCTTTGTATTGTATTGTATCCCGGTCGACGTTTGATGAAACCGGAGTGCATGGGATGACCGCTTCGACCCATCGGCGACGACCTCGACGACGAGGCGGCCTCGAGGCTCGGTCGGTCGCTCGAACGCCGCCCCGCGGGCGGCCGATGAAGGCCGGAACACGAATTGAGATGAACCGACGCGGAATCGACTCGTCGAGGACCGGCGAGCGGTTCGACGGAGGCGTCCATGGCCAAATCGTCTTACTTGCGCGGCGCGGACTATCGGTCGATCCACAACCTGGTCGGCGAATGCCGGGAGTTGGGGGACGATCCGAGGTCGTGGCGGGGGCACCTGCTCGGTTGGGCCGCGCGCGTCGCGGGCGCCCCCGTGGCGACCGAGTACGAGGCCCAGTTGCGGCCGACCGTCATCCGAGAAGTCACCGGCTGGGGCTGGGAGCGGAGCGGGCTTGAGATCGAATATTGGCTCGCGATGAACGAGGAGTTCGCGCGCCGCGGCTTCGACTTCAACCCCATGCTCGCCGCGTACATCGCCGCGACCGAGCGCGGCGAGGGCCCTTGCCTCTCTCGGCCGGACATGGTGCCCGACGCCGACTGGTACCCGACCGAGTATTTTCAGTCCTACCACGGGCCCTCGCGGGCCGACGTGATGACGTATTGCATCCTCCCCCAGCGCAACGGGATGAGCATGGGGGTCGTCCTGGTCCGCCCGATCGGCGACCGGGACTTTTCGAAGCGGGCGAAGGCCGTGGTCGGCGCGGCCCACGGTCTGATCGCCCCGCTGGTCGGCGGCGTCCTGGCGGGGTATTCCGACCCCTCGCCCTCGACCCTGTCGCCGCGGACCCGTCAGGTGTTGCGGTGCGCGCTGGAGGGCGATTCCGACAAGCAGATCGCCGCGCGGCTGGGGATGGCCCGAAACACGGTCAACCACTACGTCAAGCGGATCTACGACCACTTCGACGTCCAAAGCCGTCCGGAACTGCTGGCCCGTTGGGTCCGTCGCGGCTGGGGAGGCCGGTTCGCCTGGACGGACTCCAACGAAGCGGATTGACCGCGTCCGGGAGCGCCGTCGCGGCGCGCCCGGACGCGGGATCGGCGGCCCGTCGCGATCAGCCGACCGTCGCCCGCCGCCGCCGGAGCGCCGCCGCCGCGACGACCCCCGCGCCGAGCGCCAGCATCGCCACGCTCGCCGGCTCGGGCACGGCGGCGGGCCCCGGCTTCAGCAGGAAGGCGCGTTGGCGGCCGTCCGGGGTCTCGCCATAGCCGACGATCCAGCCCGCGTCGTTGATCCCCTGCGCGTAGTTCAACGTCCACCCCGACGAGGGGTCGATCAGGTCGTTCAGGTCCGCCATCGCTCCGTTCTCATAGAGGAAGGCCCTCATCGGCGTACCCGCCGCCGCGCTGGCGAAGCCGACGACCTGGCCGACGTTGTTGATCGCCTGCGCGCCGCTCCAGCCGCCGCCCAGGTCGCCCAGGTCGCGCATCGTCGAGCCGTCGTAGAGGAACCCGTGCTGGATGCCGTCCGCGGTGTCGGACGACCCGACGACCCAGCCCGCGTCGTTGATCTTCGTCGCGAAGCTGAAGAAGCCGCCGAGCGTCCCCAGCGATTTCATCGTCGTTCCATCATAGATGAACGCGAGTTGGCCTCCGCTCCCCGCGGTCGTCGAATCGCCGACGACGACGCCGTTCTCGTTGACGTCGGAGGCGTAACTCCCGAGTCCGCCCAGCGTGCCCAGGTCGGTCACCGCGGCCCCGTCGTTCACGAACGCATGGACCTCGATGTAGCTCCCGGCCACGTAAGAGTAGCCCACGATCAATCCCGAGTTGTTGATCGCGGTGGCGGCGGCCGAAATCCCGCCGAGATCCGGGACGTCGCGCATCGTGGAACCGTCGTACGCGAACGCGCGGAACCCACCGACTTCCGGCTCGACGAAATCGTAATTGCCGACGACCCGTCCGGCGTCGTTCAGGCCCGAGGCGTGACTACCCAACCCCGACGGCGCGCCGAGGTCGCGCATCGCGGTCCCGTCGTAAAGGAAGGCGTGAACCTCCCCCGAGGCCGTGTGCGACCACCCGACGACCCGCCCCGACGCGTTCACGTCGTGGGCGGCGCTGTGGTCGCCCCCCAGCGTCCCGAGGTCGACGAGTTCGTACCGGAAATCGGCCCGGCTCGGCGTCGCGGCGAAGGCCAGCAACCCGAGGAGTCCCGCGAAACGCATACGCAAATGCAGAATCATGAATCGTTCCTCCTGGTCTTCCGAAAGGTCCGACGTTGAGAGACCCGACGGCGCGCGTCGAACCGTCGCGCGCGAGGCGGACCGCCTCGTCAAACCTCCCCCTTCGCCCGCCGCCGCGCCGCCGCGACGACGGCGACCCCCGCGCCGAGCGCCAGCATCGCCACGCTCGCCGGTTCCGGCGCCGCCGACGAACGCAGGGCGAACGCGGTCCCGCCGCCACTCGCGGCGATGGCGGTGAAGCCGGCCCCGCCCGGCGCGTCCGAGACCTGGCCGTAAGAGTCGTCGCCCCAGGCGGTGACGGAGCCGTCGGCGCGCAACGCAAGGGCGAAGGCGTTGCTTGCGGCGACCGTGGAGATTCCGTTGGTGTACGGCATGCCCCAGGCCGCTCCCCAGTCGGCGACGAAGCCATCGGCGCGCACGGCGTAGCCGGCTGAGTAGTCCGTGGCGATGGCGGCGAACCCGCCTTCGGTCGGCGCGTCCGAGACCAGACCGTATCCGTCGTCGCCCCAGGCGGCGATGGAGCCGTCGGCCCGCAGCGCCAGGCCGTTCCCGCCGCCCGCGGCGATGGCGGCGAAACCGTCCTCGGTCGGCACGCCCGAAGGACTGTTGCCCCAGGTGACGATGGAGCCGTCGGCCTTTAGCGCGTAGGCGGAGCCGGAGCCCGCGGCGATGGCGGCGAATCCGTCGTCGGTCGGCGCGCCCGTGACCAGGTGGTATGCGTCGTCGCCCCAGGCGGCGATGGAGCCGTCGGCCCGCAGCGCATAAGCGGTGTACAGGCCGGTCGCAAGGGCGATGAACCCTGTATCCGTCGGCATGCTCGTGACCAAGCCCCCGTCGTCCCGGCCCCAGGCGACGATGGAGCCGTTGGCCCGCAGCGCGAAGGCGGTATGGGGGGTGGCGACGAGGGCGGTGAAGTCGTCGCCGACCGGCGCGCCCGAGACCAGACCGTATTCGTCGTTGCCCCAGGCGACGATTTCGCCGGCGTGGGCGGCGGGGATCGCGGTCAGGGCGATGGCGAAGGCGAGGAGCGGGGCGGTTCGTCGAAGGTCGCGCATCATGGAAGTCTCCCGGTTCCTGGTGTTGGATCGAGGTCGAGGCCGTCCCATCGGCGGACGAACGCCGGGCGCGCCGTCATCTCTCAAAACAACAAGGAGAGACGACGGCCACGCGGACCTGTCACTAGGGTTGCAAGGATTTCCGATCTCAGGGGCGATCGGGACCGAGGCGCGACGGGCCTGTTCGTCCAGACGCCTTCCCCTTCGAGGGCGGCGCGGTTGGTCCGAAGGCCCCGCGATCGGTGGCGTCACCCAAAGCGTCGGCTCATCATGAAGTCCGACGGCGAGAGCCCGCCATCGCCAAACCAAGTGATGACCGGACGGTCACCGGGCTAATGCGGCCGTCGACCGCGGCGACGCGAAGGCGAGGGGGCGGGCGGCGAATCGATTGTCGTGAATAGAGATGTGAGTTCGTGTACGGTTATGGATCACGAGCGCCGGAGGCCGTGACGGCGAGGCCACGCCGTCTGGGATTTGGAGTCCGAAGTGCTTTGTCGAAAACCATCGATGGCGGGCTTACATCCCCCCTTCTCCCCTTGTGGGAGAAGGTGCCCCGAGGAACGCCGCCGAAATAACTTCCGGGAATCCTCCGGGGTCGACTCGCGTGGCCTCGAACCGTAAATCCGGGGAATCAAGAGCCTCGTAGACGGCCGGCGCCTTCTCCGTCGTGGAATTCATCCACGGATTACCCAGATTGACGCAGATTCAGATCGGAAAATTCAATTTAATCTGTGTTAATCTGAGAAATCCGTGGATATTCTCTCTCAGGTCGTTCACGGGAAGTTGTTTCGGCAGCGTTCCAAGGGGCGGATGAGGGGGGGCGCGACCGAAAGCCGTGGACTTCAAAGTCAGGGCCGTCCGCGGGATGCGACGGCGGTCGCCCCCTCATCCGGCCTTCGGCCGCCTTCTCGCTCAAGGGGGGGAGGACGTTCTGCGTCGGGCCGCGGGGATGTCGCATGAGCGATTCGGTAAGTGTCGGGTCTCTGGACGAACCGCGCGCTCAGGGGGCTTTCGACGTCGATACCGACGTCGTCGGCGGGGTCGGTCGCGCCTGTTCCAGGCGGTCCAGGCGGCGTTCCAGCCGGTCGAGCCGTTCGGCCAGGGAGGTGGCCGGGACGACGGCGGAGGTCGGCGTGACGACGGGGGAGGGGGGGGGCGACGGCGGCGCCGGCGTCCGTTCGGCCAGGGTCGGCGGTTGGGGGCGGTCGCCGGCGTGGACCCAGACGCTGCGCTGGGAGGGTTGGGGTCCGGGGCCGTCGCGGACGATCTCCAGACGGACGAACTTGCCGGCCGGGGTGAGGTCCAGGCGTCGGGTGAGGTCGGGCGAGGAGCGGATCGGCCGGCCGTCGAAGGAGACGACGCGGTCGCCGGGTTGGAGGCCGGCCTTGGCGGCGGGAGTATCCGGGAGGACGTCCCGGAGCGGGGCGCCCTCGGGAGCGTCGGGGTCGCCCGGGTCGGCGGCGAGGCGGACGCCGAGGTAGGCGCGGTCGACCCGCCCGCGTTCGCGGAGTTGCTCGCCGATCCAGAGGGCGTCGTCGGCGGGAATGGCGAAGCTGAACTCGTGCCCTCCGGGACGTTCCGCCGCGTGAACGTCGACCCCGCGGACCAGGCCCAGCCACCAACCGCGGTGGTTCACCACCGCCGCGCCGGTGTCGCCCGGGGAGATGGGGAACTGCACCTGGATCAGGCCGTTGATCTGATGGTCGCGCATCTTCAGCGAGCGGTCGAGCCCGGCGATCCGCCCCTGGACGACCGAGTGGCCCAGACCGAAGGGGTTGCCCACGACGAAGACCTGGGCGCCCAGGGCGGGGCCCTCGGGGGCCGGATGGATGGAGCGGAGGACGCCGGCGGGGATCCCCAGCAGGGTCAGCCCGGTTTCGAGGTCGGCGGCGATCCAGCGGGCGAGGAGGCGGCGGCCGAAGACGTCGCGGGCGACGATCGGGGCGGGGGCGTCGGACTTGTCGGAGGCCGGCCGGGGGCGATCGATCCGAACGGCCAGCACGTCGCCGCGAGGGCCGTCGACCACCACGCCGACCGCGGCGCTGCGCTCGTCGTCGGGGGCGTCGGACTCGGTGTATTCCAGGGTCACGACCGACTCGCGCGCCCGGACCATGCCGGCGGCCAACCGCCGTTCCAGCCGTTCCATGGCGGCGAACAGGAGGTCGTCGTCTCGGCGTTCGAGGTCGTCCCCCTCTTCCGAGAACGCCGGGTCCGCCCGGGGGGCGGTCGTCGGGAATCCCGGCTCCGCCGCGGCGGGGAGCTTGGGGCCGTCCTCGAGCGCTCCGGAGGAGGCCAGCCAGCGGGCCAGCGCCCGGTCGGCGGCGTCGACCTCGGCCCGCGGCGGCGGTCGTCGCGACGCGGCGGCCAGCGCCAGCGCCGCGACGAACAGGCCGCTGGCGAGCCAGAGGACCAGGCGATTCCGAACCGAGGCGTCCATCGCGGGGGGATTCTCCGGGCGGCTCGGGTCCGGCCGTGGTCAATAGGCCGACTGGGCGATCCGAGAGTCGGGGGGCATGGGGACGCCGCGATCCAGGTCGAACCGGACGGCCGGCGGCGTGGCGGGGGGCGCCATGATCGCCCGACCCTCGGGATCGAGCAGGGGAGGATCGTCGAGCAGCGCCAGGTCGGTCGACTCGTCCGCCTTCGCGACCGAGGCCGGTCGCGATCGCGAGGAGGCGACGTCCGGCATCGGGGTCGGCGCGGGGGCCTGGACGGCGGCCGGCGACGGGGCCGAGGCCGCGAGGACGCGCGCGGCCGACCTTTCGTGGACGCGGTCGGTCCACGCCAGGGCGGCGGCCAGCGCCAGCAGCGCCGCGGCGGCCAGGGCCGCCAGGGGGACCGCCGACGACCCGATCAGGCGGTCGCGCGCCGCGACGCGCCGCGGGGAGGACTTGCGCGGGCGGTCGGCGAGGGGGCGGGGCCGTCGGCCCTCGGCGGCGATCCGGGCCTGGAGGGCGGGCCACAGCGACGGGGCGTCGGGATCGACCGGCGACTCGGCCGCCGCGGCGTGGAGGACCTCCAGCGCCCGGGCCAGGCCGTCGCGGCGGGCCCGACAGGGCGCGCAGCCGGCCAGGTGGCTCGCGACGGCGCGACGTTCGTCCTCCCCGCCGTCGGCCGCGCGGTCGTCATCGACCGGCCGCAGCGCGAGCCGGTCGCGAACCCACTCGCAGGTCGTCTCGTCCGGCGTTCTTCGCATGGTCGGTCCTCAGCCGTCCCTGGCCGCCTCCCGCGCCGCGTCTTGTCGGCGCTCCCAAACTTGTCGAAACTTTTCGCGGGCCTTCGACAGCCGCCAACGGATCGTCGCCTCGCGCCTTCCCACGATCGCGGCCACTTCGGACGAGGAGAACCCCTCCAGGTCCCGGAGCACCAGGATCGTCCGGTACGCGACCGGCAGTTGGGCCAGAACGAACTGGACCTCCTGCGCCAGTTCGGCCTGGACGCGGGGGTCGGGGTCGGCGGGATCGAAGCGGGCGCCGTCGTCGCCGTGGAGCCGGTCGAGGGAGCCCGGGGGCGGGTCGCTCCGCCGACGGCGGAGGTGGTCCAGGCCCAGGTTCACCCCGATTCGGAACAACCACGGGCCGAACCGCCGGCCGGTGTCGAAGCGGTCCAGCCGGTCGTAGACCCGCCAGAACGTCTCCTGCGCCAGGTCGCGGGCCGCCTCCGGGTCGCGCGTCAGCCGCGCCAGCACCCGGATCAGCTTCCGCTCGTAGCGCCGCACCAGCGCGCCGAAGGCCGCCTGGTCCCCTTGCCGAGTCCGCTCGACGAGCCAGGCGTCGTTACGGCCCGACTCGCCATCGACCGCCCCGAGGGCGGCCGACGAGGGTTGCAAGGGATCTCCGGCCTCCGACGCATCTCCTTGTTCGAGAGAATGATCGGTCGAGGTTTCCGCCGCGGCGGGGAAGACGTCCTCGGTTCGTTTCCGCATCCGTCGTCCCCCCACAAGACAAGTTACGCCCCGCGTCCGGGATGTGTTTGAGATTTCGTCGCGCGATTTTCCGGGGCCCCGTCGATCGGCGCGTCCCGTGCATGATCGGACGGGCCCGGCCGGATGTCAACACCCGGCGGCGGAGCTTCGATGCAAACGGTCTTCCCCCCTCGCGGGGGAAGACAGACCGCGAAGCGGTCAGATGAGGGGGACGACGCGAAGAATAGCCGTCGGCGTCCACGGGCCACCATCCCGGCGGCCTGGGATTGCAACGGTCGTCTTGCTCGTCCCCCCCTCATCCGGCCCTTCGGGCCACCTTTCCCCGCGAGGGGGGAAGGCCGTTGGGATTACGTCTCGTCCTCGTCGTCGCCCAAGGGCTGGATCTCGATCTCCAGGTTCAGCCTCCAGCCGATCTCGCGGAGGCCCTCGGCCCAGGAGTCGTCGACGTCGGGGGGGACCAACACCAACGCCCGCATCGAGAACAACGGCGCGCCGCTGGTGGGGGCGGGGGCGGACTCGGAGTCCATCTCCTCGATGCTGATGCCGCGGGCGGCCAGGTGGCTGGCGACCTCGTGGATGATCCCCTCGTGGTCGGCGCCGTCGACCTCGACGTGGAACGGCGCCCAGTCGGCCATGGCGGCGTCGGGCTCGCTTTTGGCCGGGACGATCGCCACCCGGCAGCCCTTGCCGACCAGCGGCTGGAAGTCGGCCTCCAGGGCGTCGGCCCTGGCGTCGGGGACCGTCACCAGCATCAGCGCCGCGAACTCGCCGCCGAGCCTGGCCATCCGGCTGGTCTCCACGTTCCCCCCCGCGGCCAGCACCGCGCGGGTGACGTCCTCGACGATCCCGACCCGATCGGGCCCGGTGACGGTCAACACGAAGTTCCGGGCCATCGCGAATGCTCCCAGCGTCCGCCCCGCGTCAGATTCGCTCCGAATCCGTATCCGAAACGCTCCCCGCCGCGCGGATCTCCGCGAGCCTACCGCACCGCGAAGCGCTCTCGCAAGCCTTCGCCGGGCCCCGGTCCCGCGTCGGCTCATTTCGCTCGATCCTTCGCGCGTGAGTGACGTTCAACGGGGGACCTCCGCTTGCCGCTCATATAAAGACCCCGCGCCCCGGCGAAACCGGGTGGCTCGAAAGCTCGGCCGGGAATTTGCGGGTCGTCGATGAAAGGGCGCGACGTGGCGGACGAACTCGACCTTGGCGCCCGGCGGCGTATGATTCCCCGTTCTCGTCGTCACGACCGCGCTTTAGGGTCGTTCATGGGCGGCGGGCCGGGCTGGGAGGGAGGAGGCCGATATGCGTCAAATTGGCGATCTCGCCGTATGGATCGGGATGATCGGGCTGGCGGTGGGCGTCGTGCATTACGCGCCGATCGTGGCGGACTACCTCACGGCCGACGCCGATTCCGCGGCCGTCGCGGTCGTCGCCGGGGCCAGGAAGCACTCCGCGACGCTCCACCCGCCGGGCCCGCCGGGGGAATGGCGCGTCGCGCGGTGAGCGGGCGGACGGATCGTCAGCCCAGGGCCAGCCGGCCGCAGATGAAGATCCAGGCGGAGGCGAACATCGAGCAGGGGAAGGTCAGCAGCCAGGCCAGGGCGATGTTGCGGGCGGTGGCGAACTGGACGCCGGAGCGGTTGGCCCACATCGTCCCGGCGACGCCGGAGGAAAGCACCTGGGTGGTGCTCACCGGCAACCCGAACAGGTCGGCCGCGCCGATGGTGGTCATGGCGACGACCTCGGCGCTGGCCCCCTGGGCGTAGGTCAGGTGGGTCTTGCCGATCTTCTCCGCGACGGTATGCACGATCCGCTTGTAGCCGAACATCGTGCCGATCCCCAGGCAAAGCGCCACGCCCAGGATCACCCAACTGGGGACGTACTCGATGGTCGTCCGCAACTCGCGGCGAGGGGCCTCGATGGCGGCGAGGCGGTCGGCGGGGATCACGTCGCGGTCGCGCTCAAGCGCCCCGTCGACGGCGAAGATCAGGTTTCGCAGGGTGATCCGCTCGTCGTGGGGGACCTCGCGGAGCGAGGTTTTGCCCTCCAGACGGGTCAGCACCTCGTCAAGCCGCGCGATCTCGACGTTGTGGGTCGGCGAGGGGTCCGCGATCAAGGCGTCGCGAAGCCGGGTCGCGCGGGTCCGGGCGACCTCCGCGCCGGTCGGCCCGTCCAGGTTCAGGGCGAAGCCCGTCGGCAAGAGGCCGATCAAAACGAGCATCACCAATCCCATCCCCTTCTGGCCGTCGTTGGAGCCGTGGGCCAGGCTCACGCCCCCGCAGGTGGCCAGGAGCGTGGCGCGAATCCACCGCGGGGGACGCGCCGAGGGGTCTTCGGGCGGAGGCTCGAAAAGCTCCGGGTCGCGAACGCGGCGCCTGGCGATCAGGAGCAAGGCCCCGGCGGCGAGGAAGCCGATCAGGGGGGAGATCAAAAGCGCGAGCGCGACTTCCTCGGCCTTCCCCCAGTTCACCCCGGCGACCACCCCCCGGCCGCTCATCAGGCCGTTGGCCAGCCCCACGCCTAAAATCGCGCCGATCAGGGTGTGCGAGCTGGAGACCGGGATCCCGAACCACCAGGTCAGGAGGTTCCAGGAGATCCCGGCGATCAAAAGCGCCAGCACCATGACCACGGCCGACTTGCTGGCGGCGTCGATCAGAAGGTCGACGGGGAGCAGGTGGACGATGCTGAAGGCGATCGTCGTGCCCCCCAGGATCACGCCCAGGAAGTTGCAGACGCCGGAGAAGACGACCGCCGGCGTCGCCTTGAGCGTGCGGGTGTAAATGACGGTGGCCACGGCGTTGGCCGTGTCATGGAAGCCGTTGACCACCTCGAAGCCGAAGGCGATCGCCAATGCGATCGCGAGGACCAGGGCGGATTGCGCGTCGAGACGTCCCAGGGCGTCTAGAAGATCGGTCATGATCACCCTTCAACGCGGACTCCAGCCGCCTTGAGGGCCTCCAGTTGTTGGGCGCGGACGTCCTCCGGCAACGGGTTGCCGTCGAGGTACAGCCGCAAATACGGGGCGAACAGCTTGGCGCCGGCGGCGTCGGCCTTCGCCGCGTCGATCAGGGGCGTCAGATCGTGGATCTGGTTGCGCTCGATCATCAGGATCTTCAGGTCGGGCTGCTTGGTGAGCGGCTGGACGTTCTCGATCTGGTTGTCGCGAAGGTCCAGGGTCGACAGCTTCGTCAGCTTGTCCAGCGCTCCGACGTCCTTGATTTTGTTTCCGCCCAGTCCCAGCGAGGCCAGTCGAGTCAGCGACGCGAGTGGATTCACGTCCTCGATCCGGTTGCCTCCCAGGTACAGGGCGCTCAGGTCGGTCAGCCCCGCCAGCGGGGCGACGTCGACCGCCTGATTCCTCGACAGTTCAAGATACTGCAATCCCTTCAGCCCGGCCAGCGGGGAGAGGTCGGAAATCTGGTTGTCCGAGAGATCCAGGGATTGCAGTTTGTTCAAGTCCTTCAAGGGGTTGAGGTCGGAAACCTGATTTTTGGAAAGTCGCAGCAGGCTGAGGTTTTTGCACTTCTCCAGCCCGGTGAGATCCTTGATCTCCTTGCCGACGGCCTCCAGAATGTAGACGTCCCTGAGCTTCTCATCGGTCAATTCGACGTTCGGCTCGTGCTTCAAAACGGCGCGCACGGCCGTTTCCAGATTCTTATCCGGAAACGGCCCCTCGGCCCTCGCCTTCGCGGCGAAAGCCGTCGTCGCGATCGCGAAAACCGCGATGGTCCCCAAGGTCGCCGTCCTCGTCATGGTCGCTCGTCCTCCGTCGGGATCGATTTTCCCGGGCCCTCGCCGACGCCGGCCCGGCGCTTCCCCCAGGATACGCGACCCCGCGCCCGTGCAACAGGCGTCGGGGGCGGTCCCGGCCGTCAAGACGGCCGATCGCGCCCAACGTCCACACCCTTTAACATAAAATTAGGTTTAATCAATTCGCCTCCGCAACTCCCGCGCGTTCACGGATCTCGGCCGGCCGGCCCCTTCCCAGGACAATTGTAGGTTTAACGATTTAGTGCTCGGATGTCACCTTTTTTTCAATGCACCTATGGAATTCGGGTTGGGACGAGGGTAGGATGCCTACGCCGAAAAAATTAGCCGCCGCCCGGTCTAGTTCCATCGCCACGATGGGCTTAAGCGCGAAGCGGCGGCTCGGCGCGTCCTTGATATCATTCCGTGGATGATGCGCGCGGCCCGACGTGGATTCGAGCCGCCGGTCTTTCGGGACCGACCGCCTCGGGCCGTCGTCCGCGCTCGTCCGACTCCCGCCATTACGAACGGAGGCCGTCGTTCGATGAAAGCGAATTCACGTCGCGGGTTCACCCTGATCGAGCTTTTGGTGGTCATCGCGATCATCGCCGTCCTGATCGCCCTGCTCCTGCCCGCGGTGCAGGCGGCGCGCGAGGCCGCGCGGCGGATGCAATGCACCAACAACCTGAAGCAACTGGCGTTGGCCTGCATGAACTACGAGAGCACCAACGGAGCCTTCCCCGCGCAGACCCTGGCCCCCAGCGTGAACTCGGTGGCGGCCGCGAGCGAGGTCCCCATGTCCTGGATCCCGCCGATCCTCCAGTACACCGAGCAGGGGCCGATGTACAACGCCATGAACTTCAACCTCGACATGATGAGCACCGGCGTCGGCGGGTGGGCCAATTCGACCGCGTCGTGCTCGAACCTGTCGACGCTGATGTGTCCCTCGGAGAGCATGTGGCAGCCCTTGCGGCAGTGGGGGACGGGCACGGACGGGGCCATCCACTACTACGGCATGACCAACTACAGGGGCAACTACGGCGGTCCCGGCGTGATCCAGGTCGCCACCGGCACGATCGTTCCCTCCAACTTCGGTGTTAAAGCCACCAGGTACAACCTCGATCTTTACGTCGGCGCCTCCTGGGGGCCGGTGACGATCGCTTCGATCACCGACGGCACCTCCAACACGGGTATGATCAGTGAAGGACTGATCGGTGTCACGAACTCAAACTTCACCGCCTCCAGCAGCCTGGCGAAACGGGCGCCGTTTAGCGGGCCGGTGGCGGTTGGATTGAACGCCGGCCAGGCTGGCGCGCTTCAGTTCGTCCAGGGCTGCAAGGCCATCCCCGGCACGCAGGGCGTGCGCTACGGCGGTGGTGGGGGGCAGATGTGGGTCGCGAGCCTGCCGACCTGGTTGATCATCAGTTCGTACACCCACTTCGGCGCGCCCAACTCGCTTCCCTGTACGAACAACAGTGCCGACGTCGGCACTAAGGACGCCGGCGGCACGTTCGCGGGTTACTACGTCGGCGCCATGGGCAGCGCCCCGCCGACGAGCAACCACCCCGGCGGCGTCAACGTCGCCTTCTCCGACGGCTCGGTCCACTTCATCAAGGACTCGGTCAACCTCCAGACGTGGTGGGGCCTTGGGTCGCGCAACCTCGGCGAGGTCATCAGCTCCGACGGCTACTGATCCCAGGCGTCACGGGGCCGGGCGCGGCGTCGCGCCCGACCTTTCCTTGTTTTCCGCTCTGACTCCAAGTATTTGGGAACGCCGCTCATGAAGCCCGCGAAGCTCGTCCTCTCCTTGACCCTCTGCGCCGCCGGCTGCGGCTTGACCTTCTGCGCCGCCGGCTGCGGCGAATCCGAACCCCCGGCCGCCACGACCAAGGAAGAGTACATGGCCAACCTCCCGCCCGAGGTCCGAGCCGAGGAAGAGGCACTGCAAAAGAGGGTCGATGACGCCCAGGCCAATCCGAAGAAGGCCAAGACCAAGGGGCGGCGCTGAGAGGCTTCTTCCAAGACGAAGAGGCGTTCCTCTGTATTTGTCTTCTTCCTCACGAGCGCATCGACAAGGCTGAAGGGACGTCTCCTCCCAGCGAAGGTTAGGAACGCGAGTGGTGGAACCCCCTCTTATCCTCCAGGGAACCGACAATTGCGTGCGACGCCGTTCCCGGAACTTGGAATATGCGATCAAACCGCGTCGCCACACAAATTTATTGACCTCGCGAGGGAGGCTATAATAAAATTCATGAGGCATGGACGCCGCTGATCTCCCCACACGACGGGTCCGGTCAAGAAGAGGAAAAACCATGCCAAGACTCCTAGACTCCCGCAGGGCTTTATGCAGGCGTCCACGAAGGGCATTTGCAAGTGAGTGGATCGACGGAGGGACGGAAAAGCTCGAGGCGCGTTTTCTCGCTTCGCTCTTCAGAGTCAATACGCCACCCCCTCCGGGCAGCATGCCAGGTACCCAGCCTGGCGTGTGGGGTAGTCTTAATGGTGGCGGCTGGATCTTCAACGACGCTCCCGACGTGGAGTTTGTTGAATTTCCCGGCAGCATGGTGCATGAAGACCTCGTCACTTCCCCTGGCGGCCCTCCGGCTTGGGCGGAAACCTACGTTCAGTTTGCTAATGAGATAAGCGATGGGGGCGCCAGCTCGCCTACCGTCGGGGCTCCCAATATTATGGTTGACGTAAATCTTCTTGCACATATGGAAGCGTCGGGGCCGGCATATCCGTTCTGGGCAGGCAACGCCACTCAGTTCATTAATGCCGCCGGATTCCAGACTTATAGCGTGACAGATGCAACCGGTGATCCGCAGGTTCTTGATGGCTCCATTGCCATAACTTACAGTCCCCCTCCTAATATCGGTGGCGGCGGAGTCATCAACGTAGGTCCGCCTGCCGGCAACACCGACGGAATCATTTTTCGAAGCAGTTTCGTTACGGTCGGTGTTCAAAATGGCAGATTCTGGGTTCAGCGGGGCACCGAGCCTAAAGTGGATGCCGACCTCAACGCGGTGACGGGGGCTCAGACGTTGAAAGTGGATTTTTCCGACGTGCGGGCTAACGAGTTCGTTTCGTATAACATGGCGATCGTGGTGTCCCAGACTGGTGTTGTAGCACCCGCAGGGACCATCGGATATTACAATGGGGGCGGCGAGTTTAATTTAAATTATCAAGTCAATGTTGATTAGATTGACTGAATTCTTGAGGTCTAAAGTTGCCGCATGGCGAGCCAACGCTCGTCGAGTACGGGTTTAGCGTGTCCGAGGGTCGCTTTCCCAGGATCTATCGGTGATCCCACCGTTATAGGGACGCCGGCTCCAAATGGCTTCCTATATTCCAAGTCGAGCGACATGCTAAACTCGTGCCCAGTCGAAAACTGAGCACGGATCGCCGTTGCAAGCATGATGCCGTGTCGGTTTGTGGGCACTCTAGGGGTAAGCCGCGCCAGTCAGGTGAGGTCATGAATCGGCGGAGCGGGAGGTAACGCGACGTCCTCTCTCGGCGTCACTTCCCACTCAGCACGACGCCGAGGGGTTGGGAAAGGCGTGGGCGTCGTCGTCGTGGCCGGCGGGGCGGTCGAGGCAGCCGAAGTCCTTCTCGATCAGGATCCGGACGCCGCCGCCATCGACTTCTTGAAGCCGCTCGAAGCCGACGCGGTCGTCGTCGCCGGCCCACTCCTCCGCGTCGCGGCGGTCCAGCCGCGCCGTCAGCGCGCCGTCGTGGTACGTCGCCGACGGCCCCCCTCGCGGGGCCTCGCCGAGTTCCAGGGCGTAGACGAACGCCGAGTCCGCCCCCGGCCCGAACCGCAGCGCCTCCTCCACCCGCCCGCGCTCGATCAGGGTCGCCAGGTCTTTCCGATCGACCCGAAGCCGGATCGAATTCCCCTTGATGCGTAGTTTCATGGCGTCTGCTCCTGGGGGTGCATGCTTCGAAGGAAACCGTCTCGCATCCCCTCTCCCACTGGGAGAGGGCGGCCGCGCCAGCGGCGG